>JASJBW010000049.1 GCA_030066315.1 Gammaproteobacteria bacterium
TGTTGTTCTCAGCCACGATGGCACAAAAAGTCATGGAGCTGGCCTACGAACATATGAATAATGCAGAACTGATTAAAATAGCAGCCGATAGCCCTGCTGTGGAACGAATTGACCAGGTTGTATATCACCCCGCTAATCACGAAAAAATTCCACTGTTACTGGGTCTCATTAAAAAACTTCAACCGGAACGTTCCATCATTTTCGTTAACACCAAAAATGCAGCCATTCGCATCTGGGAATACCTGATGGGCAATCATCTACCCGCTGCGTTAATTTCTGGTGATATACATCAGAATAAACGCGAAAAACTGCTGAAAAAATTTCATGATGGAGAATATGCATACCTGGTCGCGACCGATGTAGCTTCACGAGGCTTGCATATACCTGATGTTACCCACGTCTTTAACTATGATCTTCCTGACCTGGGTGAGGATTATGTCCATCGCATCGGACGCACAGCGCGTGCCGGAAATGCCGGCCATGCGATCAGTTTTGCCTGTGAAGATTACGCAATGAATTTGATGGACATCGAGAGTTATATCGAAAAATCGATTCCAACCGCTACAATCACCAGTGAACTGTTAATTGAACCGGCCCCCCGTAAGCGTTTAATGAAACCGAAACATAAATCACATCAATCCAGGCCTCAGCACAAAAAAGGCCAACATGGCCAAGGGCGCAAGGATCAGCATAAACCTAGACGCCGACGCAGGCCAACCTCGGGCAAATCTCAGTCCAGTGTAGATAAAGCGGGTTAAACTGTCGTGAAGTATCAAAACATCATTTTACTTGGCGGTAGTGGATTCGTGGGCCGTCATTTGGCTATTGCGTTAGCACAACGGGGATACCAGGTAACGCTACCCTGCCGTCGACCGCATCGACTGAAAGAACTCAAAGTGCTCAGTGGAATTCACCTGATTGAAGCCAATATCATGGATACCTCCATCCTGAGCAAACTCTGTCGCCATCAAGATGTGGTTATCAATCTGGTGGGGATTCTCAATGAAACCCGCCGCAACAGCTTTCGACGCATCCATGTAGATTTTGTTAAATCCGTGGTTAATGCGTGTCAGGAAAACAAGATTCAACGACTGTTACACATGAGTGCCCTGGGTGCTGATCAGGCGAGCGGTAGCAGCCATTACCTGCGCACCAAGGGAGAAGGAGAAAACCTGGTCCATACTTTTGGACAAAAAGACCTGCAAGTCACCAGCTATCAACCCTCGGTCATTTTTGGGCCCGATGATAGTTTCATCAATCGATTCGCAGGTATTTTAAAATTATGCATCGGTATTTTCCCCTTAGCCTGTCCTTACAGTCGATTCGCACCTGTCTTTATTGGAGACGTAGTGAACTGCATTAGCGATTCGCTGGAAAATAAAGAGAGTATCGGTAAGCGTTACCCTCTCTGTGGACCGGAAACCTTCACGTTGAAACAAATCCTGCAAATGATCAACGCGGCTCAGGACTCCAGTTGTCGAATACTTGGATTACCGGATAGCCTGGCTCGAATTCAGGCGATCATTCTACAGAACCTGCCAGGGCAATTATTTACCCTGGATAATTTTCGTTCTCTACAAACACCCAGCACCTGTAGTGAAACTGTTTCCCAGGGCAAAACCTCTCTGACCCATTATATTCAGGGGTTACCGCATCATTATTCTAGAAGACCCAGTTACGATTATTACCGTAAGCAAATTGATCGGTAATCGGCATGCAGGTATTTCGGGTAGGTGGCGCAATCAGGGATGAAATCCTAGGGCTTCCAGTCAAAGATACAGACTGGGTTGTCACGGGTACAACGCCTGAAGCCATGATAGCCTCTGGATATCTTCCTATCGGTAAGGATTTCCCGGTTTTTCTACACCCTGAGTCCAAGGAAGAGTATGCACTCGCACGCACCGAAAGGAAAACAGGGAGGGGTTATGCTGGTTTTACATTTAATACGGATCCAAGTATTACCATTGAACAGGATCTGTCACGCAGAGACTTGACGATCAATGCCATTGCAGAAGATGAGCAAGGTAATATCATTGATCCCTATAACGGCAGACAGGATCTTAAAAACCGACTACTAAGACATGTCTCTGAAGCTTTCGTGGAAGATCCTGTCAGAGTATTGCGGGTCAGCCGATTAGCTGCCCGTTATACACATCTTGGATTTCGTATCGCTGATGAAACAAAGCGACTGATTCAGGATATGGGGGCATCAGGAGAATTGGATACTCTGGTACCCGAGAGGGTCTGGAGTGAGATGAGTAGTGCACTCAATGAAAAAGACCCGCAAGTATTCTTTACCAGCCTAAGAGAATGCCAAGTTTTGGATCGACTGTTCCCAGAAATCGATAATCTTTTCGGAGTACCTCAAACGGCAAAGTATCATCCCGAGATTGACACCGGCATTCATTTGATGATGGCTTTAAAAAAGTCAGCGGAACTGGATCAGGACAACGATGTCAGGTTCGCAGTATTAATGCATGACTTAGGCAAGGCTAACACCCCTGCCGAAATACTACCGGGGCATCACGGTCATGAACAACGTGGAGTTGAATTAACACGCCAATTCTGTGAAAAATGGCGCGTACCTAAAGCAACTACTGAACTCGCTCTAATGACCTGCGAATTCCATACACATATCCATCGCGCTTATGAACTTAATCCTAAAACTCTGCTAAAACTGTTTATGCGTAACGATACTTTTCGCAGGCCTGAGCGTTTTGAGAAAATGACACAGGCTTGCCTGGCCGATGCGCGCGGAAGAACCCATTTTGAAAATGATCCTTATCCTCAAGCCGCCTATATGAACCGCCTGGTCGCACAATTGAACCAGCTTAACATCCAAAAGGTAGTAGATTCAAATAAGCATGGGAAAGAACTGGGCGATGCTATTTTTAATTTCAGGCTTGATTATCTAAAAACAATAATTGAAAAAGGGCCGGAGTAGTAGTCAGGCATTCAAGGCATCCAGTCTCTTCACCGTACCAACATCACTCCATCGCCCCCTGAATAGCTCAGCCGTAATTTCCTGATTGTCTGCTGCAGCTCTCAACAAGGGTGCCAGGGGGCGTTTACCCTTAGACAAATCTTTAAAAAATGATTTTCGATAACGCGCTATACCCCCAAAGGTCAGGCGTTGCTGATGGGTGTTACTCAGATAGCCCTGTTCAATCGAAAAATCACCTTGAGGATTATGTGCGGGATTAGGAACCATCACCAGGTGATTATCGCCCTGCTCCTGCAGTAATTTGGAAAAGTCGTAATCACAATACACATCGGCATTGACCACGATAAAAGTGTCATCCAATAGATCCAGGGCTTGCACAATTCCACCCGCAGTTTCCAACGCCTCAACCTCATAACTATAAATAATGGATAAGCCAAATTGACTACCATCACCCAGAGCCTGCTGAATCTGATCAGCCAGCCAGGAGACATTAATGACCACCGACTCGAAACCTGCTCTGTTCAGAGCTTCCAGGTGATAGACGATTAATGGTTTGCCTTTAACCCTCAGCAGTGGCTTGGGACATGTGTCGGTTAAGGGACGCAGTCTTTCACCGCGGCCTGCTGATAATATCATTGCATTCAAAATAAGAATTCCACGAAATTACTTGAACAGTAAATTGATCTTAGAGTCCAGGTTGAGCTCATCGATCAAGGTATTTAAATCCGCCAGACTCATTTCTTGAGCAACTACATTCTTCAGATAATTAAAAGTACGCGGAATATCCAGTAAAAACTGGTCTTTCTCATCGCGAATACTCAGGCGGGAAAAAATACCGATGGCTTTTAAATGACGCTGTACACCCATCAGGTTAAACCAATGCATAAACTGATCCGGTTTAATTCCTTCTAGATGTTTTTGCCCAGCAACATCGAGAAAATCAAGTACCCAACGATCAACCTGATGTTGAGGCCAGTCTATGTAACAATCTCGAAACAATGAAACCAGATCATAGGTCACTGGCCCCTTAACTGCATCCTGAAAATCCAGAATACCCGGATTAGATCCCAACTCAGGATGAGCCTCGATATTCATCAAATTTCGGGAGTGATAATCCCGGTGGACAAAAGCTTGAGGTTGTTCAAGAGCATTGTGTACTAAATCGTCAGTGATCAATTGCCACAGATTTAACTGATTGGGATTCAGCTCTATGTTCAGTAATTGCTCCAGAAACCATTCCTTGAACAGATTCATTTCCCGTCGCAATAACATTTCATCATAAGGAGGTAGATCATCCGCATCAATTTGCGTTTGCATACTCACTATGGCAGCTGTGGCATCTGCATACAGCCGATTCACGCTACCCGAGTTTAATGCTTGTAAATAGGATTCCCGACCAAAATCAGTAAGCACCAGAAAACCCTCATCATGGTTTTCATGCAAAATTTCAGGAGCACTTAATTGAACGCCCCTGAGCTTCAAGGCTATTTTAACAAAAGCATCACAGGGTTCTTTTTCGGGTGGCGCATCCATGATAATCCAACTGTCTGCGCCCTGATGCAGTCGAAAATAGCGTCGGAAGCTGGCATCTTCAGATGCACTCGTTAATTCACAGTTCCGATAGCCAAGACCATCGAGCCATTCCTTCATGGCAGTCATTCGGTCACTCATTGATTAGGGTGTCTAAATTTTGAGGCGCGTATTATCACGCCGTTGTTGTTTTTTTTGCAAACCTAATATGGATGAGTGATGATAATTTATTAAAAAGTTAACGGTTCAGTATACAGGCGAACCCCATTTTCATGAACGGATAAAACATGTCCACATTCCAACAACTTATTCAGCTTATGGCTGCACTGCGTCACCCTCAAAAAGGGTGTCCCTGGGATATCAAACAAACCAACCAGAGTATCAGCGCTTATACCCTCGAGGAGACCTATGAGCTTCTGCATGCTATCGAGTCGAAGGATATCAACAATCTCAAGGAAGAATTGGGTGATTTGTTATTTCATATTGTTTTTCATGCACGCATTGCAGAAGAACAGGGGCATTTTAATATCCAGGATGTTATCAATGCCATTATTGAAAAAATGACCCAACGTCACCCCCATGTATTTGAGCAAGACCGCGATAACCGCTTGAGCGATGAAGATTTACAACAGCAATGGGAAGAGCATAAGCAGAGAGACAAGAACCACAACAACCGTGTACTCGATGAAATTGGTCACAAACTGCCGGCCTTGATGCGTGCACAAATTCTTCAGGAAGCTGCTGCTGGATATCATTTTGACTGGCCCGATGCCTTGCCCGTGCTGGATAAAATTGAAGAAGAAATAGAAGAAATACGTGCCGCCATAAAAACCAATGAAGCGGACCACATCAAATCGGAAATCGGTGACCTGTTGTTTGCCTGCATTAATCTGGCACGGCATTTCGAGCTGGATGCAGAATCCGCACTGAGGCAGACCAATGAAAAATTCATTCGACGCTTCGATTTTGTTTATGCACAAATGCATGCGGCCGGAATTGAATTCGGCCCTGAAAGACTTGAGCAGATGGAGAAATTCTGGCAGCAGAGCAAAAAAGTCACTGGATAGAGACAAGTGATTTAACTTTGGTTACACTTATCGACCATGCAAAAAAGTCGCGCTCATACAGAACAACGCATTCTTAACGCGGTTAACACCCTGTTACTCAACCAGGGCTTTCCAAGTGTTGGAATCAATGCGATCGCTCGAGAAGCGGGTTGCGACAAGGTATTAATATATCGCTATTTTGGTGGCCTGGATGGGTTATTGGAACGCTTTTCCAAGCAACAAAATCTTTGGTGGGATGTGGATGAAATCATTCATGAAAATATGGATGAAATCTCCCAAATGAGTTTACCTAAATTTCTGGATATTTTACTGAAACGTCATATCAAGGCGATTCAGGACCGCCCGTTGACCCAGGAAATCATGGCGTGGGAAATGTCTGCCAGCAATGCCCTGACATTGGCTCTGCACAAGATTCGAACTGAACAAGGCATGCTGCTGGTTAAAAAAGTTCGACTGCATTTCAACCACCCCAATATCGATGTGGGTGGTATCCTGGGTATTTTTGGGGCCGCGATCAATTACCTCATCATCCGAACCCGTCATAACCATTCCGAACATGAAAAAGAGGAATGGTGGCGCTTGGAACATACAATCAGCAGCTTACTAACTTGTCAGAAAATTCCCGTGTAAGTACATCACTGTGTCTGTATCTGTTTTACTGTTATCTGATATCGATATCGATCCTCTGCGTCAATTACTGGCTCGCTATCAGTTAAAATTGGAGATTGTCCAGGAAGAAACGATTCCAGGAAGCTTCTGGGGTGATGAAGAAGCTGGGCTGATTGGCGATACAGTGTACACACGCATGAATACGCCTATTCATTCCATTTTGCATGAAACCTGCCATTTTATTTGCATGGATACCCAACGGCGTCAAAAGCTCCATACCAATGCTGCAGGAGATTATGCAGAAGAAAATGCGGTGTGTTACCTGCAGATACTGTTAGCCGACCAGATTCCCGAGATGGGACAGAATAGAATGATGCGTGATATGGATCGCTGGGGCTATAGTTTCCGTTTGGGTTCCAGCAGCAATTGGTTTACACAGGACGCCGAGGATGCCCGGCAATGGTTACTTGAGCATCATCTCATAAAGCAACAACATCCCACTTTTTCTTTACGCCAATAACTTGTAACCAATACCTTCAGGGCCGCGTCCTATCCCTGATGACGAATACAATGGCTTATAAACTGTACCTCATGATGCTATGGAGTTTTCTGCGGTGGTTTGCCATAACCTCCACCCCCAGGTGTTTTGATGATCAACTTATCACCGTTTTTGACATCAATGCTGCAGGTGGATGGCAATAACTCAGTGGCCCCATTCTGACGCTGGATACAATTGAGGCCGGTTTTACCCGGTAATCCCCCATGTAAGCCATAAGGTGCTATCTCACGATGACCGGTTAATAAGCTCGCCTTCATATTTTCATGAAAACGAATACAACGTTCAACACCATCACCACCGTTAAATTGCCCGTGCCCACCTGAACCTTTTCTAATAGAAAAGGATTCCAATGTCACCGGAAAGCGAAATTCAAGCACTTCTGGGTCGGTTAATCGCGAATTTGTCATATGGGTATGGACCGCGCTGCAACCAGGATGCCGATCACTGGCGCCTTCACCACCACACAGCGTTTCATAATATTGGTAGGATGCATTGCCCCAGGTCAGATTATTCATGGTACCTTGGGAAGCAGCGCAAACTTCTAGCGCACCTAATAGCGTATCTACAATGGCCTGCGAAGTTTCCACATTACCGGCCACCACGGCAGCCGGGTACTCAGGATTAATCATACTGTGGGGAGGCAAGGTGATTTGTAAGGGCTTAAGACAGCCCTCATTCAGTGGAATCAAGTCGTCTACCAAACTCCGAAATACATACAATACCGCCGCTCGGGTAATGGCTGAAGGCGCATTAAAATTAGCATGATGCTGGGGACTGGTGCCGGTAAAATCAATGTGGGCCTCCCGCTGTGATCTGTCCACGGTAATGCTTACCTTGATCACCGAACCATCATCCATGGCATAACTGAACTGACCATCGCTTAAGGCATCCAAAACTCGACGCACGGATTCCTCGGCATTATTTTGTACATGCTGCATATAGGCATGCACGACCGGGAGACTGAAATGCCGGACTATCTTCAATAACTCCTGCATGCCTTTTTCACAAGCGGCCAACTGTGCCTTGAAATCCGCTAGATTCGTATCAATATTACGTGCCGGGTAAGACCCAGAAGCTAATACATCACGCATCTCATGCTCGAGAAACCGGCCTGCCCTCACCATGGTGATGTTATCCAGCAGGATCCCTTCTTGCTCCACGCTGAAAGAATTGGAGGGCATTGACCCCGGGGTGATTCCACCAATATCGGCATGGTGACCACGTGCCGCCACATAAAAAATGATTTTTGTGCCGACATCATCGAACACCGGTTTTATAACCGTGACATCCGGTAAATGTGTACCCCCATTGTAGGGTGCGTTGAGCACATAAGCATCACCCCTGGACATCGATGAACGACGTTCACGAATGACGGTTTTTATACTTTCACTCATTGACCCCAGGTGAACAGGCATGTGTGGCGCATTGGCAATCAGGTCTCCTTCAGCATCAAATACCGCGCAGGAAAAATCGAGGCGTTCCTTGATATTCACCGAAGTCGCTGTATTTTCTAACACCGACCCCATTTGTTCGGCAATCGACATGAATAGATTGTTGAAGATCTCCAACATGACCGGATCTACATCGGTACCGACGGCAACCTGTTGGGGTTTTTCAAGATAACGTTCCAGTACAATATTATTTTGCTGGGTGAGTCTGCCACGCCAACCCGGTTCAATGACAATCGTGCTCGTCTGTTCAATAATAACGGCCGGACCATTGATAGGGTGGTCCATCGGCAGATGATCACGATAAAAAAAGGGCGTTGATTGCATCTGCCCACCGATAAATACAGGATACTCTGCTGCTGCAGTCAGGTATTGATTATTGACCTGTTCAACACGAACCTCCGGTATCGCATTGACCGCAATGACCTCAACTTCTATGGAACGTACCAGAATAGTTTTGTCTTGGCTGATGAAACCAAAAGATAAGCGATGTTTATCCTCGAATTCGGTCGTCATGGCGTCGAGGCGCGCAAACTCAACCGGAATCGTGGTATCCGAACCCTGATAATGACAGTGTAAGCGGGTTAGAGATTGTAATTGAGGTGGTGTGGCCCCCTGGGCCCGCAGATCTGACTCACCTTGTCTGACTAACTCCTTCTGGTCATTTAACAAGACCTCAACTAGATCTATATTCAAGGGTAACTCAATACTGCGTTCATGGATCTGCCGCAGATCGGCTAGACCCATTCCATAAGCAGATAATACCCCCGCAAACGGATGCAGATAGATTCTTTCAATTGCCAAAGCGTCAGCGACCAGACAAGCATGTTGCCCCCCGGCACCTCCATAACAGCACAGCGTGTATTCTGCAACATCATAACCACGTTGTACGGAAATTTTCTTAATGGCATTCGCCATGTTTTCTACCGCAATACTCAGGAAACCCGAGGCTATTTCGACTTCGCTGACTGACTTACGCGTGGCCATGTTAATTTTACTAGCCAGTTGGTTAAAACCATGCCTTACCCTGTCACGATCAAGCGGTTGATCAGCTCCCGGACCAAACACTTTGGGAAAAAAACTGGGTTGAATCTTGCCCAGCATGACATTGCAATCGGTCACGCACAAAGGCCCTCCCCTGCCATAACAAGCGGGTCCAGGGTTGGCGCCTGCCGAATCCGGACCCACACGATAGCGAGCACCATCAAACTTGAGAATGGATCCACCACCAGCTGCAACGGTGTGGATACGCATCATGGGCGCACGCATGCGTATTCCGGCGACTTCAGTCTCAAATGTGCGTTCAAGTGCTCCAGCATAGTGACACACATCCGTTGAGGTGCCTCCCATATCAAAACCGATCAACTGCTCATAACCGGCCGCCTTAGCTGTTTCAATCATGCCGATAACACCCCCCGCAGGACCGGATAAAATGGCATCCTTACCCACAAAATGGTGTGCTTCGGTTAAGCCTCCATTCGATTGCATAAACTGCAGTTGATTGGAAACTGGATTGATCATTTCTAATTGTTCTGCTACTTGATTAACGTAGCGACGTAAAATGGGTGACAAGTAAGCATCCACAACTGTGGTATCACCCCGGGATACCAACTTCATCAACGGGCTGATTTTAGAGCTGACAGATATTTGTTCATAACCGACTTGTTTTGCAAGCTCTGCTACCTTTAATTCATGCTCATCAAAACGATAACCATGCATAAACACAATAGCGACCGAACGAATGCCTTTTTGGTAGTAAAATTCCAGTCCTTGCCTGGCCTGATGTTCATCCAATAACCGAATAACTCTACCCGAAGCGTTAATGCGCTCATCGATTTCCAACACATCGGCATAAAGCATGTCAGGCAATTCGATTTTTAACTCAAAAAGTTGAGGACGGTTTTGATAACCTATGCGCAGGGCATCTGCAAAGCCGCGCGTAATGACCAGCAAGGTAGGCTCACCCTTACGTTCAAGCAGTGCATTCGTAGCCACGGTCGTTCCCATCTTGACAATGAATGCTTGACCCTTGGTTGTCGTAACATGCTGATCGACAATCCGTCGTATACCTTCAATCGCAGCGTCCTGATATTGTTCTGGGTTTTCTGAGAGCAGCTTATCAGTCACTATGCCCCCTTGAGGGCTTAGTGCCACAATATCGGTAAAAGTACCACCACGATCTATCCAGAATTGCCAGGAATTAAGGTACGCCATTAATTACTTGTGCAGCTTTAAATAAAAATCATTCTAAAGGATTATTGGATATAAGACTAAGCTTTAAGAAACCTGAATCTCAAACATCTTACGTGTTGCGGGTTTCGAATGGCGCCCTAAATACTGAGCTATAATAAAAAGAATACAGGAACAATAATTCAGGCGATGTCAAAAGAGTCCGACCAAAATATTAAGATTTATCATCAAGCATTACAGTTAATGGAACAAAATTCTGAACTACGTGATGCTATGTATAGAAATGTCGCTGATCGTGTCACCTTGACCACACGCTTTGGCCTGTTCATGCTGATCATTATTGCCATTTCTATCTATCTGTTACTTAAAACCTTGAACAGCCAGGTGGTACACATGTTGGAGGGTATCGAAACCATGAATGAGTCATTCGATTCCGTTAGCCATAACATGATGAACATTCAACAGGATATGCAGAACATCAGTACTAAAACACGGAATGTAACCCACATTCGTTCCAGTACGCATGAGGTTGCCAATACCTTGCAGGGCATTCATTTTTCTATCGCCAATGCCAGCAATAGTATTCAAAAGATTAACGAGGGTATGCAGTACATTGACCAGTCGATGTACCAGGTTAATCAGAACATTTACCCTCTCAGTAGCAACATCTTCAGTATCAGCCGGGACATGTACCGAATCAGTGAGCCTTTCGACGCTTTTAATAGTTTATTCCCCTAAACTCGCCCAAAATCACCATGCTATCGGAACAAAACAAACTGTTACTCGAATCTATCCGTAAAGAGAATGTGTCTTTACAGGAACTCGATGAAGCGAGTAAAAAAAGCAAGAGGGCAAACCGACTGTTGATTATCGTTGTTTTTTTACTGCTGTTCCTGTTACTGGTTGTTAATCTTTACACATTATTCAGTCTCTACAAAAACTTGAACCGGATTGTGCTTGAAATCGATAATATGGAACTGCAATTCGACAGGGTGTCAAAGTCAATGAATAATGTCACTCAAAATTTACACCAGGTATCTAGTAGCATGGATGCCATGCCGGGTATCCGCGAGTCTATGAGTACGATTGCGTTAACCATGTCACCAGTATCTAATGAGATGGATGATATCGCGATCGATCTGGTTGATGTGAATCACTCTCTTGAGCTGATCAATCAGCGCATGTATTCGCTCAATCAGCAGATTAATTCGATGGGGTACTCAACTCGGAACATTCAACACAATACCTATGATATTCGGCGACCTACTCGTTTTTTTGACTGGATGCTGCCGTAATTATTGGGGCAACCCGTATTCCAATGGATTGCCATCCTTGCGCCAGGCCCTGAAACCATCACGATAATATTTGATATTGGTAAAACCCCAGGCGACTGCCTTTTCAGCTGCCTTGTAACTCAAACTACAGTGTGCACCATTACAATAGAGGACCATGGGTGTATTTTTGTCACCCAACTTCAACAGGTTCTCCTCGGTAAAACTCTCCTTAATGTAAAGATGGGCAGCACCCGGTATATGGCGTTTTTTATATTGTCGTGGACTACGCACATCGATAAAAATAACACCATCAGCATGCATGTTTTTAGCCTGCTCCAGACTGATAGTTTCAGTTCCATCGACGGTTAGTGGTGATTGGTATTTGCTGGACTCAGCCCATAATTGTTGGCAAAACAACAAGTTAAACAATACCGCCAGGTAAGCGACATTCTTGTACATCAACTCATCCTCGATACATTAAATAATTCGAGAATATATCAATTACTCCTACAAATACAGGTTTTGCCATGGGCATAAAGAAGCCGGGGAAAAACGGAAATACCACTTCTCCGTTTCTCACCCGGCCAGGGGGAGTTAACGTATAACTTAACGTTTAGTTCGATAAGCTATAAACATAGGCTGCTAACAGGTGACTTTTATCATCACCCAGAAATTCACCTAACGCGGGCATCGCTCCATTCTTGCCTTCATTGATGATTTTCTTGATGGCGCCAGCGGAGCTGCCATGTAGCCAGATATTATCGGTCAAGTTAGGGGCTCCTAGCATCTGATTGCCGGTACCATCTGCACCATGACAAGCCGCACAATACATATTGAAATGCGCCTTACCCGCTTCAGCGGAAGCAGCATCAACCTCACGACCACTCAATGTCTGTACATAGTTCGCAGTATCTTCAACGCCCTGTTCCCCTAAAATAGGTCCCCAAGGCGTCATTAAACCACCGCGACCATTGACAATCGTGTTTTTGATTTGCTCCGGCTCGCCACCCCAAATCCAGTCATTATCGGTCAGATTGGGAAAACCCCGAGCGCCTCGAGCATCGGAACCATGGCATTGAGAACAGTAATTACTATACAGCCGTTCGCCTGCCTTCAAAGCCTCGGCATCCTTGGACAGGTCCGGAATGGAAGTCGCGGCAAAGGCTGCAAATATAGGCTGATATTTCTGATCAGCAGCAGCAACCTCTTTATCGTACTGGCCGTGAGAAGACCATTTACTCATCCCTTGGAAATTACCCAGACCCGGAAAGATCACCAGGTAAGCCAAACCAAAAATGATGGTGATATAAAATAACCATAGCCACCAACGAGGAAGCGGGTTGTTCAACTCTTGCAGGCCATCCCAGGTATGACCGGTTGCGGCTCCTGATTCGGCTTCATCCGGACGTTTTTTCATTGTCCACTTGATCAGCCAGTAACAGGCAAAAATATTGACCAGGGTAATTACGATTACCCACCAGTTAAAAAAGTTACTCATTATGATTCTTCCTTTTCTGGATTTGAATAACTGTCATCCAGAGCGAGATTGGCAGCTTCTTTAAATGCCACTTCACGCTTTGAACTCCAGGCCCAGGCAAAAACACCGAGAATGGTAATCATCAAAATCAGCGTCCAGATACCATGTATTGTTCCACTCATATCAGTCACCTATCGAATGCTTACCGCGGTACCCAGATTTTGCAGATAAGCAACCAGGGCAGTCATTTCAGTTTGACCATTTACCGCCTCTTTGGCACCGGCAATATCGGCATCAGTATAAGGAACACCTACAGTTCTAAGTGCCTTCATCTTGGCCGCCGTATCTTCACCGGTCAGCACGTTTTCAAGCAACCAGGGAAAGCTGGGCATATTGGATTCCGGCACGACATCACGGGGGTTATTCAAATGAGCAATGTGCCAGTCATCCGAATAACGGCCACCGACTCGGTGCAGGTCTGGACCGGTTCGTTTGGATCCCCATTGAAAAGGATGATCATAAACAAACTCGCCCGCAACGGAATAATGACCATAGCGCTCGGTTTCCGCGCGGAAAGGCCGAATCATCTGTGAATGACAGGTAAAACAACCTTCACGGATATACACATCTCGTCCTTCTAACTGCAATGCGCTATAAGGCTTGAGATTTTCGACGGGCTCCGTGGTGTCTTTAATAAAGAACAGCGGCACAATTTCAGCCAAACCACCAAAACTGATCACAATCACAATCAGGATTGCCATCAGGCCTACATTTTTTTCAACGACTTCATGACTCATATCGATTCTCCTAATGTGCAGGCTGTGCGACTTGCTCGTCGGTGATTTCAGAACCGGCGACAGTTTTATAAACGTTGTAAGCCATGATGAACATGCCAAACAGGAATAACGCGCCACCCAGCAGTCTCACAAAGTAGAATGGATAGGTTGCTTCCAGAGACTCAACAAAACTGTAAGTCAAAGTACCGTCGGGATTCACCGCACGCCACATCAGACCCTGCATGACACCCGCAATCCACATCGCAGCAATGTAAAGCACTACACCTACTGTTGAGATCCAGAAATGCGTATCTATCAACTTGTTGCTGTACATACCAGGCTTGTTGAATACCCATGGAATCAAGGCATACATGGAACCAATACTGACCAGAGCCACCCAGCCGAGGGCACCCGAGTGCACGTGACCTACTGTCCAGTCAGTGTAGTGTGATAAAGCATTAACAGTCTTGATGGACATCATTGGACCTTCAAAGGTCGACATGCCGTAAAACGACAGGGATACAATGAGAAACTTTAAGATAGGATCAGTACGCAGTTTATGCCAAGCTCCTGACAAGGTCATAATACCGTTGATCATTCCACCCCAACTTGGCGCCAGTAGAATCAAAGAAAATACCATACCCAATGACTGGGCCCAGTCAGGTAATGCGGTGTAATGCAGGTGATGAGGACCCGCCCACATATACGTGGAAATCAGCGCCCAGAAATGAACCACTGACAGGCGATAGGAAAAAACAGGGCGATTAGCTACTTTCGGAATAAAGTAATACATCATGCCGAGGAATCCAGCGGTCAGGAAGAAACCCACTGCGTTATGACCATACCACCATTGCACCATGGCATCGATGGCTCCGGCATAAGCAGAATAACCTTTGGTCAGCGTGACTGGTATCGCTGCGCTGTTGACTAAGTGCAATACGGCAATAGTTATAATAAAGGCGCCATAAAACCAGTTGGCCACATAAATATGCTTGACCTTACGTTTAAGAATGGTTCCAAAGAATACCAGGGCATAAGTCACCCATACCAAGGTGATGAGAATATCAATCGGCCAAATCAATTCAGCATATTCCTTACCGGATGTAAGTCCCAGAGGCAGGGTGATTGCGGCCAATACAATGATGAGCTGCCAACCCCAAAATGTAAAAGCTGCGAGACCATCACTAAATAAACGGGTATGACAGGTTTTCTGTACCACATAGTAAGAGGTCGCAAAAAGAGCCGAACCACCGAAAGCGAATATCACCGCATTGGTGTGAAGTGGTCTTAAACGACCGTAGTGCAACCATGGCAGGTCCATACTGATCTGCGGCCAGATAAGTTCTGCCGCAATAATCACGCCTACCAACATGCCTACGATACCCCAAACTACGGTCATAATGGCGAATTGCCGTACGACTTTATAATTGTAGGTTTCCATTAATCATGGCCTCATATAGAATTGAAAATTAAGCGATGGGAGTGTGTCAATTTGACGCACTTGTGAAAATGACATGGGTCAAGTGTATAATCTATTTCTAATATTGAAATCTATCGATAAAGAGTCTGTCCCGAAATAGTCTAGGTTTGCCCAACAGGATTTGAATTTTATGTCTCAAGTACAGCTTGCAAAACAACTCAGGGTTAGTTGCGAATCCTGCAGCCTCTCTGAACTCTGTCTTCCCCGGGGATTAACCGTCCAGGAGATCAGTCAACTGGATGACTACATTGAACGGCCCCGCAAGCTTGATCCGAATACCCAAATCTACCAGCCCGGCGATAAATTTTTTGGTTTCTATGCCGTTAGATCCGGCGGGGTGAAAACCTATCTGACCAAGAAAACCGGGGAGCAACAAATTCTAGGCTTTCACTTGCCCGGAGAAATCTTTGGTCTCGATGGCATGGAACATAACTCACACCGCTGTTATGCATCGACCATGGACAACACCTCTTATTGCACCATTCCTTTCGAAAAACTGGATGAACTCTGCGCCGAATTGCCTGACCTGAGAATCCAGGTCTATAAACTCCTGGGCCATGAAATCAATTGTGATCATTCACATCAGTTATTACTCGGTCAACAAACAGCGCATGAGCGTCTCGCCACTTTTCTACTCAGCATCTCGAGCCGCTTCAAACACCGAGGTTTTTCTCCCACCAGTTTCATGCTGCCGATGTCACGCCATGATATTGCGTGTTATCTTGGAATTGCTGTAGAGACTGTCAGTCGCTTGTTCAAATCCTTCCAACAACAAGGCATTGTCAAGATTAATCGCAAGCAAGTCGACATTCTGAATATGGATTTACTGACGGGGTTGGTCGCCAATTGTGAAGAATCTGATTCCCTGTAAAGCTTAAATTACCTTGGAAAACTGAACGACATTGTGTTGCAGGTAGGCGTCAAATACCATGCAGATGTTGCGTATCAATAAACGCCCCTTCGGTTGCACCTGAATCGCTTGATCGTCTATGGTCAACAAACCATCTTTGGCCATGGCTTCCAATTCTGTAATTTCATGGGCAAAATGGTCATTGAACTGAAGATGCCAATGTTGTTCAAAAGACTGAATATCCAGGTGAAAGTGACAGATCAGCTGATTAATAATCTGTTTGCGCAAGCGATCTTCTTCCGACATGACCAATCCACGCACGATAGGTAACTCGCCGGCTTCAATCCTTGCTTTATAGTCTTCGAAATTGCTGCTGTTCTGACTATAACTGTCACAAACCGAACCTATGGAACTGACCCCGATCGCTACCAAGTCGGTGT
This sequence comes from Gammaproteobacteria bacterium, assembly GCA_030066315.1. Lineage (GTDB taxonomy): Bacteria > Pseudomonadota > Gammaproteobacteria > JACNJF01. Next base: position 16,645 of record JASJBW010000049.1, read on the forward strand.
CTGCATGCGTTGAATAGCCCTGGAAATTTCGTTGCAATGTACCTTCCTGCTGGGCTTTAACCATGGAATCGGATTCCAGAGCAAAATGATCCATCCCGATATAAACATAACCGGCTTGCTGTAACTTTTCCATGGTCAATTGCAGGATATTCAGTTTCTGCGCAGGGGTCGGTAAATCCTCTTCATTGATTCGACGTTGAGGTTTGAAACGCTCGGGCAGATGCGCGTAATTAAAAATGGACAAACGGTCCGGTCGTAACTCAATCACCTTGTCCAGGGTATTGGCAAAGGTGGATTCCGATTGAAAAGGCAGTCCATAGATTAAATCCATGTTCACCGATTCAATGCCGACTTCTCGTGCAGCCGCCAAACGGTCCCTGACCAGTTCATAGGATTGAATTCGATTCACGGCCTCCTGAACTGTGGCATCAAAATCCTGCACACCCAGGCTAATACGATTGAAACCGATTTCAGCTAACAGATGAATCGTCTCGTTACTCACCTTGCGCGGATCAATTTCAATAGACATCTCGCGCTCTTCTGCAAACTTAAAATGTTGTTCAATGCTTTGCATTAATGTTTGCAGTTCCTCATCATTGAGGAACGTCGGTGTGCCACCGCCAAAATGTAACTGCTCCAACTCCCGATCAGCATCAAACAATGGCGCCAACATGTCCATTTCTTGGTTTAACAACTGCAGATATTCGGCAGTAACCGCATGATTTTTGGTAATAATCTTGTTGCAGGCACAGTAATAGCAGATGGTATCGCAGTAAGGGATGTGTACATACAGCGATAAAGGCTTGGGTATGATCTCGTTGTTACTATATTCAACGCAGCGCTTAAACGTCTCTGCCGTATAATCCGCAGAAAACTGCGGGGCCGTGGGATAAGAAGTATAACGCGGGCCTGATCGGTCATATTTTTTGATCAACTCCTGATCAAAATCTAGCGGCTTTGTCATGATCTTCAGGAAACCCGGGGGATTGAGTAGAGAACCCTATTGTAAAAAAACCCTTGTTATTAGAAATGACTTAAGTCAAATCTAAAAACTATGAGTTCACTGGGAAAAAATCCTTTTGGGTCACTTTTTTCTTTATTTCAGGGAATCAATATAAAGGTTTTTCAACTCTTGCCGATATATTTTTCAGGTTTATGAATGTAGCAATTTACACCCGTAGATGCTTAAAAAAGGGATCCATTGGGGTAACAGGATATTTCTAAAAACGAGAGGAATATCGACTACACTCATAAAAAACAAAAATATTCTTCGGGAGCTTCTCAAGTGGATATAGCAACACTGGTCGGCATCCTCGCGGCATTCGGCATTATCGGGTCGTCGATTGCCATGGGTGGACCCTTTATCATCTTTGTCAATGTACCTTCTATTCTGGTGGTTGTGGGCGGCACCTTTGGCGTGACTTTGATGCGTGTTACCCTGGCTGACTTCCTGGGTTCATTTAAGATTGGCTTGAAAGCCTTTTTATACAAAATGGACAACCCCAAAAACTTGATTGAAGAAGCCGTCGAAATGGCCAATATTGCGCGCAAGGAAGGTTTACTGGCGCTAGAAGGTCGTGAAATTAGCAATCCTTTCCTGGAACGGGGTATCGGATTATGTATCGATGGCCATTCTCCAGAAATAGTGAACAACCTGTTATCCAAGGACATTAACCTGACTATAGAGCGCCATACCAAGGGAGCTGATATGTTCAAGGCCATGGCCACGTATGCCCCGGCGATGGGTATGATCGGAACGCTGATCGGCCTGGTACAAATGTTATCAAACATGAGCGACCCGGCTGCCATCGGTCCCGCGATGGCCGTGGCACTGCTCACGACACTGTATGGTGCCGTTATCGCAAACGCCTTTGCGTCCCCTCTGTCAGAAAAACTGAAATTAATCAGTTCATCTGAAAAGCTTAACAAGGCGCTTATTTTGGAATCCATTTCAGCCATTCAAGATGGTACCAATCCGCGTGTCATGCAGGAATTACTGAATGCCTTCCTGCCTGAAAGTAAACGCCCCCAGGAAGAATAACGGTCCCAAGGCATGAGTGATGACAACCAATGTCCTGCTTGCGAAGAAGGCCTGCCGCCCTGGTTGGCGACTTTTGCCGATTTGATGTCACTGTTGATGTGCTTTTTTGTGTTGTTATTGTCTTTTGCGGAGATGGATGTACTCAAATACAAGCAAGTGGCCGGAGCCATGAAGCTGGCCTTTGGTGTTCAGCGAGATGTCAAGGCTACCGAGATTCCGAAAGGAACCAGTGTGATTGCCCAACAGTACAGCCCAGGCAAACCCACCGAAGTTACCCCACTTGAAATCATGCGGGAAAAAACCACCGACGATACCAAGACCAACCTTGATTTCACCGATTCTACCAGCCGCAATGACCAATCCCTGGCAGAAGCTGAAGCCTTGGCCAAGGCTCATGCAGAAAAAATGGCTAAAGAAGAGGCCGAAGAACTCAAAAAAGAATTGGCTGCCGCAATTGGCGAGGGGTTGCTTGAAGTTGAAGCCTTCAATGACCGGGTTTTAATTCGCATTCGTGAAAAAGGATCTTTTGGATCCGGTAAAGCAGACCTGAAGCCGGAATTCGCCCCCATCCTGGAACAGATTGCACTGGTTCTCAATCAACGTGACGGACAATTTATCATTGCGGGCCATACCGATGATATTCCTATTGAAACCAAAACCTTTCGGTCCAACTGGGATCTGTCTGCGAAACGTGCCGCCACTGTTGTACATTTCTTTATTCAACGCGGCGATATCGATCCCGAGCGCATGGAGATTCGTGCTCACTCGGACAACCAACCGCTGGTACCCAATGATAGTTGGGAAAACCGCGCCACCAACCGACGCGTGGAAATCAGTGTATTACATGGCAATACGGAATCCATCTTGATGGATGACCCGGCCGATAATGTCGATTATGTGCAGGATCAATAAACCATGAAAGAACGCCGCCGCTACTTTCGAATCGAAGATTTAGTGGGCCTGAAAACCCAGGTCGTGGACCAACCCGAAGTCGAGCAGAAACTGGAAAAGTTCTGGAATGACCAACACCAGTATTCCCTGCGCAACGAATTCAATTTCAAACTCGAACAACACCAGGCTGACCTGAAAAAAATTAAGACTAAAATGCCTGAAGTCGGTCGTTACCTGTCCTTGCTGCAGGAGCAAATCGATGTACTGACCAATAAAATTTTACAGGATGAAGATACCTTCACTGATCTGGAAATGGAGGTCAACCTCAGTGCCCAGGGTATTGCTTTCTATACTAATGAAGCAGTAAAAATCGGTGACATCGTGGAATTAAACCTGAAACTGTTGCCCGGGCGCCAACGAATTGTAGTGTTCTCACGCGTGGTGGACTGTAAACCGGTCAGTGAACCAGAGGGGCATTATCGAATCGCTCTGGATTTCGAACATATTCATGAAGCCGACCGTGAGATACTGATTAAACACGTTCATGGTAAACAATTGCGCGCACTGGGGGCTTCCCGATTCGAAGAAGACGACGATTAATTACTCAACTGATTCATGTCTTTAAAACAAGCTGACCAGTGGTTGCAGAAACATACTCCTATTATACCCACGCTGGACTTTAATCTTGATGCAATTCAGCAAAAACTGGAACAGGATCCCGATGCCAATCTGAGTGACGATCTGTCTCGCGACCCTGGATTAATCTTACATCTACTGTCAAAAGTCAATGTTAAACGGGGGGGATCCTCAGGACGCGACCTGGTTGAATCACCAGAAGCCGCTGCGGCCTTGTTAGGCGTATCAAATCTTCATGCTTTGATCACTGAACGACCTGCCTGCCGAAATATCCTGAAAAAACCTGAACAGATTTTTTTATTTCATCAAATCATCAATCGAGGATTTCATAATCAGGAGCAGGCGACACAATGGGCCAGGTTAGCCGGTTATAAACAAGTCGATTCACTCAGAAATATGGCGCTAATGAGCTATCTGGGAGAACTCTTATGCTGCCTTTATGACTTTACTGTTTATTTTGAATATATTCAGGCTGGGGCCACTGAAAGTGCCTGCCAGCAGTTATTTGGATTTCGTTTTTCACATTTGACCGAGGCAGTGGCTAATAACCTGCATCTGCCAGAGTTATTGGCTCTTTCCATAACGGGTTCCACGATCAAAGAGCCGAAAGCGCAATTATTAGGCTTAACCGCGACCATTTGTCACCAGTGTGAGTATGGTTGGTCAGATCAATCTTTGACGCATGCCTATCAGCAGCTTGCAGATCTATTAAAAATTCCGTTGGATAAAGTTATTAAAGAAACTCATCGATTCGCCATTATCGCGGCCCGGCAATCATGGGTTGAAGAAGCCTGGCATCCGGCCAGTCGCCTCATACTAATCAAGGACCAGCATTACGTTTTTCCTAAACAAGAATCATCATCGGCACCGAAAGCAGCGCAGGCGCCGGTCAGCAGCAATCAAACCAAAAAATTAACCATCGAGGCACGTATTAAACACCTTGTGCGCCAAACTCATTGCAAACAGACCGATATTTTGAATACCTGCGTTAAGGGTTTGTTTGAAGAAAAAGGTTTTTCCCGGGTTTGTGTCTTCCTGCTTTCACAGGATAAACAGATGATTCAAAACCGAATCAATATTGGACTGGATGCGCAATCCCCTTTTCGAAACTATAAAATCGAACTGACCAAATCCGGCCTACTCAAAATGTTAATGAGTAAACCACAGGCTATTTGGATCAACAATGACAGCTTCAAGAAGTATCATAAACTGCTGCCTCCCAGCTTGATGGCGAGTATTATGACGAATCAGTTCATTGCGATGTCGCTGTTTATCGGCAATCAACCTCTGGGGATTGTCTATGCTGATCGTACCGGTACTGCACAAGCACTCGACCCATCCAGTTTTTCTCAATTCAAACAATTGATTTCTTTAACCAGTAAAGCTTTGACATTGTTAGCAAAAAGATAACAATTCATTATGGTTCCCAGCTGGTTATCCGATGGATTTTGATCTTTTACAAATTAGTGCTCTGTTGGTACTTGGTTATATAGCCGGTGTGATTAATACGCTGGCCGGTGGTGGTTCAAACCTGACGCTACCCGCACTGATGGTGCTCGGAATGCCTGCAGATATAGCCAATGCGACTAATCGCGTCGGCATCTTTCTACAAACACTCTGGGGCACCAAGGCTTTTCATAGTCATGGAGAATTGCCCCTCTATGACATCAAAGGCATTTTTATACCACTCTCAATAGGCGGAGTAATCGGTGCCCTGGCGGCTTCATATGCCCCCGTGACCTATTTGAAACCGGTACTACTGATCACGATGATTTCCATGTCGTTAATCATCTTACTGAAACCCTCGGTAGTCCTACCCGAACCGGGGACTGTTCCTCGTCGAGTGAGCCAGACACCGTCTTCTTGGATTATGCTTTTTGTATCAGGTTTGTATGGCAGCTTCGTGCAAGCCGGCGTGGGTTTTGTATTAATCATTGCGTTGGCGGGATCATTACGTTATGACCTGGTGAAATCCAATGCGCTCAAATTACTCTGCACCCTGGGTTTTACCAGTATCGCATTGGTCATTTTTATTGCGCGAGACCAGGTCGCCTGGATACCGGGATTAATCCTGGCTTCGACGATGATGATAGGTGCTCACCACGGGGTTAAATTTGCCATTAAAGCCAGTGCCGAATCTTTAAAATGGTTTCTTTTTATCATGACGCTATGTGGCAGCGCAGCGGCTTTTTACTTTTAATTAAAAGACTACTCTGCCTCAATTTCTTTTATAGAGTTTCGCCAATAATAAAAGCAGACCCACCATTAACAACACATAACCCAGGCTGTATTCGGCGCCATGTCCTTGATGCGCGTTCACCGGTTCCCATACCGACATCGCCATGAGTACCCAAGCCAAGTTCAGAATTTTCCCTACCCTCACTAACGCACCTTAACCTTAACCAGTTCTTCACCTTCCGGATCGGTCACATGCACAGCACAGGCGATACAGGGATCAAAACTATGGATCGTTCGTAAAATCTCGACCGGTTGTTTGGGATCATGCAGTTGATGATTATCCGTTAACGCCCCTTCATAGGGACCATCTTGACCTTCGGCGTCTCGGGGACCTGCATTCCAGGTCGAAGGCACGACTGCCTGGTAGTTATCTATCTTTTGATCCTTGATCACAATCCAGTGAGCCAACGCGCCCCGGGGGGCTTCCATAAAACCGACCCCACGAGCTTCTGCTGGCCAAGTCGAGGGATCCCATAAAGTATCATTATGTACACTCAGATCACCGCCCTTGATATTGGCAATCAGGTTATCTAGCCAGCGATGCATTTGATCACCAATCAGCTTGGTTTCCAGGGTCCGTGCAGCAGTTCGTCCCAGCGTGGAGAACAGCGCGTCAATCGGTACATCCAGTTGTTTGAGCACTGCACCGGCCAATTCACGGGTGGGTTCATGGCCCTTGGCATATAACATCAGAACCCGTGCCAGGGGGCCAACTTCCATCGGCTGACCTTTCCAGCGTGGAGACTTCAGCCAGGAATAACTGTTTTCTATATCCAGGAACTCATAAGGAGGCTTGGGACCGGAGTAGTTCAGATTGGTTTCCCCATCATATGGATGCAAACCTGACTCCTTACCTGATGAGTAGTCATAGTAGGAATGTGCGATGAATTCCTTAATTTGTTCCGGATCGTTCAAATCAACGGGATGAATCACACTGAGGTTCCGATCCAGAATCGCACCACTGGGGATAAAGTAACTGGCGGGATCATCCATACCATGTTCAGGCATATCTCCAAACGTCATAAAATTACGCACTCCGGATCCGCGTTGGAACCAATCCTTGTAAAATCCCGCAATGGCTATGGTATCCGGTACGTAAACGTTATCAACGAAATCCATCATCTTGTTGATAATATTACGGATATCCTGCAAACCGACGATATTCAGCGCAGTAGCGCCCATATCGCCCGTGACACCGGAAATGGGTGAAGGTGCACCACCGACGAGGAAATTGGGATGCGGATTCTTACCACCAAATATGGTATGAATTTGCACCACGTCTCGTTGCCATGCCAGTGCCTCCAAATAATGGGCCACAGCCATAAGGTTTGCTTCAGCAGGTAATTTATAAGCTGGATGTCCCCAGTAACCATTGGCAAAAATACCTAACTGCCCGGAGTCAACAAAATCTTTGATCTTCTTTTTCACATCGGCAAAATAACCCGGCGATGACTTGGGCCATTTCGAGAGCGATTGCGCCAGTTCTGAAGTCGCTTTGGGATCGGCATTCAACGCAGAAACGACGTCTACCCAATCCAATGCATGCAAATGATAAAAATGCATCACATGGTCATGCACATATTGTGCAGCGATCATCAGGTTTCGGATGAGTTGTGCATTCGGTGGGATTTTATAATTTAACGCATTTTCTACTGAACGAACCGAAGCAATACCGTGTACCAGGGTACAAACACCGCATATACGCTGTGCATAAGCCCAGGCATCACGAGGGTCACGACCTTTAAGAATGGTTTCAATGCCGCGCACCATGGTTCCTGCACTGGATGCTCCGGTGATATTACCATTAGCATCAGTTTCGGCCTCGATACGCAAATGACCTTCAATCCGCGTAATCGGATCTACAACGACTCTTTCGCTCATGATTTTTTCTCCTTCAGCAGGTGATTAGCGACCACTTCAGTCAATCCCAGCACCTCGATATTCATATTATTGGCCTCGATACCTTCTTCCAGAGTATTACGACAAGTCGCACACATCGTCACCACTGTAGTGACATCCAGTTCATCAATCTGTTTTTTCTTACGGTTAAACACTTTGCGTACCAGCGGCTCTGCTTTTTCAATGGCATTCATACCGCCACCACCGCCGCAGCAAAAGTTGCAATGCCTATTTTCCTTCATTTCGATGAAATTACAGGTCACCATGTTCAGCAGGTTACGTTGAGGTTGATTGACCCCACCGCGTCTGGCAGCCTGACAAGGATCATGAAAAGTCAGGCGTTCTTCCTCACAGCCAGTAGTTTTCAAACGACCCTCGGCCCGCAATTTATCCAGCACCTCGATAATGTGGTAAACCTTGAACGGATAAGTACGTTTGATCAGGTTGGGGCCTTCCCAACGAATCGCCATATAAGCATGCCCACATTCAGGGGAAATGACGTTTTTAATATTCAATTCTTCAGCAGCCTCAACCAGACGCTGTATTTGTGCACCTTCTACTTCCGAGGCGCCCATATGCATCCCGGGATTGGCGGCTTCATGAGCCTTGGAGCTTAATGTCCAGGTCACGCCGGCTTCCTTAAAAATCTTGGCCATGGAACCAAAGATTTCATTAAACTGCATCACTTCGTTAGAGGATGGTAAAAACAGGTAATCCACATTAGGTTCATCGATATTGATCTTGATACCGGTCTCTTCCTCGGCAGCCTTGATCTGAGCCTCCAATGTTTTCATTGGAAATCCCATAACGCTCCCTTTTTCATACTGCCGTACTGCCGCTGCCTGGAGTTCCTTGGGCGCCAGTCCGGCGGCGGACATACCTTCGCGCATGCGCCGCAACATGTAAACAATATCATTACCGACTGGACATACCATCGAACAGCGACCACAAGTGGTACAGCTTTCGTAAACCAGCTCAACGTGATCTTTTAACTCTTGTTCAGTGACCGGTTTGCTGATACCGATGGCTTTTTTGACCTTGCCCACCAGGGTAAACTCCTGTTCCCACAGCCGTCGCATGGGTTCGAGACGACGAATAGGGGTATATTTGGGGTCCTGGGTCTCAGTATAAAAAATACAGGCCTGCGCACAGAGGCCACAGTTGGTACAGCTGGAAAAATAGGATGCTATGGGTGCATCGATCTGCTCTCTGAGAACATTGATGCCCTGCTCAAATGAAGTACTCATGTATGAACCCCCCGACGGCCGTTCTTAGAGCCCTGGTAATAACGTGAAAAAGCGAAGGTGATGGCATGGGTCAACTTGGTAAATGGTAGAACCACCATTAACAATTCTACCGATAGAATATGTAACGCCAGGATAGTGGTGTAATCCATCCATAAACGATGGAATGCCATGTAACCCGTAACCAAGGGTAGGAAGGTCACCAGCCAGGCAATGTAATCGGGTATACGAGTCAAGACCCTGCGAGCGGGATCATAGAAACGCGCCACCAGGGTATACAACATTGCGGCAATACTGAGCACGGTAAAAAAGTCAATAATGTAATTAGGCCAACCTCCCCAAAACACTCCAAACACATCCCGAAATAACTGGGTATGGGGAATGAAGAAAAAGATCACAATTAACAGGCCAACATGAAAAATGTAGGCCGCCGTAATGTATTTCCAATGGCGGGTTTCTGGCAGGGAGCTTTTCACAATCATCTTTAAACCATCAATCCGTCCATCGGAACGAACCTCGGCATATTCGTGTGGCCGTCCCAATGACAGTATTTCAATCACTCTCAAGGTAATACCAAACACCATGATCAGGGTCGCATAGGACAGACCCGGTCCTCGCGCCCAGTTCAATAATTCAATTTCATTCATCTTTAGCCCCCATATCTTGAATGGTCACGGTTTTATGTTCCTTGCTGGCTTGAGCTTTGACACCTTTATTGATCAAGGCAGACCCAACCCCTGCGGCTGCTCCCGCAACGAGAGCTGCTGTGGCCCAACCACCGGGATTTGCCGTTCCGGTAGAAAGCGCCTTATAGAATCCACCGGCATCCCAGAAATCCGGTTCGGAACAACCTATGCATCCATGCCCTGACTGAATGGGGAAAGAAGTCCCATTATTCCATTTAATCGTGGCACAGGCATTATGCGTGATGGGACCCTTACAACCCAGTTCATATAAACACCAGCCCTTTCGTGCGCCCTCATCATCAAAACTTTTGGCAAATTCACCGCGATCATAAAAAGGACGACGGTAGCAGCGATCATGTATGGAATCGCCGAAAAATGACAACGGACGCCCCAGGCTATCCAGTTCAGGGATACCAAAAGTCAGCACATGCGCCAACACACCGGTCATTACCACGGGCATGGGAGGACAACCGGGAATATTGATAATGGGCTTGTCTTTGATGATATCGGAGACCGCCACTGCACCGGTGGGATTGGGTGCTGCTTTGGGCAACCCACCATAAGCCGCACAGCTACCGACTGACACAATCGCGGCCGCATCCTCAGCCACCTGTTTAAGCATGTCGAGATTGGTTATGCCCGCAATAGTGGAATATACGCCATCATCCTTGATCGGTATTGAACCATCGACAATGACAATATATTGACCGCCGTTTTCATGCATCGCTTTTTCACGGGCTTCTTCAGCAGCGTGTCCCGAGGCTGCCTGCAAGGTATGGTGGTAGTCCAGTGAGACAAAATCAAAGATCAGGCTCTCCAGGCTCGGTTTATGTGCCCGTGTAATCGATTCGGTACAACCCGTACATTCCTGGAAGGATAGCCAGATAACCGACTGACGACGCACGGCAGCTAACTTTTCTGCCATTTCAGCCGCTGCAGCGGGTGTTAAAGCCATGGCCGAGGCCATACTGGTACAAAACTTCAGGAAAGTTCGCCGACTGATGCCATGACGTTGTAATTCGCCGGCCAGCTCCTTTTTATTTTCACTCATACCTATTCTCCTGTTTCGTTGGATTTAAGGAGTTTGTGGATTTCATCGATGGATATTCTGATTTCTTCCGAATGACTTTTTATGATATCGGGTACACGAGTAATCTCGATCAGCTCAGAGATCAATTGACCATCAGCACCATAATGTTTAATCCACCAGATACCGTTAATCTTGGTTTCAAAAATCTGACTGTCGCCAATGGTCGAGAGGGTGATGGATACCTCGCCCTTTCCCAATAAATCTTGCAGCTCTCGTTTATCCGTTTCAGTCATGGGCAAACTGGTTAAATCAATCACATGCTGCTTTCCTTCATCGACTAACGCCGGCAAATGATCACTTAATTCGCTCAAAACCGCATGAGCCATGCCCGTCCTGGGTTCTGCAACTTCGATGGGAAGATTAAAACCACTCATGCTTGCCAACGCCTGATTAAATCATGAACTTTCTCACAAGCCTTGGGAATGGCCTGTCTTACAGCCTCGGTCGGTTCAGAGCCCCAATCCAAAGAATCCGGTTGAATACCGACCAGAGCGCGTTTCATGGGTAATCGCCCTGCCAGCAGGGCTATGGACATCACGTCAACCAGGCCCACTTCATGTACGCTTTTTTTATTACCCGTACTGATGAAATGATCCATGGCTTCATTTTCAAACACTTGAACCTCACCGGGCTGTGATTTTATTTCCGATGCATCCACCACGATCAAATGTTCGCAAGATTCAATCGAATCTGCCAAGGTGAAACTCAATGTTCCACCATCCATAAACGTAATATTGTCTTCGCGCTGAGTTTGCGCTTGCAGAGAATTGACCACGTGTACACCGATACCTTCATCAGTGAGCAAGGTATTGCCTATTCCCAGAATGAGAGTGTGAATCGAGCCCATTTAAAATTCGCGCTTTTTTAGAATAATTTATTATAAATAAAGCTATTTCTATCGTATTGACTCAGATCAATGTAGATATAACTATATAATCAATACACTTAGTTAGGTTATCAATGGTTCATTATTTTTAAAAGGCTTTTATCATGTGTCTCGGCATTCCTATGCAGGTTAAACAAATCGACGGTTACCGTGCTGTCTGTGAAGCCCGTGGTATTGAACGCGAAGCCAGTTTATTGATGATGCTGGATCAGGACTTACAGGTCGGTGATTATGTCATGATCAGTGTCGGTAATATCATTGCCAAGATTGATGCGGAAGAAGCGCGTAAAGCCTGGATACTTTATGATGAAATGTTTTCACGTATCGATAAAACCCATCCTGAATAACCTTGCATCTTATCACCGCATTTAGGCTTCTAGCGTTTTAGACTACTGTAGAATATCTATCAGTGACAAGGTCATGCGTGCGGTCGCGCCCCATAAAATTTCCTGATCATATTCTGCATAGTAAACCACCGGGAACGAGCGCCCTTCATACTGCCTTTGCTCCAAACGATAATTGCGATGATTGGCCAACCAGCTCAGGGGAATGGTAAAGACCCGCGCGACTTCCTGTTGATCCAGAGCTAATGGGTATGGCCAGGGTATATGCGCTACTACCGGCTTAATCTGGAAACGACTGATGCTGTAATGAGGCCCCAGTTCTCCCAGGATCTCCACATGATTGGGCTCAAGACCAATTTCCTCCTGCGCTTCACGTAAGGCAGTGGCGTGCAGATTCTCATCATGTGGTTCATATTTACCTCCCGCAAAGGCCACCTGTCCACTATGATGATCATGCTTGTTTTCAGCACGACGAATGAACAATAAATGCCAGGCTTCAGCTTGACGGATTAACGGCAATAAAACTGCCGCGTCATGACATTCTTGTTGTGACCACAAGTGTGGCACATCAAAAGTGGTGCCTCCCGGTGCTGACAAGCTTTGCCGGATCTGGGCTAGATCAAGTTGGTTTAACGGATGCACGTGACTCGCTGTTTACCCTCCTGTTTGATCGCCATGATGTGTCTTGTCTTGGATCAAATTAACATGATATTTTGTGCTTATATTATGACAAAGCCGGGAACCGGCGTTAATATCTCGTTAAAGTACTCGAGAGGTAAATCATGTATTTGCGTTTAATCATCATCATAATGATTGCAGTTCCATCCTGGTACTTCACTGATATGGATAGCCCATCTCGTGTTCTAGCCTATGTCTTACCGATCATAACCTTTGGCTGTTTTATCGCTTTCTGTCTATGGGTCATAGGCTTTTTCCAGCATATTGGACAAACCGATATGGACGAACACTCGCCCCCGTAGAAAGGCAGGATTCAAGATACGGTCGGTATCACTTGGACGCCGTCATCCGGATCGTCCTGACGTGAACTGATCAACAGGGAAGCCTTCTTTAATGCGCCACGCTTTAGCAACTCATGTATCTCCGGTTCACGCATGGGTTTGGCATAGTAGTGCCCTTGAATCAATTGACAGCCCATGGCCTGTAACCGATTCAGCTGATCGTTTTGCTCGACACCTTCTGCCACTACGGTCATGTCAAAGTCTCGAGCCAGTAATAACATGGTTTTAACCAGTTGCAACCCCTTGCCATGCTCGCCCATATCCTGCACAAAATCCTTATCGATTTTTAGAATATCAAAGTCAAATTCCTGAAGGTAGGTCAGTGAGCTATAACCTTTACCAAAATCATCTACACTGACCTTAATACCATCCGCTTTGAGCTGCTTGATCACCTCAGTTGCGCGTTCCTTGTGCTGGATCATCACGGATTCGGTCACTTCGCAGTGCAATAAACGCGGATCAAACCGGGTAGAGGCCAGTATACTTTGAATCATCGGCACCAGGTCCGGATGAATCAGTTGTTTGCCTGAGATATTTACTGACAACCCTAATGATTCTCCTTGACCAAATTCCAGGTTCCATTCCCTGACCACCTGGCACGCTCTAAGCATAACCCAGGTTCCAATGTCATTAATCAAACTGGTGTCTTCAGCGAGTGGTATAAAAACTTCGGGTGAGATAAAACCCAACCGGGGGTGCTGCCAGCGCAGTAGCGCTTCAAAGCCTGCAATTTTATCCTTGTGAATATCCACGACCGGCTGAAAAAAGATTTCCAGTTCCTTCTTTTCAACCGCATGGCGCAAGTCATTCTCCATCTGCATGACTTCGATCGCCTGGTCATGCATTTCCTGGTTAAATACATCAATTCGACCTCTTCCAGATTCCTTTGCGCGATACATGGCGATGTCAGCATCACGTAACATATCCTCGGCCTGCTGGTATATTTCAGCGCTCATACACAGGCCCAGGCTGGCATTGAGATA
>JASJBW010000043.1 GCA_030066315.1 Gammaproteobacteria bacterium
GTTACCTTGATTAGGAAGACACGCAAACAGTCAAATGATGAGCAGATGATCGCGATTAGTTGTGCCGATCCACTCAATCTGACCGGAATTATTACCCCGGGTAAGCGTGTTGCAGCCCAGACCAGTCACCGTATCCTCTATAAAAATGGTAAACCGATTGCGACAGATCAGAATGGTGATATCCAGATTAATGAACGTATTCCTGTGTCAGAGCACTGGCAGATAAGAAACCTGCTGACCCGTAAACCGCATCCGGCATCCTATCATCAAGCTCCTCGAGGGCCGCTGATCTGAATAGGCTTGATTTTTGGTTCATGGACCAAAGATTTATATTGATAAGAATGGTAAGGAGTGAAAATGAGTCGCGATTATAAAAAAAATCTTAAGCAAACATCGACCTGGAAAAGAGGGTTGTACATGCTGTTGTTTGCAATATTTTATGGTATTGCCGAGGTCGTTCTGGTAGCGATTATTGTGTTCCAATTCCTGCTCAAATTAATTACAGATGAAACCAATGAGAAATTACTAGATCTGGGACAAAATCTGTCGACCTATATCTATGAAATTTTACAATACCTGTCATTCAATAGTGATTACAAGCCTTATCCTTTTGGTGAGTGGCCCAATGGTGAACCCCAGCCGGGTAAGCATACGGTAGCCAGTGAAAAGGAAATGGATAAAGCACTCGATCACATTGAGCAGGATGTTGATGTTGACGGCGATTGATGACTGATCATCGACCCAAGCCGGGTGTATCCAGGTCCAACCGGATTTCCGATGAAGGTCTCATCAGGTTAGAAAAACAGCTTAAATCGGGTACCCGTATCAGTGATCAGGTATTGGTTCAGTGGGTACGAAGATATGGTACACCGGCACTGGCTCTCATTCGTCAACATGGCCGGGATCCCCTAGGAGTCGATGAATATATTGATGATAAGATCAAGGATCGGAAATCAGGCTAGAGTGTTCCGGATTTGAAGTATATCGGCATCGATGGTTGTAAGGCGGGATGGTTCTACATAGGATTGGATGATGCTGAATATCAGATAGGTATCTTTCCCTGTATTCTTGAATTATCCCCTTTTTTACCTAGCGCTAAACGAGTCTTGGTTGATATTCCAATTGGCCTTAACCGGGATGATCAACATGAACGCCAATGTGATGTGTTGGCAAGAAATTGTCTGAAACCTTATCGCCATGCCAGTGTTTTTCCTGCCCCCTCGCGTTGTGCTCTTGAATATAGGGATTACCAGCAAGCCAATGAGGCCAATCGAGCTTGCACCGGTCGCGGTTTATCCCGACAAACCTTTAATATCATGTCAAAAATAAGGGAAGTGGATGACTTTTTACAAAAGGAGCCACAGAGAAATAAAGTCATGGAGTGCCATCCGGAATTGGGATTCTGGGCCATCAATAACAAGCAGGCCATGCGGCATAACAAGAAAACACAACAGGGCTTTGAAGAAAGATTGGCATTATTAGTAAAGCACTTTCACAGAGCAGAGGAAATAATAAATCAAGCGATGTCAAGGTATTTGCGTCAACAGGTGTTACGGGATGATATTGTGGATGCACTGATCTGCGCTGTGTCAGCTAAAAATGCAATGGATCTCATAAGCTTGCCGGTAAAATCAGTTTATGATGAGGAACTGTTACCCATGCAGATTGTTTATTGGCAACCTGATGAATGAATGATGCACCATATAGCATTAACTGGTATTAACTGCATCAGTCAGTTGAGCAATCATTAAACTGCCTTCTGTGAATGTTGAATTTGAGTTTAATTAACTATGAGCTTTGCAAGAATAGTATTTCTTGGTCCGCTGGTATTTAGGGTCTAAAGGCATATCACGTGTATGAAGGGTTGGCCGAATTTACAGGCTCATGATAGCGGCAAAACCCGAGCCAAATAAAATGGCACCGCCTACACCAAATCCGAGATAGGCTGCAAAAACGGGCTTTTTAACCAGGCTCCATACAGCGGTCATCGCCGGGATGGAACTGATCGCACCTGCAACCATAAAAGCCATGGCTGACCCGATACTCATACCCTGTTCCATGAGACCAGCTACCAGGGGTGGAGCAGCATAACTGTTCAGGTAAGCAGGCATGCCAACCAGGGCGCCTGTGACTATGGAGCCAAAACCATCACCACCCACCAGGCCTCCGATCAGGCTGGCAGGCACGTACAAAATGAGTAATGCCTCCAATAGGTAGGCCAGACTTAACCATTTAAACAGAAACAGGGCGTTCTCTAGACCCTGCTCAGCAAACACCTGGCGATGAGCCTTATCTCTCCAGAAAGTCCAGTTCGGATGACCACTAAAAGGTTTTTCAACGCCGCAAGTGCCACTGTCACAACCACTGATGGTGTGATTCTTCAGGGGATTTTGAAAAGCAAAGGTATGCATCAAATACTTCACACCAAATCCGCCGAAAAGACCCAGGAAGACGGCGGCCAAGGCCTTGCCAATCGCAAATTCCCACCCCAGTGCACCTGCTGTGATCATCAATGAGGGTGGGTCTATTAAGGGTGAAGATAACCAAAAAGCCATTACCGCAGACACGGGGGCGCCCAGGGCCAACAGGCCTGCAATAAAAGGGATGACCTCACAGGAGCAAAAAGGTGCCAGACCGCCGAAAAGGGCTGCTAACAAGATCATCCGGTTCTCCCTTCCCTTGAAAGCCTCTGATACCATGTTTTCAGCCTGGCTGGCTTTCAAGTAAGCCAGTAATAAAACCGCGAAAACGATATAGGGCGCGGTACCTGCCAAGGCTGAAGTGGCTATTTGTATCATTTCCCCAAAATTTTCACGATCCAGGACCAGCACCAATAGAGGCAGTAAGATGATCAAACTCCAGGCTGATCGCATCGGCTCCAGTAAAAGAGTTAAACGACTTTTCTGACTCGTACTTGGAGTATCGTCACAACAACTGGATGAACCGGTCGCAGGAGTGTCTTCGTTGATATCGGTGTTGTCATTACTGCAGCAGCTTTTGGCGACAGTTTCATCCGGGGCACAACAGGAAGTGTTTTCACTGCCTGGTGTGCAACAGGGTGATTCATCGACAATGGCCTTGGAGCATTTTATCGTTTCCTCATTTATCATGAAATTGTCCCCAATCTTAAATTTAAATCTTCAGTTCTGGAGGGATAATGGCGGCCCTACTGGACAAACCCCCCAGTAATGAAATATGGATGTTATGCATCTTCACGAGCACTTGTTCGAACCGGAGTCGGCGCAGCATTCATGCGTGAGAAAGTGAGCCAGTGCTTCGATGTGAGGATAATTGGCGCGATTGATCACGGTGCGCCCTTGTTTTTCCTGTTCTATCAAGCCTCCTGCAGCCAGGGATTTGAGATGATGCGCCAACGTAGAGGCCGGGATTTGAGCCCTTTGCTGGATTTCATTAATTGCCAGCCCATCGATACCCGCGCGAACCAGGACTCTCAGGACTAATAAACGTGCAGGAGCGCCTGCTGCAGCAAAACCCTGAGCAGCCATTTCTAAATTGAGTGTTTCAGTTTTCATAAAGAAACTATAAAACTAGTTTTATAGTTTTGCAAGTGCTTTTCTAAATTGATTTACTTTTAGATCTTCCAGAAAGTTATGGTTTTTTAACACTTGAATGGACAACCCTATGTGATCGACGTAGATTCACCATTAATCGTATTGATAGGAGACAGCTATGTTGAAGACAACAACCGCGGTAATTGAAGGGCATCAGATTGAAAATTATCTGGGTATTGTTGTGGGTGAAGCGATACTAGGGGCCAATATTTTCCGTGATATTTTTGGCGCCATCAGAGATATTGTCGGGGGTCGTTCCGGTGCTTATGAAAAAGAGATGGGTCGAGCGCGAGCGATTGCATTTAGTGACATGGAAGAAGAGGCCCAGGCATTAGGTGCTAACGGTATTATTGGTATTGATATCGATTATGAAGTAGTGGGGCAGAAAGGTGCCATGATGATGGTCAGCGTGAGTGGTACTGCGGTTAAATTAAAATAAATATCATTCATTCAATGAATCAATCGCTTATGACCATAATCGGTGGTGTTTTTATTCTGCTGGGAGTGTTGATCACTTTATACCTGATCGTCCGATTAAGGCAGGCTTTGAGCAGTCATCGTTGGCCTAGCGTTGTGGGCGACCTTGACAGTGCCGAATTGAAAAGCGTGATTTATCGGGGTAAGGAAGTTAATGGTACGGCAGACCAGGCCTCAGCCGATATCGTGAATTTCAAGTATCATTACCAAATTCACGGTAAGTTGTATGAAGGTACGCGGGTGACCTTTTCCGATGCAATCAATAAAACGTCGGGTTCATTAAAAAAGATCAAGGCGATGTATCAAGGTAAAAACCAGATTGTGATTTATTACAATCCTAAGAGTCCAGATCAAAGCGTACTGATTCCAGGGGTCAGCATGTATAACATTACACCCTTCATCACCAGCCTGCTTTTTATAGCTGGAGGAATTTTCATCATGTTTTTGGATGTGTAAATAGGTATGACAGCAGACAATAATACTCATAGCAAGTTGATTGGTTATATCCTGTGGATTTTCGGATTCATGGGAGCACACCGCTTTTATTTTGGGTTATCTATCTCTGGCACCATTTATTTTTTTACATTGGGCCTACTGCTCATTGGATGGATCATCGATCTGTTTCTGATACCAGGCATGGACCGGGAAGCCGACCTGAAATATGCAATGGGTGAAAAAAATTACACCATCAGCTGGGTTCTTTTAACTTTTCTGGGTATTTTTGGCATTCATCGATTCTATCTGGGTAAGTGGATTACCGGATTTATCTGGTTATTTACTGGAGGGTTATTCTTGCTTGGATGGTTATATGATTTATGGACGCTCAATGAACAAGTGGATGAGGTGAACCGGAGTAAGGGTTAATCACGTCGAATGATAATCATCCTGTAAGCTTTCCAAACTTGTAAAAATTAATTAAATACAAGGATTTATTTATTGATACGATGATCGTGAGACCGATCGACAGTCTTCCTAAAATTCAATAGTCTCATCATTGCTGCGAATCGACTGCTCACCTTTAAACGACGCGATTATTCCCCTATTTTTTCTAAAGTTATTCTGTTTGATGCCGATTTACTAGGCAGGTCTTACAGGAGTCACTATGAAAAACACAAATCGAACGGGATATCCGGGCGGATTTCCACATTACCTCATCCTTACCTTCAGTTTAATGTTCAGTTATCCAGCACTGGGTGCGGATGCCGCTGTGTTACTGGCAGGTGCGGATGCACAACGCGTGGAGTCCTTGTTGGGCAAGTGCGACAGGTGCCATGGTGATGCGGGTGTTAGTGATGATCCTGAAATCCCCCACCTGGTGGCTCAAAGTGCCACTTATTTATTGAAGCAGCTGCAACATTTCAAGGCGGGTGAACGTGATGGTGGCCGCATGAATAAGATGATACGTAAACTGGACGAACAACAGTTAGCTGACGTGGCTATCTACTTTTCGTCTAAATCATTACCCGCACAAGGTGGTGTCACACCTCTGGCTGCACCTGCCCTGGTTAAAACCGGCGATGCAGGGCGAAACATCGATGCGTGTGCCAGCTGCCATGGTGATGATGGGCAGGGCAAGTTGGATCAGTACGATGCCCCCGCGCTGGCGGGTATGCCATTGACCTATTTTGCATCCAGTTTATCGAGCTTTGCTGATGAATCGCGTAAGAGTGATGTTAACGGTGTGATGGGTAAGGTCGCCAAAGCACTCAGTGACAGTGAAGTAGACGAATTAGCGCGCTATTACCTGGCATTAGGTGGACGCGCCCCCATGGAGTAATAAAGGCCTTGAAGTCATTACAGAAAATCATTGGAAAATCGAATAGAGACAGCACCATGCAAGATGAAATTGCTTCAAAACCGAAAAGTGTAAAGCGTTCACTCAACATAAAAATAAGCCTTTCTGTTAGCGTCATTCTATTAATGATCGTGGTGGTGTTGGTTGGACATTCCTATTTTGCTGCCCGTTCAAGCAACTTAGAGCAAGCTATCTCTCAAGTGAAAGGCATGAATGCGTTTTATTTCGATTCACTAAACACCCTGATGATCGCGGATGTGATTGAAGAGCGTGAGGTCTTGCGTGAAAAGATGTTAGAAATGCCGGGTGTTGTCGATGTACGGGTGAATCGCGGTGAATCCATTGTTAAAAAGTTTGGGGATGGTTTACCCGGTGAATTACCGGTTGATGAACTTGATCATCGAGCTCTGGCCGGTGAACAAGTCATCGAACTTCAAGAGGTTAATGGTGAGCGTGTCCTCACCATAGTGGAACCTTATCTACTCACCGAAAATACCCGCGGTACTGATTGCCTGGAGTGTCATCGCAAGGTTGAGCCAGGTACCGTAGGTGGTGCGGTCCGTATCAGTTATTCATTGGCGGAAGTGGATGCGGCTGCATTAAACAATCTATGGGGAGAGCTCAGTGTCATTGTGCCCATGTTTGTGATGGGCTTGTTGGCATTGACCCTGGTGTTGAATCGAGTGGTGGTTAAACCCATCACTTCTGTTATGCATAGAATCAAGGATATTGCTGTAGGTGAAGGTGATCTCAGCCAATCACTCGAGTTTAAATCGAATGATGAGCTGGGTGAACTGGTGTACTGGTTTAACATGTTTGTGGGCAAACTAAAAACCATGGTCGATGAGATACGTGACTATATTGCTGATCTGAATGAGTCGGTCGATCATATGAGTGTTGTGAGCAAACAAACGGCCACCAGCGTGGAAAAACAACGTGCTGAAACTGACCAAGTGGCCTCGGCCATGAGTCAAATGTCAGCAACTGTTGATGAGGTCCATACGAATGCGGATGAGGCGGCCAAAACTGCATCCATAACCAACGAGGAAGCACAAAACGGAAAAGTCGTGATGGATGAAACGATTGTTGCGATTAATTCCTTGGCGAGTGAAGTGGATAAAGCGGGTGGCGTGATCGCGCAACTCGAAAAAGAAAGTAATGATATCAATGTGGTGTTGGAAGTGATCCGGAATATTGCCGATCAAACCAATTTGCTTGCACTTAATGCAGCGATAGAGGCTGCGCGTGCAGGTGAGCAGGGCCGGGGTTTTGCCGTGGTTGCTGACGAGGTCAGGACGCTGGCGGAGAGAACCCAGCAGTCCACGCTGGAGATACAACAGATGATAGAAAGCCTGCAAAGTGGCACCAAGGATGCCGTCAATGTCATGACGCAAGGTAAACAGCAAGCCGATCAAAGTGTGACCCAGGCTGAAAACGCAGGGCACTCCCTTGACAAGATTATTACGTCGGTAAACAGCATTTCTAGCATGAGCCAAAAAATTGCAGATGCTGCGCAACAACACAGCCAGGTATCGGCGGAGATCAATCACAGTGTGGTTAATATTAATGAAGCCACGAATCGAACCGCCACCGATTCCGTCGAGGTTGAAACTGCTACCAAGCAACTATCTGTTGTTGCAGAAAAGTTGTGTAACATCGTAAAACAATTCCATACCCGTTGATAAAAGCTGGACATCAAAAGGTGAGTCTTTATTTTTAGCTTGCTATTTTATGAATGAAACTTTGAGTTTGGGTTAACCATAAACTTGCGAAACAAAAACCACCGCGCATATACTGAATGAGTCAATATCGCGAGGTGTAGTTCATGAACAAAAAACGTTTCGTTCTTTGCGCCGCATTACTGAGTGCCCTAATGGTTATGGTTCCCAAGGTCGCTTTTTCCGATGAAAACAATCTTCTCAAGGATCCGGGCTTCGAGCTTAAAACTGCTCCTGATGAAGGAGGCTGGAACCTTTTTGATCAGGGGATGTACTCAAAAGATCAAGCGCGTAACGGCAAGCAATCAATGTTCCACTACGGGTACAGTCGATCTGTTCCCTATCCTCCGTTTTTCATAGGTTCAGTATCCGGTAGCTTCCAGGAGTTTGCTGCAGCACCGGGTTCACAATGGCGCTTGACGGGGTATGGCATGACTGCCAGAAAACTGAAAGGGACGCCTGTATTTGGTATCGTTCAGGTATCCTTTTTTAATGCAGCAGGAAAGGACCTCGGAACGGTAGAGACTGCAGGCGGCAGTAAAGCACCCGCTAAAACTTCGAATGAAATCAACAACGGATCAACTGCGGGTGAATGGATTTTTCTCGATACCGGTATAGCAACGGCACCTGAAGGTACCGCGACCATTCAGGCGTTCACACTTTACGTTGATTTTTCCCACTCCAATGTCTCCCAGGGGGTTCATTTTGACGATCTCAGTCTGTGTACCCTGAAAGATGATGGCTCGAACTGCAAAAGCTTGTAGAGCTGAACTCTGACTCCAGGTATCCGATCATCAAGGGTTATGATCGCGTTCAATGCACTGGCCGCTGGACAGGTTGGAAGCACTTGACACGTTAATCGATGTTAGGCATAGTGCTATATAGCACTAGGCTGGTGTCAGGGTGTTCACTGCCTCTAGAGTTTGTTCTGACTCATACGATCACATGCCTAGATCATCAGGTGATGGATGTTTATAGCTAGAAAAAATCGCGGTGTTTCGGAATGGTAATACCTCGATCTGCTTTCTCAGAATGGGAGGATGTAATGTATAAAAAAATGACAACATTGCTACTGGTACTAGCGGTATCATTGGGGTTAGTCGCTTGTGGTACTTCATCAAAAGACGATCTTGGTTTATTTACCGGTCAAGCAGGTTCCCGGTTAGATAGAAGTATTCAAAAGCCTCGCGAGGCGACTACGCTTATGCAAAGAATACTCGATGACGGTGCTGTTTTGATGGGCCGTGAAGAGACCATCGCGCATCTCTCGGGCAATACTCAGCAATGGTCCAATGGCGGGGCCCACTACCAGGAAAGCGGTCGTCTGGATTTCATCTGGGATGGTAAAAGATACTTTAACTATAGCTGGAAGGTAAGGGGAGACGGCAAAGTCTGTATATCCAACCAGTCCGGTTATATCACCAGTTGTTCTTTTTACTTCAAGTATAAAGATACAGTATGGACCGTAGTCACTGAAGAATTCGGTGAAACCAGAGATTATTTTGGTGGAGTCGATACGATTCTAGAAGGCAAGAGTCTGGATGCTCTTGAACCTTGGGATCCTTCCTTGTCTGGTAAATAATTCACCGGGTAAAACAATCTCAAGGAC
>JASJBW010000044.1 GCA_030066315.1 Gammaproteobacteria bacterium
AGGGGGGGGAAGCCAGCCACGTTATCGGTATATTCCGGAGCCAGGTGTATGGTAGGGCCGACACCAAAGCTATGCGGACCAGAATTGATCAGGTAAGTCACATCGAAGGTCAACGTATCTATATCTGCTTCGCCATTATCGGCGTTGATATTATCAAATAGATATCCCACCGCCAGTCGCAAAGAGGCCGTACCCTCGTCATTGAGTGGATTTTGTATACCTCCTGCAAACTTCAATCCGCCACCGGCTGAAATTTCTTCCCCGGTATTGGTCCCGATCAGTTCATCACCACCGTTCTCAAATCCCAACTCGAGATAGAGATCGGCTCTTGATGAAGTTGAAAAGGTAAGAATCACAGCCCAAGCTGCAGCCAGTAACATTTTCATAATTTAGGCCTCTGTATTAAAGACACGGTTATTATGACTCATGGGCCTGAACCTAAAATGAATCTGTAAATGGGCTACCCCACCTAAAAGAAATAGTCATTATCACTCAATTTATCGGGGTAGAGGGAAATTCCATGCCACAATAGCGCATAAAAACCTTATAATTTAGCGCTTCTATGAGTTAAGCTCCTACATATGTTTTAGCATATTTGACCGGTTACTTTTTATGAAAATGGAAAGATTTGATCCTTTAAATGGATCGATTGCTCACGTCCTAGACATCTTAGGCGAAGGCTGGTCAATGTTGATCATTCGTGAAGCATTCTTTGGGATTCGTCGATTTGAAGAATTCCAGCGCCACCTGGGTATAGCCCGTAACATACTGACCTCTCGCCTGAAAAAACTGTGTGAGAATGAAATATTAGAACGCGTACCGATCAAGGAAGGGGCTAAACGCCATGAATACCTATTGACCAGCAAGGGTAAGGAACTCATGCCTCTACTCATTGCACTGACCCAGTGGGGCGACAAATGGATTTATGGCGAAGGTCAGGAGCCTATCATTTTTCGAGATCGCGACTCTGGACAACCGATCAGCCCAATCCGAGTGCACGCTGCTGATGGTCGTGAATTACGTCCTCGTGAGATGATTCCAACCGCTGGGCCTGGAGCTAATCGGCAGGCTCAGGAAAGATTGAAGGAATTGCTCGAACTCGCCCATGAAATGGAACGGTCATAATCGAACCCATTGCAACACTATAGAGCATAGACACGTCTTTTTGCTTTGCCTCCTTTAATGTCTACTCCATCCTCGATTTCTCAATTTGATCATTTTATTCCTGTTTCGACTTCTGGTCTGGTCCATAAAATTGAACAGTCCGGTCTCTCAGAACCACACCTGAAGGTTATCCATTTATTAAGGCAAGTGCTGGCCTACCGTTTTTATCAACGCCTGATTGCCTTAAAAAAACAGTACCAGCCATTCAATCCCGATCGCGAATTATTACTCGATGAACCCCTTGAGGGCGATGCCAAGAGTTGCATCAATGAACTGCGCAAATTACTCATAGCTGCCAACTATTCCGAACTTAACCAACGCCAGATAGAAATCGCACTGGAGAAGACATCACCTTATGGTCTTGAGATCAGTATCAATTTTGATCACTTTGCCGATATCGCACTATTCTATCGCGGGAAGAGCAACAAGAGTTTTCAGGTAAGAGACTGGAAACACCTGTTTCTGAAAAAAAGGACGGTTAACCTGCTACGTTACCAGCGCCTGTTCTTATTGATTCGTTACAAGGATTCGGCATCTAAACCTGGCATCCATTTAAAACTGTTTAAGGACATCCTTCGTCCTGACCTGGAAATGTTATTTCCTAACAGCCAGGTCCGTATCAAAACCTTTGATAAGTTAAAAATTGGCATTACTGGTGGCGGTGGAACTGCAGGTGGCCTTTTTGCCACGATCAGCAAAATCACTGCAGCTGTCAATCCCTGGACCATTGTCATTGCTGTCACAGGCTTTGTCATGCTGATCTGGCGTCAGATCAGCAAGATCTTCATTCAAAAGACTCGCTACATGGCTACTCTGGCACAAAATTTATAT
Source organism: Gammaproteobacteria bacterium (assembly GCA_030066315.1). Classification (GTDB taxonomy): domain Bacteria; phylum Pseudomonadota; class Gammaproteobacteria; genus JACNJF01. The sequence goes on from JASJBW010000044.1 coordinate 1,996, forward strand.
TTTCATAACCTGGACAATAATGCAGGTGCTATCACTTACCTGGTTGATCTGGCCAGGCAGGAAGAAATCAAGGAAGCCATTTTGGCGTATGCTTTACTCAACAGCCGAAAAATAGCTGATAAGAATGAGTTGGATAATGCTTGTGAGCAATGGTTTATGGAACACTTTGATACCCAGATTGATTTTGATGTTTCTGATGCTGTGGATAAATTGATGCAATTGAAAATACTGGATAATGACCAGGGGCCGTTGAAGTGCAAACCACCTTCAGAAATCAGTCAACAACTATCGCAACAATGGCAAACGTTTACAGATTACGTAAAATAGATGCTACTGGCGCTGGCAATCCATACCGATCCAGTTGATCCCGCCTGACCCATCGTCTGTTGTCAGTCAGATGTGCAGTTAAGTCTGCATAAGCCGTTGAGTTCTCCGAAAATGGGATATGTACCAAAGATAACGTCAGGTCGAAGTGGGTAAATTTATGTCGCAACAATTTTTCCTGTTTTGCGCTCGGTGACAGGCTGACGCCAAATTCATCCACCTGCCATTGCTGCAACAAGTCCAGGGACTCCAGCTCCGGTAAAGACCATAACCCTCCCCAGATACCTTTTGGAGGACGTCGTTCCAATAACCAATGATTATTATGACTGTGTAGTAGTAACCAGCAATGTTTATGAGGTCGGTTTTTTTGGGGTTTTGCCTGTGGGTATTGTGATTGGGTTTGGTATAGAAAACTTTGGCAGAGCGATGACAGTGGGCAGTGCTCACACTTTGGTTGGGTGCGTCGGCAAACCAGGGCGCCGAGGTCCATCATCGCCTGGTTATAGTGGCGAACATCCTCAGAGGGTGTTTGTGTCTCGGCCAGCTTCCATAACTGTTTTTGCGTGGCAGTTTTACCCGGCCAGCCTGACACCTGGTACAACCTGGCCAATACACGTTTGACGTTGCCATCTAAAATAGGGGCATAGTGACCATGGGCCAGGCTCAGAATTGCACCGGCCGTGGATCGGCCAATACCCGGTAAGGCCATCAATAAATCTATATCAGAAGGAATTTCTCCCTGATATTCATCCCGGACAATCATAGCAGCCTTATGCAAATTCCTTGCGCGTGCATAATATCCCAGACCGGCCCAGTGTTGCAGTACTTCGTCCAGCCTGGCATTCGCCAAATCAACCAGCGTCGGAAAAGAGGCTACAAACTTTTTAAAATAAGGGATGACCGTCGCCACCTGAGTTTGTTGCAGCATGATCTCGGACAACCAAATCCGATAGGCATCCGGTTGAATTTGCCAGGGCAAATCCTTACGACCATGACGTTCAAACCAGGGCAGCAATAAATTACTAATGGCGGTCATATCAACTGTCAAAACCGATGATAGGCCTAGAAAAGTTTTTTCAACTTCTCTTCCAACTTTTTCTCAGCCTTTTCTTTCTCGGCTTTTTTTCTGGCTTCGAGTTCTGCTTTGTGTTTTGCTTCCGCCAATTCTTTCTTTTTCTGTAACTGCGCTTTTTTTGCGGCTGCCTCTTTTTCCTGGGCCGCTTTCAGCTTCGCTTTTTCTGCTGCCAGTTGCTTTTCAACAGCCGCTTTTTTCTTGGCGACTTCATCACGGATACGAGCTTTTTCAGCATCCAGCCGTGCTTTCATCATCTCATCTAACTGTACATCTATCTTAGGGGCTAACCACGGCCCGGTGATTGCCACAGGTATTTCCAAACCCGATAACTCATCGGCTTCACCGCCCTCCTGTCCCTTAGTTGTACCCACCAGTTTGGCATTAACCAGGTAATTCACGGTTTCTTCGGCCAGGTTGGCTGAACCCTGGCCACCCACACGAATCAAGGGTGCCTCAACTTTCAAATCGTCACTACTGAAAACCCCATCCTTGATGACCCCTGATAAATTCAATGCACTGAAGTCAGTTTTTCTTGCTTCTTGCTGCGGCACCGTTTGTCCTTTGAACTTGGCTTTAGCCTTATCCACTTCATGGCGCAGATTAAAGCCTTTTAATGCACCATCAAGCACTTGAACCTGCATGCTACCGTTAAGGCTTGATTTCAACTCACTGAGCCATTCACCCGAAGCCGTCAGATTCACATCCACATTGGCATTACCAGAAACCAGATCATCATTCATATAATCCTGGAGGAACTGCCCAATCTGGAAGGAAGATAATTTTTTATTCACCTGGTATACCGGCACTTGTCCCTGGGCATTGACTTGAACCGCTCCGTTAAACTGGCCATCATAGAGGTTCATTTTCAGTGGCTTTAAATCAATAATGCCTGAATCGGCCGTAACCTTTAAGAGCACCTCATTAAACGTTAGCTTTTGGGCTACCAAGGTGCCTACTTCCAACTGACCATTCAGTTTTAGAGAACGTAATAAATCCATAGGTAGACTAATCTGAATATCTTCCGCCGGGATGGGTGTTTCACTTACGACGGGTTGTGGTCCCGTTGTTTCACCCAACAAGGAATCCACATTAAAATTTGGCGTAGTTAAGGCAAAATCTAATGCCGGTATCGTGTAATCACCTACTTTAACAAAACCGCTGAAGCGGTTTTCATTCAATGTCCATTGAAGTTCCTGCAGATCAATCGCATTTTGTGGTAACGACAGGCTCATCTGGCCAGCTGAAATTCCAGTGCTCAATTTGCCTGCTGGCAGAGCAGGATCAGTTAAGTGGGCCTGAAGATCCAACGCGCCGACCGTTAGCTGCTGAGCTTCTATATCAAATCCAACCTCACCCGAAAAATTGGACTCTGACTTCAGCAGGACCCCACCCTGGCTTTGTACTTGGGTACTAAAGCCATTAATGGCAAGCTTCTGAGTATTCAAGTTGAATTCCAGATCACCCGAAAGATCCAGCTGCAGATTATCTACGGGTATCATCGCGCCATTGGCGCTGGTTTGTAACTGGAGTGAATTCATTTGAATGCGGGGTAGATCGAGTAGCACCTGAGCAGTCAGTGCAACTTTAGAATCCAGTTGCCCGGGGCTCTGAACATTCAAATTTAGCTGAACAGGGAACACCTCTCCGGGTGCCATACGACCAGAGGTTAAATTCAGGTCCTGTACCTGGTATTCAACCCCAGCACTTGCATCTTTCCATAACAAATTGGCACCCGAAATATTAAATCCTCCGAAACTACCCGCCACGGTTGATAAGTCCCGTGGTGATTTATCCACTGTTTCATCTTGTACTGGTTTGCCATCAACAGCTGCCTTTTCCTCAACAACCAGATCATCCCAGTTGGTTTTACCCTGTTCATTTTTCTGCAGGTTGATATTGAGCCCCTCTAAAACCAATTGATCGATTTGTGGCGATAGACTGATCAGCGATAAAAGGTCTACACTGACACTGGCCGCTTGCACCGCCAACATGGGCTGGTCTCCAAAACCAGGCGCATTGGCAAAACGCATGGAACCCAAGTTCATCCCCAGAGCCGGGTAGAAGGTCAAACCTATATCACCTTCAAAGACCAGTTCACGGCCGGTTTGCTGTTGAATCGTCTGCGCCAGATCCTGCTTGTACTGATTGGCATCAAACGTGGCCAGAAAGACCACTACGGCCAATACGGTAACCACGAGTATAAGGCCTATACCTGCCAGTAGAATTTTTAAGATTTTCATTGAGGTTTCCTAAATGATTGCATGATGACATCACTACAAACTCAGTTTATTTCTGATTTGTTTTCATTTCGTCATCCATATCTGTATATAATGATTATCAACGACTGTTGCACGAAAATTTAAAATTTTCAAGATAATGAATGTGACCTATACCGATCTTGTCGACCGATTCAAAGACGGTTTCATGCGCTTCAAAAATAGCGAATATCCATTGGGTTTCGCCGGTGGACTACTGGCGATTATATTGCTGCTATTGTTGTTACTGGGCTGGCTTTGGAGCCAGGAACCAGATGCATTTGATGTCAATGAGGTCACCCAGCAGCTGGCTCCGGAAACCCAGAGCACCATCACTATTGGCAGTACCACGACGGCCACTGTCATTCATTTGATGGAAACTTTGTTGAATAAACGCGGTGGTTATTTGAGTAATGACATCATGCCACCTACCCTGTGGCTGGATAACATTCCCAACTGGGAATACGGTGTCCTGATACAATGCCGAGATATCACCCGCTCAATGCGGAATGATTTTAGCCGTTCACAATCCCAGTCGGTGGAAGACAAGGATCTCATTATTACCGAACCACAATTCAATTTTGATAACGAATCCTGGATATTTCCGGCCACGGAAAGCGAATATCAAAAGGGATTGGATGCATTACATCGCTACCTGGAACGCCTGCAAAATCCCAATAATCCAGAAGCACAGTTTTACGCCCGCGCAGACAACCTGTCAGACTGGCTAGGGCAAGTAGAAAAACGACTGGGCAGTTTATCTCAACGCCTCAGTGCCAGCGTGGGTCAAACCCGGATCAATACGGACCTGGCCGGTGATGCGGCGGCGGAACAATCGACCCGCACTTCACGTGAGATTGACATTAAGACGCCCTGGTCTGAGATTGATGATATTTTTTACGAGGCGCGAGGAGCCGCCTGGGCGCTGGTACATTTGCTTAAAGCTGTAGAAAAAGACTTTGACAGTATCTTACGCAAGAAAAACGCCCTGATCAGTTTGCGGCAGATCATTCGGGAACTGGAATCCACCCAAGAGACTATTTGGTCTCCATTGATCATGAACGGCTCAGGATTTGGTATGTTTGCGAATCATTCCCTGGTTATGGCTTCCTATATTTCACGAGCTAATGCAGCAGTAATCGATTTGCGTCAATTGCTGCAACAAGGCTAACCGACCTAAGTTAACGCTGGTGTCATGGACATAGACTTTTCTGAGTTGTCGGCCGCAGAAATTTATCACACCATGGTACAAACCCTGGTACCCCGACCGGTAGCCTGGGTTTTATCCCAAAATAATAATCAGTCCCTAAATTTGGCCCCTTTTTCATACTTCAACGCAGTTTCCAGCGATCCACCACTCATTATGATATCCGTTGGAAAAAAATCAGATGGAAGCTTCAAGGATACCCGGGTAAACATTGAAGAAAGACAAGATTTTGTAATCCACATCCCCTCAGGATCGCAAGCACAAGAGGTCACGGCCAGCTCGGCCACTTTTCCCAGGGAACAATCGGAGGTGGAAAATTTACAGTTACCCACCACAGAATTCTCGGGGTCACCTCTACCACGTATTGAAGGCTGCCCGGTCGCTTATTACTGCCAACTGTTCGACATCATGGAAATTGGTGCGACACCCATGTCGATGATCCTGGGTCAAATTCAATCCGCATATATCGATGACCACATTCTGAGGGATGTTAATACTCAAGTTCCTAAAGTAGATACCAAAAAAATGGATCCACTGGCGCGCCTGGGGGGCATTCAATACGCGTTATTAGGTGACATTCTGTCGATCAACCGGCCCAAGTAACATGGTGATTTATAATCATCGGGTGGGTTATCAAGGCATTCGATTCCATTCTCCCGACTTGCCACCAGACTTGTGGATAAGCTTGATATCACCCATCACCATGCCACGATCGACTGCCTTGCACATGTCGTAGATGGTCAACAACCCAATCTGCACTCCGGTGAGGGCCTCCATTTCAACGCCTGTTTGACCACGGGTTTGGGCCGTGACTTCACAGATAATACGATTTCGGCTGGTATCAATATTAAACTCAACAGTGATGTGATTCAGGCTTAGTGGGTGACAGAGCGGTATCAGGTCGGATGTTTTTTTGGCCCCCATAATGGCGGCTATCCGGGCAATGCCCAGGACATCACCTTTGTCATGAGCTTTCTGGGTAATCAGTTGCAGGGTTTCAGACTGCATTTCAATAGACCCGGTCGCTACAGCTTTACGTTGGGTCATGCTTTTATCCCCCACATCGACCATGTGTGCCTGGCCCGCCTGATCAAAATGGGTAAGCTTGGAAGACATGATGGTTACTTTATCAGGATGTACATGGCTTGTTCGCCACGATGAATGTTTAATAGCAATGAGCGACTACTCTTGACTGCCGTATAGGCTTCCTCAAAATTATGTACGACCTGGCGGTTGATCGAATGAATAATGTCATCTCTCCTAAGACCGGTGTTCCAGGCGGCTGAGCCCGGAATGATATCCATGACTTTAAGGTACTCTACCATTCCTGTTCGGATATCACTCTCCTTAATTTCTCCAATCTGGGCACCACCAAGACGATAACTGAGTTCACCACCATCTATGGTAACCACTTTCATTTGTTCGATGGTGGCGTTAATAATGCCGATACGCCCTTTTCGGATGATTTGCAATTCCACGTTCTGGCCCACGCGCATGAGTCCAACCAGGTTATGCATATCCAAGGATGAACGAATATCCTTGCCATTGGCTTTAATGATGACATCACCCACCTGTAAACCGGCCTGGTGCGCTGGTGAACCTTGCTCTATTTGAGTGATGACGGCGCCCTGGGCACTTTCGAGGTTGAATGCTCGTGCCAGATCTGAAGATAAATCCTGGGCTTGGATGCCCAATCGACCGCGCTTGACCTCTCCAAACTCGATCAATTGTTGCATAATGTCATGAGCCATATTGATCGGTATGGCAAAACCAATACCGATATTGCCACTGGAACCATCACTGCCTCCCAGAATGGCAGTATTAATGCCCACGAGCTCGCCCTTAAGGTTCACCAGCGCGCCACCGGAATTACCCAGGTTGATGGAGGCATCCGTCTGAATAAAATCCTCGAATGATTCAATACCTAGACCGGAACGACCCAAAGCGGAAATAATACCTGATGTGACGGTTTGCCCAAGACCAAAAGGATTACCAATGGCGACCACAAAATCTCCCACACGCAGTTGGTTGGAGTCCGCAAATTTTATGCTTTTCAAATGTTTGGCTTGTACCTTAATGACTGCGACATCGGTATCAGGATCCCTTCCCAGAATTTCAGCGACCAGCTCACGACCATCACGCAAGGTCACATTAATTTCAAAGGCATCTTCTATGACATGGTTGTTGGTTAAAATATAACCGTTGGCCGCATCAATAATGACACCCGAACCCAGACTTTGGGTTTCATGCTCCCGTTCAATGCCCGGGAGATTAAAGAATCGTTGAAATATT
>JASJBW010000045.1 GCA_030066315.1 Gammaproteobacteria bacterium
GGTCTATTCAGCAATAGGCTTTTTTTATCAATTTCCACTAAAAACCTGGTTGATTCTTTGTAAGGCTTTCTCCAGGTTTTCCATGGATGTGGCAAAGGATAGGCGCATGCAGCCCTCTGAACCAAAAGCAGACCCCGGTACCAATGCAACGCCCACTTTATCCAGCAACAGATTGGCAACGTCGACATCTGAATTTAGATCATCACGACTATCAATAAATGACTGGATCGAGGGAAAAGAATAAAAAGTTCCGTCAGAAGGAATGCAACTGATATGCGGGATGGAATTAAGGGTGTCGACCACGAAATCATGCCGCGCCTTGAAAGCTTTTAGCATGCTTTGTATACAGTCCTGATCACCCGCCAGGGCAGCAACAGCAGCAGCCTGGGAAACAGAGGCTGGATTTGAGGTGCTTTGAGATTGAATTTTTTTCATCGCCTTTATTATAGGCGCCGGGCCACCTGCATAACCGATGCGCCATCCCGTCATGGAATAGGCTTTAGACACCCCATTAAGCACCATGCAGCGCTCGTAAAGCTCCGGTGCTGCATTGAGTATGTTACTGAAACCTTCCTCATTCCAGATAATGTGTTCATACATATCATCTGTAACCACTAAAATATCCGGATATGCAAGCAACACTTTGGCTAATTCATTCAGCTCCTGTCGACTGTAAGCTACGCCGGTAGGATTAGAAGGGCTATTGATTACCAGCATACGGGTTTTTGGGGAGATCGCCCGTTCCAGGTTTTCTGCCGTCATCTTGAAATGATCCTGCAAGGTCGTCTCGACAACGACAGGTTTACCCTCTGCCAAAATTACCATATCTGGATAAGACACCCAGTAGGGTGCAGGGATAATGACTTCGTCACCTTTATTGAGATAAGCCTGACACAGGTTATAAAAACTTTGTTTTCCACCGCTGGAAACCAGGATCTGGTCGGTTTCATAGGAAAATCCATTATCTTGCTGAAACTTGTTGATAATGGCTTGCTTTAATTCGGCGGTACCATCGACGGCGGTATATTTTGTTTGCCCCTGGTGAATCGCCTCAATCGCGGCTTGCTTGATATGGTCTGGAGTATCAAAGTCCGGTTCTCCTGCACCCAGGCCGATAACGTCACGGCCCTGGGCCCGTAATTGGCTGGCAAGATTGGTTACGGCCAGAGTGGGGGAGGGTTTAATCGCATTAACACGGTCAGATAGTTGGTAGTTCAAGGTTGTCTTCCAAAGTCATGGTGAGAATTAACTTAAGGATACTGGCAGAAATTTTGCTGTAAAGCGTTTAATATTGACCGCTTGATATTTATTTGATCATCCTTGCTAAATATATGTCCAAAGCATTCGAACTGGTGACCGATTACCAACCTTCAGGAGATCAACCGGAGGCGATTGGCAAGTTGGTAGAGGGTATCCAAGACGGACTCTCGCATCAGACTCTTCTGGGGGTTACCGGATCTGGTAAAACCTTTACCATGGCCAATGTAATTCAGCAGTTACAGCGACCTGCGATCATAATGGCTCATAATAAAACGCTCGCGGCGCAACTTTATGGGGAGTTCAAGGAGTTCTTTCCTCATAACTCGGTCCAATACTTCGTCTCCTATTACGATTATTATCAGCCAGAAGCTTATGTGCCTGCCTCTGACACCTTCATCGAAAAGGATGCTTCGATCAATGATCATATCGAACAGATGCGGTTATCCGCGACCAAGTCACTTTTTGAGCGGCATGACACGGTTATCGTAGCCTCGGTATCGGCCATTTACGGCCTGGGTGATCCCGAGTCTTACCTGAAGATGCTTTTGCATCTTGTTCAAGGCGACCTCATTGACCAGCGACGCATACTCAGGAGACTGGCCGAGTTGCAATACACCCGCAATGATATCGAGCTGAAGAGGGGGACCTACCGAGTAAGGGGTGAAGTGATCGATATTCACCCGGCGGATACTGAACGTGAAGCGGTACGTATCGAACTATTTGATAATGAAGTCGAAAATCTCAGCCTATTCGACCCGTTGACTGGAGAACTCATCAACAAGGTCAAACGCATCACGGTTTACCCCAAGACACATTACGTGACACCACGTGAAACGATCCTGGAGTCACTTGAACAGATTAAGGTTGAATTGCAGCAACGTCTGGCACAGTTGAAAGAATTAAATAAACTGGTCGAAGCACAACGGCTGGAACAGCGAGTAAATTATGACATCGAAATGATGTTGGAACTGGGATACTGCAGCGGGATAGAAAACTACTCACGCTACCTGTCAGGGCGGCAACAGGGTGAACCCCCTCCCACATTGTTTGATTATCTCCCCGATGATTGTCTGTTATTCATTGATGAGAGCCATGTCTCTGTGCCACAGATTGGTGGTATGTACCGGGGTGATCGTTCTCGAAAGGAAACCCTGGTCGAGTATGGTTTTCGTTTACCTTCAGCACTGGATAATCGGCCTTTACAATTTGAAGAGTTTGAACGGTTGTCCCCTCAAACCATTTTTGTTTCGGCAACGCCCGGTAATTATGAAGAACAACATGCTGGTGCAGTGGTCGAGCAGGTCGTTCGTCCTACCGGTCTAGTGGATCCGGTGATCGAAGTAAAACCAGCTGTCAGCCAGGTCGATGATTTATTGTCAGAAATCAATCTTCGGGTTGAATGCAATGAACGCGTCCTGGTCACCACTCTAACCAAACGTATGGCAGAGGATTTGACAGAATACCTGGCAGAACACCATGTGCGGGTTCGTTATTTACATTCCGATATCGATACCGTGGAACGTATGGAGATTATACGTGATCTCCGTCTGGGTGAATTTGATGTGTTAGTTGGAATCAACCTGCTGCGCGAAGGCCTGGATATGCCAGAGGTATCACTGGTAGCCATACTCGATGCCGACAAGGAGGGTTTTCTTAGATCGGATCGTTCGTTGATTCAAACGATTGGCCGAGCGGCAAGAAATGTCCAGGGAAAAGCTATTTTGTATGCAGATCACGTGACGGGTTCCATGCAACGTGCGATTGATGAAACCGAAAGGCGTCGAAAAAAGCAACTGGAATACAATAAGGTTCATCATATTACTCCACAGGGCATCAGCAAGCAGATTACCGATGTTATGGATATGGGCGTGGTTCGATCCCGTTCAAAGGGACAGTTGAAGGTCGCTGAACCGGTGGCAGAGTATCATGGCCTATCTCCACGAGAACTGGGCAAAAAAATCAATCAACTTGAAGATAAAATGTATGAGCATGCCAAAAACCTGGAGTTTGAAGAAGCGGCTAAATTACGTGACCAGATAGAAACCATCAAAAATAATCACTATATTGTGGACGCTTGAGTGTGGATGTAGAGACATTCTCCAACCCATCGAAAAAGGTTTTTTTCAATAGAACACTCGGATTTAAACTGGAATTATCAAGAATAACCAGAGCTGTGATTGAGGCTAAATAATAGATTAAGTAGGCTAAATGAATTACCATTCTTCCTACTCACAAAAGACAGAGTTGTTCTGAGACCCATCGAAAATAAAACTAACGGGATCCGGAATAAGAACAATAACACCAAGCATCAGAAGAGGAGATACCCATGGCTCATGTAGTCGTACTGGGCGCAGGAACCGGTGGAATGCCGTGCGCTTACGAACTAAGGGATGAACTCGGAAATCAGCATCAGGTTACCGTCATTAATTCCAACGAATATTTTCAATTTACACCTTCCAATCCCTGGGTCGCCGTGGGATGGCGTGATCGTAAAGCCATCACTTTTCCTATAAAACCTTACCTGGATCGTAAAGGTATAAATTTCATTTGTGGAACCGTCAGTAAGATCGATCCGTATGCGAATAAACTAGAGTTGGAAGATGGCAATGGTGTTGATTATGACTACCTGGTGATTATTACAGGCCCTCGCCTGGCCTTTGAGGAGGTGGAAGGTGCCGGCCCGGAGAATCACAGTCATTCTGTATGTACCATTGACCATGCTGAAAAGGCTTATGTGGGTTATAAAGAGTTACTCGAAGAACCTGGCCCCATTGTTATCGGAGCGATGCCCTTTGCGAGTTGTTTTGGCCCGGCCTATGAGTTTGCGTTTATCGTAGATGCGGATCTTCGCAAACGTAAGATTCGTGATAAGTATCCCATGACTTTTGTAACGTCCGAACCCTATATTGGACATTTGGGTCTGGGTGGAGTAGGTGATTCCAAGGGCATGCTCGAATCTGAGTTGCGCAACCATCATATCAACTGGATCACCAATGCTAAAACTACCAAGGTAGAAGAGGGTAAGATATTCGTGGATGAACTGGATGCCTCTGGAGAAGTCATCAAGCAACATGAGATTGAAGCCAAGTTCAACATGATGTTGCCCGCATTCAAAGGGGTTGATGCGGTAGCTAATGTGGAGGGTCTGTGCAATCCCCGGGGTTTTGTAATCATTGATGATTTACATCGTAATCCTACTTATAAAAACATCTATTCAGCCGGGGTTTGTATTGCCATACCGCCAGTGGAGGCTACACCTGTTCCTACTGGTACACCAAAAACCGGTTATATGATTGAATCCATGGTCACTTCCATCGTACACAACATAGCGGCTGAATTGAAAGATGAAGAGCCCTCTGCAACGGCCACCTGGAATGCGATTTGCCTGGCCGACATGGGGGATACGGGCGCTGCATTTGTTGCAATACCGCAAATACCCCCGCGTAACGTCGCATGGTTCAAAAAAGGTAAGTGGGTGCATATGGCCAAGATAGCTTTTGAGAAATACTTTATGCGCAAGATGAAAAAGGGTACTTCCGAACCCCTCTACGAGAAGTACATCCTAAAAATGATGGGGATTCAGAAACTCGAAGATTAATCGAACAGACACTGCGATTACATCCTATTGGAGCAGCCTCTTTCTGAGGCTGTTTTTTGTTGAGAATTAAAGAACTTTTTCAGGATTATTGAAACAGGAAAACAAGGATTATTCGCGTCATTATCATTGATTATTTGATCTCTTGATGTAGAATACCCGGCCTGATTTACAGGCGCGTAGCTCAGTTGGTTAGAGCACCACCTTGACATGGTGGGGGTCGGTGGTTCGAATCCACTCGCGCCTACCAATTTAAAGGAGCATTGTATGCTCCTTTTTTAATTAATGATTAACATGTGGCCTTTGGTAGGGGTCACCACTGACTAGGAAATCAATATGCCTCAAATAACTCTTCCTGACGGTTCCCAGCGTTCATTCGATCAAGCCATTTCGGTCATGGATATTGCCACAGATATAGGCCCAGGATTAGCCAAGGCTACTCTCGCGGGTAAGGTCAATGGACAATTGGTGGATGCGGCTTATGTCATAGAGCAGGATGCAGAAGTTGCAATTGTGACCACACGGGATCAAGAGGCCCTGGAATTGATGCGTCATGATGCAGCCCATATCATGGCCCAGGCCGTACAGGAGCTTTACCCTGGTACCCAGGTCACGATAGGCCCCGCCATTGAAGACGGTTTCTATTATGATTTTGCACGCGACGAGGCCTTTACTCCTGAAGATTTGGTCAATATTGAACAACGCATGCATGAAATCGTCAAAAGGGACCTGTCAATAGAACGCGAGGTTCTGGATCGAGAGGAAGCAAAGCAGGTTTTTTCTGATCTCGGGGAAACCTATAAGGTTGAGATCATTGACGACATCATTCCCGAGGGAGAAGAAGTCTCCATCTATCGTCAGGGTGACTGGTTCGATGTTTGTCGCGGTCCTCACCTGCCTTCTACCGGCAAGCTGGGTAAAGGTTTCAAGTTAATGAAAGTAGCGGGCGCCTATTGGCGAGGCGATTCCAATAATGAAATGCTGCAACGCATTTATGGTACTGCCTGGCCCGATAAAAAACAGTTGAATGCTTACCTGCATCGCCTTGAAGAAGCCGAAAAGCGAGATCATCGACGTATTGGTAAAAAGTTGGATCTTTTTCACATCCAGGAAGAAGCACCGGGTGAAATTTTTTGGCATGACAAGGGTTGGACCATCTACCAAACCATTCAACAATACATGCGCCGTAAACAGCGTGAGTACGGTTACCAGGAAATCAATACCCCCCAGGTAGTTGATTTTTCTTTGTGGGAAAAGTCGGGGCATGCCGCAAAATTCAGTGAAGACATGTTTACACTGGAAGCGGAAGGTCGCCAATTTGCCATTAAACCCATGAATTGTCCCTGTCATGTTCAGGTCTTCAACCAGGGACTGAAGAGTTATCGCGACCTGCCGTTACGATTGGCGGAATTCGGTTCCTGTCATCGAAATGAAATGTCGGGTGCCTTGCATGGGTTGATGCGGGTACGTGCATTTGTGCAGGATGATGCCCATATCTTTTGTACTGAGGAACAGATTCAGTCAGAAGTATCGGATTTCATTGATTTTCTACACGAGGTCTACCATGACTTTGGATTTGATGAGGTCATTTATCGTCTGTCTACGCGTCCGGAAAACCGGGTGGGTAGTGACGAAGTATGGGATAAGGCGGAAAAGGCCTTGGCAGAAGCCATGGACGCCAAACAATTGGATTGGGACGAGTTACCCGGGGAAGGTGCTTTTTATGGACCCAAAATAGAATTCACTCTGAAAGACTGCCTGGGTCGAGAATGGCAATGTGGCACTATTCAGGTTGATTTTTCCATGCCGGGCAGGCTGGATGCACAATATGTGGCCGAAGATGGATCACGCCATGTGCCCGTGATGCTGCATAGAGCAATCCTGGGTTCTTTCGAACGTTTTATCGGAATTTTAATAGAGCATCATGAAGGTAATATGCCGTTGTGGTTGGCTCCTGTGCAGGCTGTTTTAATGAATATTACGGATAAACAGTCTCCATATGTCACTGAAACCGAAAAAATGCTTAAAAATCAGGGTCTCAGGGTCATTTCTGACTTGAGAAACGAAAAGATCGGCTTTAAAATTCGCGAGCACACCATTCAACGCATTCCCTACCTCTTGGTTGTGGGCGATCGTGAGATGGAAAATGGTAAGGTTGCCGTGCGTACCCAGGGTGGTGAAGATCTCGGTAGTATGCCTGTAGATGAATTTATCTCTCGAGTTAAAACACAACTCGAGAGCTATGGTTAATTTTTTGTTGAACTTGTTGGGGGAATATTCCAATCGCTGATGATAAACAAGCTCGTTTAAACGACGAGATAACGGCACCTGAAGTAAGACTGATCGATCAGGATGGTGAACAAAAAGGAATCGTGTCCATTCAAGAGGCGATGAATGCCGCGGAAGATGCGGAGTTGGATCTGGTTGAAATAGTACCGAATGCCAAACCACCTGTTTGTCGCTTGATGGATTATGGCAAATACAAGTTTCAACAGAAAAAGAAGTTACATGAGCAGCGTAAAAAACAACGCCAGGTTCATATCAAGGAAATTAAGTTTCGCCCTGGCACCGAAGAAGGTGATTACCAGGTCAAGCTGAAAAAGTTGATCCAGTTCATCGAAGCTGGTGACCGCGGCAAGGTGACTGTACGTTTCCGTGGCCGTGAGATGGCTCATATGGAATTGGGGCGTGAATTGCTTAAACGAGTTGAAGCTGACATGGAAGATATTGCGACGGTGGATCAGTATCCACAGTCAGAAGGTCGCCAGATGACCATGTTACTGGTGCCTAAAAAGAAGTAAGCGGTTATTCCTATTGGATTGATTGCTACATGACCCGAAGACGCAGACTCCGGCGTCCAGGGTTTTTTTATTTATATTTATTGAAAATCGAACGGGAGTTTGAAATGCCTAAAATCAAAACGAGTCGGGGCGCTGCCAAGCGCTTCAAACGAAATGCGGCAGGAAACTATAAACGTAGCCAGTCACATTTACGTCATATTCTTACCAAAAAAAGTAGTAAGCGTAAGCGCCAACTTGGCGAGATGCTTGAAGTCCATGAAAACGATGTCCGCATGGTACGTCGTCTTTTACCGTATTCATAGGAAGGTGAGATATGCCTAGAGTCAAACGTGGTGTTACAGCACATGCCCGTCATAAAAAAGTGCTGGATAAAGCGAAAGGTTACCGTGGTGCCCGTAGCAAGGTCTTTCGGGTTGCTAAACAAGCCGTTACCAAAGCGGGTCAATATGCTTACCGCGATCGTAAACAACGCAAGCGTCAGTTTCGCGCATTGTGGATTGCACGTATCAATGCCGGTGCCCGCGAAAACGGTATGTCTTATAGCGTATTCATGAATGGACTGAAAAAAGCATCCATTGATATCGATCGTAAGGTGCTGGCCGATATAGCTGTTTATGATAAACCAGCATTTGCCGCCCTGGTTGAAAAAGCCAAGGCTGGTCTGGAAGCAGCCGCTTAAGCAAAGTTCTATAAGTGGGCATCGCCTGATGCCCACTGCTTTTCAAATCATTATAAAACCGTGTCTGAACTGAATAATTTACTCGACGCCGCAAGTGCGGCCATAGAATCAGCGCAGGATCTGGCCGGATTGGATGCTGTACGCGTTCAATACCTGGGAAAAAAAGGTGAAATTACCCTGCAGCTTAAAAACCTCGGCCAACTACCGGCGGAGCAACGACGTGAAGCCGGGCAGCAGATCAACCAGGTCAAACAACAGATTCAACAAGAACTCGAAACCCGTAAAACCACGTTAAACGATGCGGCCATCAATGCAAAACTGGCGGCGGAAACTATTGACGTGACCTTGCCCGGGCGTCATGTGGATCGGGGCGGCTTGCACCCGGTGACGCTGACCATGAATCGCATCGATCGAATGTTCGGCAAACTGGGTTTTGATATTGCTGAGGGACCGGAAGTCGAGGATGATTTTCATAACTTTGAAGCATTGAACATCCCCGAGCATCATCCCGCACGGGCCATGCATGACACGTTTTATTTCGATGCCAAGACCTTGTTGCGCACGCATACTTCTCCCGTTCAGATTCGGGTGCTGGAAAAACAACAGCCACCGGTACGCGTGATAGCGCCGGGTAGAGTGTATCGCTGTGACTCGGATTTAACCCATACGCCGATGTTTCATCAGGTTGAAGGTTTATTGGTGGATGAGAATGTATCTTTTGCAGACTTGAAAGGCACCTTACACGAATTTCTCAAGCTGTTCTTCGAACAGGAAGATTTGAAGACTCGTTTCAGACCCTC
>JASJBW010000038.1 GCA_030066315.1 Gammaproteobacteria bacterium
GTATTACCTCTTATTCCTTCTGCGTACGATTAAGTTATCAGTACGCTTGTTTGTACGTGTTTTAAAACCTTTGGTAGGCATACCCCAGGGTGAAACCGGATGACGACCACCCGAAGTACGGCCTTCACCACCACCATGCGGATGATCAACTGGATTCATAGCAACACCACGTACCGTGGGGCGAACACCACGCCAACGTTTAGCACCAGCTTTCCCCAATGAACGCAACGCATGCTCACCGTTGCTGACCTCGCCAAGCACAGCGCGGCAATCAGACAGAACTTTACGCATCTCACCTGAACGCAATCGCAAGGTCGAATAAGCACCTTCACGTGCGACGAATTGTACCGAAGTACCCGCTGATCGGGCCATCTGTGCACCCTTACCTGGCTTCAGCTCAACACAATGAACCACCGAACCCACAGGGATGTTACGCAATGGTAAGCAGTTACCTGGCTTGATTCCGGCATCATCTCCCGAACGCAAGACATCTCCAGCCTTGATACCTTTTGGCGCAACAATATAACGTCGCTCACCATCAGCATATTTCAACAATGCAATGTGAGCACTGCGGTTTGGATCATATTCAACACGCTCTACCGTAGCATTGATACCATCTTTGTTACGCTTAAAATCAATGGTGCGATAACGTTGTTTGTGCCCACCACCCTTGTGACGAGTGGTAATGCGGCCCGCATTATTACGCCCACCCGTTTTGGATTTCTTTTCTACCAGACCCGCGTAGGGTTTACCGCTGTAAAGACCCGGTGTTTTTACCGAGACGACAAAGCGACGGCCTGCGGAGGTTGGTTTTGCTTTAACAAGTGCCATAGTTCTTATCCACTCACAGCTGCCAGGTCAATTTCATGACCCTGTTCTAAAGATACGTAGGCTTTTTTCCAGTCACTACGCTTGCCCATACGAACGCCATGACGTTTGGATTTACCTTTTACATTCATGGTCCGCACCCTGGCAACCTTGACATTAAAAAGCTGCTCCACCGCCTGCTTGATTTCTTCCTTTTTCGCGTCTGTAGCTACTTTGAATACATGCTGATTCGCACTATCACCAGCCATCGCGGCCTTTTCAGAGATATGTGGAGCTCTTAATATCTGAAAAATTCTTTCTTCATTCATGACAAACGCTCCTCAAGCTTTTTCAATGCCGCCTGATCAATAACCACTTTCTCCTGACGGATCAGGCTTAAAGGATCCACAATAGCAACATCCATCACCATCAGGTTGGGGATATTGCGGGCTGCCAGGTACAGCGTAGAATCAAGTCCATCCGTCAATACCAGGCCACTGCTGACACCCAGATCATTCATCTTGGCCGCAACCAGCTTGGTCTTGGGCTCAGCAACGTTCATTTCATCAACCACGATCATACGATCCTGCCGCACCAGTTCAGAGACAATACTGCGCATGCCCGCCAGGTACATCTTCTTATTCAGTTTCTTACTGTAGTCTCGGGGACTGGCAGCAAACGTGGTGCCACCACTACGCCATAAAGGACTCCGAATAGTACCTGCACGTGCTCGGCCAGTACCCTTTTGACGAAAAGGTTTAGCACCGCCACCTCTGACTTCAGAACGAGTCTTCTGCGCTTTGGTACCTGCTCGCGCTGCGCTCATGTAGGACACGACCAGTTGATGTACCAGGGTTTCATTAAAATCGGCAGCAAAAGCCGCATCGGAAACCGATACTTTTTCTTTGGAATTATGTACTGATATATCCATGACGCTTTCTCTTAACTTTTAACCGCGGGTCGAACAACGACATCGCTGCTTTTGGAACCAGGAACCGCACCTCTGATCAACAGCAGGTTTCGTTCTAAATCCACGCGAACCACTTCGAGGTTTTGCGTGGTTTGCTTAACAGCACCCATATGACCCGCCATTTTTTTACCTTTGAATACACGACCCGGTGTCTGGTTCTGGCCAATGGAGCCCGGAGCTCGATGCGATATGGAGTTACCATGTGTCGCATCCTGCATATGGAAATTATGACGTTTCACACCACCGGCAAAACCTTTACCGATCGTGGTCCCACTGACATCGACCATTTGCCCCTGCTCGAAAATATCCACTTTAATCTCTGAACCCAGTTCATATTCATCAACTGAATCCACACGAAATTCCATCGAGGTTCTTCCTGCTTCAACACCTGCCTTGCGGTAGTGTCCAGCCATGGCCTTGTTCACACGATTTGGCCGACGCGAACCTGTCACCACTTGAATCGCAGTGTACCCATCAGTAGCGACAGTTTTTAACTGCGACACACGATTAGGCTCGACCTCAATGACCGTTACCGGAGTCGATACACCGTCATCAGAGAAGACCCTGGTCATACCTACTTTTCGTCCAACTAAACCGAGAGACATTACCAACCTCTAAACTTGTTCAAATGAGAATATCTTATTGATATTTCTCAGCTTTTCTAAAACCAACGGCCTGATACAGAGAACCGTATCAGGCCGCGAGGGCGCGCACTATACCAGAATATTACAGTTTAGTTAAGCACTATTCGTAAAAATACGGAGTGTTTTTACGCCCTGCCATTACCTTTAAAAAAGGACTGCAAATCAGTCCTTAATTCAATTTGATCTGGACATCCACACCGGCTGCCAAATCGAGTTTCATCAACGCATCTACAGTCTTGTCTGTGGGATCTACAATATCCATCAGACGCTTATGCGTACGAATTTCATACTGGTCACGCGCATCTTTATTGACATGCGGTGAGATCAGTACCGTGAAACGCTCTTTACGCGTGGGTAAAGGAATCGGACCCTTTACACGGGCACCGGTTCTTTTAGCAGTTTCAACAATTTCCGCCGCAGAGCGATCAATCAAACGATGATCGAAAGCTTTAAGACGAATACGTATATTTTGATTAGTAGCCATGGTTAAATTCCAACCAACTTATTCAATAATTTTAGAGACCACACCCGCGCCAACGGTACGTCCACCTTCACGAATCGCAAAGCGCAGACCATCGTCCATCGCGATCGGGGCAATCAGACTCACCACCATCTTGACGTTGTCACCTGGCATCACCATTTCCACGCCTTCCGGCAGGTCACAAGCGCCTGTTACGTCCGTAGTACGGAAGTAGAACTGTGGACGGTATCCATTAAAGAACGGCGTATGTCGACCACCTTCATCCTTCGACAGAATGTAGACTTCTGCTTCGAACTTGGTGTGTGGTGTAATCGATCCCGGCGCCGCCAGAACCTGACCACGCTCTACCTCTTCACGCTTGGTTCCGCGTAACAGAATACCCACGTTGTCACCCGCCTGGCCTTCGTCCAGTAATTTGCGGAACATTTCAACACCCGTACAGGTGGTCTTTTGGGTTTCCTTGATACCAACGATTTCGATTTCTTCTCCAACCTTGATCACACCACGCTCGATACGACCGGTTACCACGGTACCACGACCGGAAATAGAGAATACGTCTTCCACCGGCATGATGAAGTCACCGTCGATGGCACGCTCTGGCTCAGGTACATAACTGTCCAGGGCTTCCACCAGCTTGATGATCGATTGACGACCGATCTCGCTGTCATCACCTTCCAGTGCTTTCAGCGCTGAACCGATAATGATCGGGGTATCGTCACCCGGGAATTCATACTGGTCTAACAATTCACGTACTTCCATTTCAACCAGTTCCAGCAGCTCTTCGTCGTCTACCATGTCAGCCTTGTTCATGTAGACCACAATGTAAGGCACACCAACCTGGCGAGACAACAGGATATGCTCACGAGTCTGAGGCATGGGGCCGTCAGCCGCTGATACCACCAGGATCGCACCATCCATCTGCGCCGCTCCCGTAATCATGTTCTTAACATAATCCGCGTGGCCCGGGCAGTCTACGTGGGCGTAGTGACGACCTTCTGATTCATATTCTACGTGCGAGGTCGCTATGGTAATACCACGCTCCCTTTCTTCTGGCGCATTATCTATCTCATCAAATGCTTTCGCTTCACCACCACGCTCTTCGGCCATGACTTTGGTCAGCGCCGCGGTTAACGTCGTCTTACCATGATCCACGTGACCAATCGTTCCCACGTTCACATGGGGTTTCGTTCTCTCGAATTTTTCCTTTGACATAGGATTAAATCTCCGACTAGTTGTTATGGCCGAATCACAGCCGTTATGTTTACATTAAATACTACAAATTGGAGCTCATAACCGGATTTGAACCGGTGACCTCTTCCTTACCAAGGAAGTGCTCTACCGACTGAGCTATATGAGCAAAAATCAATAGCCTTCCAACAGAACTCTCAAAAATGGAGCGGGTGATGGGAATCGAACCCACGTCATCAGCTTGGAAGGCTGAGGTAATAGCCACTATACGACACCCGCACTGCTATTACGCACAAAACCACTTTATACAAAGTGTAAACACACCTTATATATAAGTGGTCTTAAAAACTGGTGGAGGGGGGTGGATTCGAACCACCGAAGGCTGAGCCAGCAGATTTACAGTCTGCCCCCTTTGGCCACTCGGGAACCCCTCCAAAGCAAGGAGCGTATTCTCTACACCGCACGATTCGCTGTCAATAGCAGGAATAGAAAATCGGCGCTTTTTTGCTGCATTTGCGAGAACTCAATGCAAAGCAGATTAAACCAAGCTTTTCGCTTGATGAAGATTACCCGAGAAAACACCCGTTAGGCTTGAACCACAATCTGTCCTTACCATTAAGCACATACAGCCCTGACACTCCTCAACCCGCAGTCATGACTTAATATTTTCTTGGCCTGGTCTGACAGTGATAAAGCGTTAAGAAATCTTGATCCGCTGTTGCGGACCGGACAAGCCCCAGCACAACCCGGTTAAACGGCACATCCATATCCACACCATCAAAATCCTGCCGGACACGATACTTTAAGCTTCAAACTCAATAGCTCACCGACGGATATAGGCTCCGGTTCTATCGAGAATATTTCAGCGTTGACTAACCGACAAGTTTTAAAATGTTGAATAGCTCTCGCCTTCTTCGTACTTACGAATCAGGAAACCACGAATAGAACTGACCGCATCCTGCTTCGGCATCAGGCGTTGCTGCTCCATCAGTTCAGCCATATCGTTGATCGATCTTTTACCATCGATCATTGACAGAGTGAAGGCATATATTCGCGTAGACATGGCCTCCATTTTAAATGCTTCAGTGATGGGAACGGGCTGATCCGGCTTGACCAGCCAGTCCGGTAAAGCGACATGTCGCGATGGAGGTTTTAGTTTTTTGTTTTTTTGCGCACATATGACTACCACCTGCTCGACGCGACCATGGCGACTGGCTGGTGAAACCATGTAAGGAATCTCGGCTTCAATTACAGTTGGTGCCGAGAACCCGTTACGCTCGATGATCTCCCTGGTTTCGTCAAGACTGATGTTATCCTCAGGGTTGGCACCACGAAAAGCATGTGAGCCAAACCAGACCCAGTACCCCCCGTCAACCAGCAGATGATTATAGCGTCGAGCCTGGATGGACAATGTCTCAGGCAAGATGTCAACCAGCCAGGGCGTGATCAGGGTATCAAACACACCCGGCTTAAAAGGCGCACGCAAGGCATTGGCAAGCACCAAACGGAAGTTTTCACCGGCGGCTTCAGGCGCTCTGAGTTCCCGTTCGGGAGCAACGTCATCCACGCTCCGAGGAGCGATCGGGAACTCATGTAAATGCAGTGTTTCACCACGCATGAGTCGTGCAGCCGCCAACATCAGTAATGGATTGAAGTCCGTTGCCACGGTCAAGGCCGATGGAAATTTATGATGTAGATCATAAGCGAGCCGCGCCCCTCCTGCCCCCAACACCAGCATGTGTTCCGGCACGTGTTCATCCAGACCTTCAAGCACTAAACGTAAGGAATCGAAATTTTCCTGATCACCCCAGCACCAGTCGCGATGCAAATTAGCATAATAGGTTGTGATGCCCTGATCGCTTGGTAGTCGAGTGCGAAGTGCCAGGTAAGTCTCAAGATTGGCAGGGAGGGATGTCACATCGAGCGGATT
This sequence comes from Gammaproteobacteria bacterium, assembly GCA_030066315.1. Classification (GTDB taxonomy): domain Bacteria; phylum Pseudomonadota; class Gammaproteobacteria; genus JACNJF01. The sequence goes on from JASJBW010000038.1 coordinate 6,021, forward strand.
GAGGACAGCGGTTAATTCATCGATGTACGCTGCGTTTGCCTTTTTGCTGGACTCGAGACGCTTACACGTCAGTTCCGGTAAATCGCCTTGTTTTAGAGATAACTCTATCCGCTCAATATCTTGTTCGAGCCGGCGAATAAGGGCGTGGTAGCGTTCACGCCACTCATAAAGTGTCGTACCGGGATCGGAAACTAGAAAAGGGACACCATCCAATACCGGGAATTCGGTTTTACAACCGCGGCATTGAAACTGACCTTTATCGAAAATGATACGATTATCGCAGCGTGGACACGCTAAAAGCTCGTTGAAATCCCTTGATGTCATGGAGTGATACTAACCTGAATCAAATCCGCATGCTATTGCCTATAGTGACAATCCAGAATCTGTATGAGTAATCGTGTTACAGCCGTTTTACCTTGGATAAACAATTACGGATCGCGGGCGTCTGGACAGCGCAGCCGCCCAAATCTGCATTGTCATGGAAACCACGTGCTTTTTACATGAAAGTGGTGCCGGCACCACGAATCGAACGCGGGACCTACTGATTACAAGTCAGTTGCTCTACCAGCTGAGCTATACCGGCATAAGAGAGGACAGAACCTGATTGAACTGGCCAAAAAACGAGCAGCGATTCTAGAGTGTTTTTGTGGAGTTATCAAGAGCCTGAAAGCGCAAACCTCGCGTGCCTCTGTTCCGGATATATACAACAGCCTAGCCGCATACGCGGGAGATACGAGAAACGCCTTGTTCGATCTTCAATCGGTCAATCACTCTTTGCAAGTTATCATTTTCCGGCTGGTCATAATCCAACCAGTATATGGTTCTATTACGGTAACGCGCCTCAGATTTTACGTCATAGCCTAAACGTTCGATGCGCTGGATCCGCCGATCTGCATTTTTCTTCAATCCAAACACGCCCAGTGACAGTGCGAAAGGCTTATCGTCTTCATTGACGATCATATAATCACGCACACCCTTTTCCGCCAGTGATTTAGCCGTTTTTCTCGCTTGCTGCCGCGTGGTATGGCCATCGATATAGACCATCAGGCCCAGGTATTCTTTTTCCACACTCGGCCTGGATGTTACCGGCAATTGGTTTTGCTCAAAGCGCTGAATAATTTCTTGGGCCTGCTCCCGTTGTTTAAACGGCCCCAGGGTATAGCATAACTGTTCTTTGGGAATCGACTCGACCAATGTTGGCGCTGCTTGAGCCTGATTCTCAATCTGACTGACCGACTGACTCGTAGTTTCATTCAGCAAGCGTAGCTGCTCTGCTGCTGCGATGGGCCGGCTCTCACTGAAGAATTGATCATAAGGCATCAACCATTGCACTACCGCAAAAACGATGTTGCTCAGCAATAATAAGTAAAAAAAAATCTTCATCTTTATATCTTTGTCATTATCTCAACAACTCGATTTGATGCAACATTCCTTGAAACACCAGATCGGGTATCAAATGGGTCTCCTGATGTAACTCACCGCCAATAAAAGCCGCATCCTGTCCCGTGAGAACTAGGGTCACCGGGCACTTCAACAGGGAAGACCAGTGTTGGATCAACTCTTTCAGGGCAGGAATGAATTTTTCTCTTTCCGGTATACACAGGCAGGCACGGGTATTGCGACCTGGATTTAACAGTATTTTCGGTAAGGGCTGGGGGAAATCCTGTCCCTTGAAAAAGTTCAGGAAACGTAACTGGTCAGTTTTTAATCCCGGCAAGATAGCTCCACCCAAAAATCCTTTTTCTCTGGACAACACATCTAGCGTGATTGCACTTCCAGCATCCATGACCAGACAGTCTCCTGGAATGAGCGCGTGGGCCGCGAGTATTGCCAGCCAACGATCGACTCCAAGCTGATGATAATCATCATATCCATTGATCAATCCATCTAGTTCTGGTTGCGAGGTTAGGTAATGAATTTCTGCGGTCTGCCATTGCTGCCGAATAATCCCTGAGACGAGGGCATTGGTTTCTGTATCAGCGACACTGGCGATATAAACCGGTTGCACCGCAAGCAGCCCTAAAAATTTTTCCAATTCTCTCTTGAAATTGTAATCACGCCGGAAGATGGTTTTATCGTGCACCTCTTGCGGTCGATACCATCGACACTTTACCGCACTGTTGCCGATATCAATCAGTAACATGCACCACCTGGCGTAATGAGATCTCTGCAGCTGCGAAGGATTGCTCACCTTGCGCCGTTTGCACACGCACATGACCATTCGGTTCTATACCCAGATAGGTCGCATGCATCGATTGCTTGGAGGTCACTACTTTAACCTCCTCGCCCCTTAATATGTCGAAACGTTCAAACCGATCAATCAAAGCGGCTACACTGTGCTGGCTGAAACCATTGACCGCCTGCAGTATTCGGCCGATTAATGATACCAATAGGGTTGCACGCGGAAATGGCCCCTTACCTGTCATCGATAAACTGGCCGCGGGTTGATCAATACTTTCTTCATCCTTGTGGTTCAGATTGATATTTAGGCCGAATCCAATCACCAGAAAAAATTCGTCTGGTGACAATGCCTGGGCTTCAATGAGAATACCACCCAACTTCTTGCCCTTAAATAAAATATCATTCGGCCATTTCAAACTGATATCCGGAATACTTAATTCTTCCAAAACCTGGGCAATACTCACCCCCGTTTGCAGTGATATCAGCCCCAGTAAATTGGCCGGTATTTTTTTTTTGATTCCGATAGAACAGTATATATTTTCATTTGCAGGTGAATGCCATTGCCTTCCTCGTCGCCCTCGTCCAGCTATCTGCTGATCAGCAATAACAACCGCGCCATGCTGTGCCAGCCTCATACATTCCATATTCGTCGATTGACAACTCTGCATGTGGATAAGGTTGACTATCTGCTCACCGAGGTAAGTATTGATTGCAGAATTTAATTTCGAGACATCCACGTTGTTTGCGGTATTCAATGAGGCCGTCCTGATAACCATTGGTCAAGATGAGGACTCATGGTATCGGGCAGATGTAATATAGCGCGATTCTGTTCCGCTTGAGTTAACTCCAACTCTAAACTCATTAATTCATCCCTCCTAAAGACATGCAGCTTGTGATGACTGCAGACCGACGAGCGCTTGAGCCAGGCCTGGTAAGACTTCATATCAGCACGCAATCCATTGATTGCTATAATAACATCGCCCGAAGATAAACCCGCCGCTTGTCCTGCTCCGTATTCGCGCACAGACACCACCTCCAATCCAGCTGAAATTTCCTTAACCTGAATACCAGCCGAAACATTGAGCGGCTCTCCCTCCTCTTTGCCCCCTTTATCTTGTTGTCCGCTACCGGCACGATAGATCAAT
>JASJBW010000039.1 GCA_030066315.1 Gammaproteobacteria bacterium
GGAATTTCAGTACGATACAATCCCACTCCCTCGGCACCGCTGCGTAAAGAAGGCGTATGATCAGACATTAAACCTGAATTAACGAACAGAGATACGCGATAGCCATCGGTAGTAATGGCAGGCTTGTTCTTCAGCGCCTTCAGTCCATCGGAAATTTTTTCCTCTTCCTTGATAAAGGTTTGCAAGTCATTCAACAAATCCTGCTTAGGATCAACATAAACCTTACCGGAATAGCCATCGGTAACCACCAACAGGCCATCCATTTGCGTATAAGGCAAGTTAGTAACACCCATAACAGCGGGTATGCCTAACGCATGCGCCAAAATGGCTACATGCGAAGACCCGGAGCCATGCTCTGAAACAATCCCCTTCAATCTATCCAAAGGTATGCTGGCAAAATCCGTTGCCATGATTTCTTCACCCACCAACACAAAACTTTCCGGGTATATGATCTCTTCTGCCTGCTCGGACATCATGCGCTGCAGTACGCGCCGGCCCAAATCTCGAATATCGTTAGCACGTTCGGCCAGGTACTCATCATCCATGGAAGAAAAAACATCAGCATGCTCTTCGATGGTATGGCGCCAGGAAGCCGGAGCCCAATTGCCTTGCTGTATCCGTTGGCAGGTATCGTCAACCAGGGAACCGCTATCCAGCATTTGCGCATAAGCAATGAATAATGCACATTCTTCCTCCGGCAATGATTGTTTCATCAGCTCGGCTTGTTCATAAAGATTTTGTTTGACCGATTCAATCGCAGTGTCAAATAACAACACCTCACCCACGATGGCTTCATCACCAATAATTTTTTTGTCCGGGACATTGTGTAGAGCAACACCATGATTAATCACTACGGCTTGCCCCATCTTCATACCCGGTGCACCGCCCACACCCGACAAAACAGTGGATAACACAGCATCCTCATTGGCAAGCAGCTCGGCCATCTGGCCACTTCGTTGCGCATGAATGATGGCGTTGGCTAATTGGGTTGCTAAAGTAGTGAGGAAAGCCTCGTCATCATTGTCAAATGCCTGGGCTCTTCTTTGAACAACCAGTACTCCCAGGATTTCTCGCTGGGATATAATGGGTACCCCCATAAACACTGGATAATGTTCTTCTCCGGAACTCTCAAAATAAACGAAATTCTTATGTTCTGATGCCTGTTCGAGCCTCACGGGCTCGGCTTTTTCAGCGACCATACCGACCAGTCCCTGCCCGGTTTTAAGTTTGATTTTTCCGATAATACCCGGCTTCAAACCCCGGTTGGCCATTAGCACCAGATTTTCCTTTTCTTCTTCTATATTCAGGAAAATAGAACAAATCTCAATATTCAAGGCATCGATCAGATTTTCTACAATAATGTCCAGTGCATGCTGAATATCAGGAGCATGATCGACCTGTTTAACTATTTTTTGCAGGGTGTGGATAAGCGAGGGCATATGAGGTCTGAGACAATCCGCCGTTAAGCGGGCAAATGCGCTTTCAACTGTTGCAAGGCGCAACGATAAACCCGTTTTTTGAAATAAACCACATTATTAACAGGGTACCAGTAATCCACCCACTTCCATTCATCAAACTCGGGCTTACCCGAGACATCAAGTTTAAGCTGGTTTTCATGACTGAGCAGTCGCAGTAAAAACCATTTTTGTTTCTGTCCAATGCAGACCGGTGAACAATGACGCCTCACCATGCGTTTGGGCAGCTTGTATCTTAACCAACTATTCGTTGCCGCAATAATCTCAACATCCTCGGCTTGCAATCCTACCTCTTCCCATAATTCCCGGTACATGGCCTGCTCGGCATCTTCTTCCGGATTAATGCCACCCTGAGGGAATTGCCAGGCATCCTGCCCCATTCTGCGGGCCCATAGAACGGCGCCATCATGGTTACTCAGGATAATGCCTACATTTGCACGATAACCATCAGAATCAATCACTTAGCTGCTACTCTTGGGAAAAAGGGTCTGTTATTCTTGCATAAAATCTTTATAGTGACCAATTTATCCCGCTCGCACCAAAAACATGCCTTTAACCCTATTTGATCTGGATAACACGTTGATTACAAACGACAGCGATTTCCTTTGGGGGGAATATTTAGTCGAACATAACATCGTTGATCCAATAGAATATGAAGAAAAAAACCGTCAATTCTTTGAAGATTATGAGCAAGGCCATCTGGATATTGATAGTTACCTGAAATTTTCCTTAAAACCCTTGGCTGAATACCCTATCGATCAACTTTATGCGTGGCGCGCAAACTATGTGGAGAGCGTAATCAAACCGCTCATCGCACCGGGTACAGATGACTTACTCGCTAAACATAGAGCTCGAGGGGATACGCTATTAATCATCAGTGCCACCAATTTATTCATCACTGAACCGATTGCAGAATTACTGGAAATCCCGCATATCCTGGCTACCCAGCCGGAAATGAAGGGCGGTCGTTATACCGGAAACTACATCGGACAACCTACTTTCCAGCATGGAAAAGTCACTGCGCTAAATGACTGGCTGATTAAAAATAATAGGGATTTAATGGGCAGTACCTTCTACAGCGATTCACACAATGACTTACCACTCCTGGAGAAAGTGGATCATCCGGTAGCCGTAAATCCAGATGCGATCCTAGAGGCTATCAGCCTAGAGCGTAAATGGCCCATTTTGGACCTACGTCATGGCTGAATTCTGAAATAGACCTTCTCAGGCTTTAGGCAGGGTGACCCCTTGTTGTCCCTGATATTTACCACCGCGGTCTTTGTATGAAGTTTCACAGACTTCGTCGGACTCATAAAATAGCATTTGCGCGACGCCTTCATTGGCATAGATTTTTGCCGGCAATGGCGTGGTATTCGAAAACTCCAGAGTCACGTGACCTTCCCATTCAGGCTCCAGGGGTGTGACATTGACAATAATCCCGCAACGAGCATACGTTGATTTACCCAGGCACACGGTTAAAACACTCCGTGGAATTCGAAAATATTCTACCGTGCGTGCAAGCGCAAAAGAGTTGGGAGGGATAATGCAAACGTCAGATTTAACATCCACAAAGCTGTCGTCATCAAAGTTCTTGGGATCCACGATAGCAGAATTGATGTTGGTAAAGATTTTAAATTCATCGGCACAGCGGACATCATAACCATAGCTAGAAGTACCGAAGGAGATAATCCTGCCCTGCTCTGACTCGCGCACCTGACCAGACTCATAAGGTTCTATCATGCCGTCTTGAGTGGCCTTCCTACGGATCCATTTATCAGATTTGATGGTCAAGTTCTCTCCCCTGAATTTAAAGGGGCGGATTATACCTTTGGCTTGGGCTGGTTAAAACTGTCTTTTAGTGTTTACTCAAATGGGCGTAGCCGACAATTCAAACTGTCTATCCTTGAGCTTGAGTAGATGTTTGTTCATTCTCTTCTCATTCTTTAATCCGCGCTTGATCACTTTGAATAACAAATGCGTTATGGAAGCAAAGATCACCCTGCACTGGGGATCGTTGTGGTAGCCTGAGTAACACAGGCTTAAATGATCCAGTACTCCGGTTAAAAAATGTATATCCGCATCAGCCAAAACCTCACCATTGCGAAGATGCTTGCGGATACATAACAATCGTGGAATCGCATGGTCAATCATGTCATCCAGCATCACGACTAGCAGTTTTTCATCAGCCTGATGTTGCATTACTCTCTCCCCCAAAAACCTTGTGGTTTTTTAAAGCCAATGATAAACCCTTTATGCCGGAATGCTAAATAAAATATATTTTTATGCGGTTAACATGCTCAATTAATTTTTTTTATGGTTTTTTTTATATTAAGCATGTTATCGATTGATTTATAAGAGCCTGGTTTTATATGAATATTCATTATCTGTTCAATATTACAGCAAATATCGATATTTAATGATCAATATCAAAGAGAGTTCACTTTTTAAAAACCTAGATCTTGATCCCACTTAGGAGACGCCCCGTACTGTTGTTGAAGAAAGTCCACTAAAATTCTAGAGCGTCGCGGGATCAAGCGTCCCGGTGGAAACAGAGCATAAATACCCAGGCTCTCCTTTTGAAATTCCTGGAGTAAAACCTTCAAGCGACCATCACGAATGTATTCATCCACTATAAAGGTCGGGCACTGAATAATACCCAACCCATCCAGTGCGGCCTGAGCTAGAAAATCACCATTATTTGCACTCAACCGATTTCGCGGCACTACCGTTATGGTTTGTTTACCATTGCAATAGGTCCATTGTTGCTTATCGGAGATATTGGTATAGAAAAGCCCATCGTGATCACTCAAATCCTCTGGTCTTTTGGGCCTGCCCTTTTTTTTCAAGTATTCAGGGCTAGCTAGTGTGGCAAACCGGATCACACCTAACTTGCGGACAATCAATGTAGAATCCTTGAGTTCACCAATGCGTATCGCCAGATCATAACCCTCTGCCACCAGATCAATCTCACGATCATTTAGATCAAGAGAAACGTCGATATCCGGGTGATCCGAAACAAATTGCGCAATGGCCGGAGATAAATGTCGCACGGAAAAAGATAACGGTGCTGCAATTTTCAATCGTCCTGATAAAGCAATCTGCTCGTCTGAAACACGTTGTTCAGCTTCGAGTAAATCGGTCATCAGTACGGAAGCCTGTTGGTAAAGTTGCTCACCCGCACCGGTCAGGGAAAGCTTACGAGTCGTACGATTCAGTAATTTAACGCCCAGCCGGCTTTCCAGCTCACTCACACGGCGGCTCAGCACGGATTTAACAACTCCCAATTTGTCTCCAGCAGCGCTGAAACTTTGTTGATTAACCACTTCAATGAAGGCTTCTAATTGTTCATATCGACCCATAAAAAATTGTGCCTGCAAATTCCTTGATTTTATTTAAAACATACGACTGACAGGTATTCGAATAATTCAGTACATGCCAAACCCACCTCCCTCGAAATATGCGTGATCAGAGGATGGGATTGATAATTTTGTTTCTATAACGAGAACAATCTTTTTCATATTAAGCCATTTATTTGCTGAATAAAAACAATAAATATGTTGTTAAATTAACACTGCAGGATTTAACCCCATGAGTAAGCATCTATTGAAGATTAACGCCAGCGTCAACACCACAGACTCCGCAAGCCGCCAATTAGCGGGCTATTACGAATCCCGCATGATCGATAAATATCCAAACTTGCAAATCACCCACCGTGACCTGTCGATGGGAATGACACCCATCAATGAAGATTGGATTAATGCGAGCTCAATCCCCGAAGAAAAACGGGATCAATATCAACAGAAAATACTGGCTTTATCCGACCACCTGATCAATGAGTTAGTAGATGCTGATGAGATTGTTTTGGCAACACCCATGTATAACTTTTCCGTACCGGGTAATCTCAAGATCTGGATTGATCAGATCGCTCGTGCAGGAAAAACTTTTCAATACACCGCAGAAGGTCCCAGGGGCTTACTCAGTGACAAACCGGTCAAAATTATAATTACCACGGGCGGGACACCTGTCGGTAGTGAGATTGATTATCTCAGTGCTTATTTGAAGCAGATATTTAATTTTATTGGAATCACTGACGTTTCATTGATAGCTGCTGACCAACTGATGATGGATCGTGATAACAGTCTGAAACAGGCCAAAACACAAATTGATCAATTATTTTCCAATCAACAACAAGCTGCCTGAGGAGAACACTATGAATCAGCAAACATTACAGAATATAACCAGCCTGGCTGGCCGTGTTTTACTTTCGATCATGTTCATAATGGCCGGTTATTCAAAAATTGGCGGGTATGAGGGCACCCAGGGATATATGGAAAGTGTGGGCGTTCCCGGACTATTATTACCCTTGGTCATAGCACTCGAATTGATAGGCGGTCTGGCCTTACTGCTCGGCTTTCAGGCACGTATCAATGCCTTTTTATTGGCAGGATTCACGTTATTAGCCGGTCTATTGTTTCATAACAACTTCGCTGATCAAATGCAGATGATTTTGTTTATGAAAAACATGGCCATAACCGGGGGCTTACTTTTAATCGTGGCTTTCGGTCCCGGTAAATGGTCAATCGATAGGCGTTGAATGGCCATGCGTAAACACATTCGCCAAATCATCAAGGGTATGCCTACCCGCGATGGTGCCGGAGTCGAACTGGTACGTGTGATTGGACAGCCTGCGCTTGGTATGCTTGATCCTTTCCTCTTACTCGATACCTTTCGCTCACATGATCCCAAGGATTACATTGCCGGTTTTCCATCGCACCCCCATCGCGGGTTTGAAACTGTCACGTACCTGTTGAATGGACGGATGCGCCACAAAGACAACGCTGGACATGAAGGCGTCATTGAAGCCGGAGGTATTCAGTGGATGACTGCCGGTAAAGGTATCATCCACTCAGAAATGCCCGAACAGGAAAACGGGCTACTTGAGGGATTCCAGCTCTGGGTAAATCTGCCGGCTGATCACAAAATGGACCCACCTCGATACCAGGAATTTTCTGCTGAACATATTCCTGTTGAAGAACGTCCAGGATCATTAATTCGAGTCATTACTGGCACCACCTCGCAAGGCACCCAGGGGCCTGTTGCGCAACCTTTAACCCATCCTTTGTATCTGGATATCACCTTGGAAAGCGAGCAAAGTTTTACTGAGCCAGTACCGCTTGAAAATAATAGTTTTGTGTATGGCATTGAAGGCATGACCCATATTTTCAAGGATCCACAAAACCATCAGTCGGTCACAAAAGACCAGCTAGCGCTACTGTCCGAGGGCGATGAGTTGCATGTAACAGCGGGGCATTCCGGGAGTCGCTTCCTGTTGATCAGTGGCAAACCTTTAAATGAACCCGTCGTGCGCGGTGGCCCGTTTGTTATGAACAGTCAGGCAGAGGTGCGTCAGGCTATTGAGGATTATCAATCTGGTCGTTTTTGAAACCCTAATATGGGTTATTTCTCCCTGTAAGGTTCACAATTTAAAAACTATACTATGACTTCAATTGGATTGTGGAGACATACGGGGACAAATGAAATATACACTTGCACTCATCAGCCTTCTTCTTATGATCGGCTGCTCGAGCGATAAAGCCAGCCAAAATTTATACCAAACCAGTGAAATTGGTAAGACCAAACGCATCTTGCCCTGTACTGTCATTTCCACGCGTGATGTCATGATTCGTGAATCCGGATCGGGTGATAAAGGGGAAGCCATCGGCTTCGTGGTAGGTGCTCTGGCTACTGCCGAAAAAAATGACAGCATCCTGGTACGATACCTTGGTGGCCTTGTCGGTGGTGCTGCGGGCCGTAAAGCATCCGAAAACCTCAACGAAAGGCCAGGTGTTGAGTACACAGTATTACTCGCGAGCGGTGAAGAACGCCAACTCATTCAGGATATCCAGCCCGATGAAACCCGTCTCAGTCAGGGTGAAGCCTGCCGTCTGCAAGTCAGTGGTGAACTCAATCGGGTTTTACCCGCAGCGCATTACCCGGATTCGGTCAAGCGACCCAGTAAAACGCGTATCAGCCAGTAAACTTGCTTCAGTTTTTTGGGCAAGAAGCTTTAAGAATGACAAACTTGGCATTCGAGGCCACCAGCTGTACCTGACTGAACCAGTTTTTTAATGTGTTGTGATAGCCTAGATGCCGGTTACCCACAACCCATAATGTCCCTTCAGTTCGTAAAACCCGGGCAGCTTGCCTGAACATATCCTTTGCCAGCATATCCCCCACAGTGTGAACCTGATGAAAAGGTGGGTTGCATAGCACCACGTCCATGGATTGAGTTTTAAAATTTTTTAAACCATCCGCCGCATAAAAATGGCAGCGATTATCTGTATGTTCGAGCTGTTTCAAGTTCTCACGGGCACTTTCCAGCGCCATGTATGATTCATCGACGAAATGCAGGTGTGCTTCAGGATTATGCTCAGCCGCCCATAAGCCAAGCACCCCGTTACCGCATCCTAGATCAACAATATCTAATTGACCTTGTAAGTGCGGTAGATGCTCAAGCAAGAAACGAGTACCGATATCCAGCTTTTCTCTGGAGAATACGTTGGCATGATTCAGAATCACAAAGTGACTGTTGGGTAGCGGCCATCTTACGGGTTCAGGAATGGAGGGTATCTCCAATCCAAAGTCGGGGTCAGCCTGGATCAACTTTGCTTTCTTGAGTGCACGGGTAGTTTGAGAGGGTCCGATAATACGTTCCAATAATGTCCACACCTTAGCGGGCAGATTTTTGAGCATACCGCCTACCACAACCCGCGAATGCTCGTTTAGCCTGGATTTTATCAAGATCAACTGATACTCCAGCAATGCCAGAGTCTTGGGTACTTTGATCAGAACTAGATCTATATTATTGACCGGAACAGACAGGCTTTTCAGAGATTGTACCGATTCTTGTGACAACTCATTGCATCGCAAATTCTCTTTACAGGCCTGATGCGCCAACCACGAGTCGGACCAGTTAATCGGCTGAAATTCATTCAGCGCCACACTCAACGCGCCAAAACTATCATTGGCAATCAGAATATCCATGTCACCGAGCGGTAAGTTCCATGCTTTTATCGCACTTAACAGGTATTCATCGGCAGCATCCCAGGCGCGTAAAAGTTCTCGTTTACGACGTGGCAACCGATGCATTGAATAGGTCCCGAATGGAGAAATGAATTGCGTCTCAGTCATCTTTATAAATTGTATTCAAGTTTCTTAAACTGCTGCCGATTTAATGGGAGTGGAAATAACAGGCTTCATTAAGAGACCTTCAAATTCCATCAAAAAGAATATAAGACCCAATACAGAAAGGAAGAACAAGATTATGCCACAGGCATCTGATCAGGAAATACGCATCGCGGAAGATGATTTCATCGTCTCCAAAACCGATCCCAAGGGTAAGATTACCTACTGCAATCGCGTTTTCATGAAAATCGCCGGTTACCAAGAAGATGAATTGTTGAACCAACCTCACAATATCATCCGTCACCAGGATATGCCCCGCTCCGTGTTTCGATTTATGTGGAATACACTTCAGGAAGGTAAGGAGTTTTTTGGAATTGTTAAAAACCGCACCAAGAGCGGAGGATACTACTGGGCATTCGCCAACGTAACACCCAGTTATGATGCCAATAATCTTTTACTGGGTTATTACTCCGTCAGACGCTGCCCCACCCGTGAATCGGTTACAGCCATGGAATCACTTTACCGAGAAATGTTAACTGAGGAACAAAAACACAGTAGTGCTCAGAAAGCCATGGATGCTTCAATGGAGCTACTCCATAAATTTATCGAAAAAACAGGCCAGACCTATGAAGAGTTTATTCTTTCACATGAAAAGTAA
>JASJBW010000040.1 GCA_030066315.1 Gammaproteobacteria bacterium
CCCAGCCAGTAATCATTGGCCAACATCATACAGGGGCATAGATTAAAACCAGGCATGTCCATAAATGACCTCATAGGTAGCCTGGTAATGGTTGTCGATATAGGCAATGGATTCATAAGCCTCTTGCAAACGGTTGAGCTTATGCGCCGTCATAAGCCCTCGACTTCGAGTACTCTCCGCATTGGTGGCACCTATGGCTTTGAGATCTGCTGTTAAATCGGTAAACGTTTGGTATTTCATGGTAAGTGACTCCATATCCATCACCGGCTCAGCCAAACCGGCGGCAACCATCATATCGCCGATATCATGCATATCCATGAATTGATGCACCCGGGGTGTAGCAGGATCAATCTTCATGAAACTGTGACGCATTTCTTTTAGGGTATTCACGCCAAAAGTGGTAAACATCAATAGCCCACCTGCGCGGCCTACGCGCTTGAATTCATTCAGGGCCTGGTGCAAATCATTGCTCCATTGTAAGGCCAGATTCGAGAACACCAGGTCCACGCTGTTATTGCATAAAGGCAGTTGCTCCATATCCGCATTGACGAGCCATTTGCGTTCAAACATTCCATATTGCTGGCGTGCACAGCTCAACATTTCATCCGCCATGTCTAGTGCCAGCACGTGAGCTTTCGGATAACGTTTCTTAAGCCCTCTGATCGCCTGTCCAGTGCCACAACCCAGGTCTAAGACGACCCGCGGCTCCAGCTTGATGTATTGCAGTCGTTCCAATAAGCGATTCAATATTTCCGCTTGCAAAACGGCTGATTTATCGTAGCTTCGAGCGCTGCGATTGAAGGATTTTTTTATCGCTTTTTTATCCAGTCGAGGGGGGTTTAATAAATCCACGTAATAATTCAGCTACTGATTCCGCATGTGATACAAAGGGCGCATGCGCCGATTGGGCGAGGCATTCTACACGAATCCGAGGATTTATCAGGGGAATTTCCTGCTCCAGGCATGGGGGTACCAGTTTATCCCTGGCACCGAGAATCGCCATCACCGGTATATTCAAGGCACCCAGGTCCGCACGCGCATCATATTCAAGTAATAACTCTAGGCCAAAATCTAAAGCTAACCTAGTAGGTTGTCCACCTCTTAGCAGTAATGCCGTTACCTGCCGAATTAAATCCCGGGCTTGTGGCAAACCATGCAATTGCAGGCCAATAAAGCGCTGAATAGTAGCCCGCCAATCTTTATTCAAAGATCTCGCGAATTCTTCGAATACGGAGCGTTCAACACCACAGGTCCAACCAGGCTTTTGTACAAAACAGGGGTTATACGAGAACAATACCAGTTTATTGAATTTTTCTGGCCAGCGTAAAGCCAACTGTTGCGCCAATAATCCCCCCATGGACCAACCCGCCAATGTAGATGCTGGCAGCGTTTTTTCTAACAGACACAACTGGTCCTCAAAATCATCCGACTTCACACCGATCGACTCCCCGTGCCCCGGCAAATCAATACGGGTAACCATGAAGTCTGTCTGTAACCAGGGCATGATAGGTTCAAAAATAGCCTTGTTCATGCCCCAACCATGAATCAACGTGAGTGGTGCTCCCTGTCCTTGCCGGGATATCCCCAATTGATCAGTCATCGATTTCTGTAATCCTCATGCATTAACTGCTAAAGTGGCGCACCATTATTTATCCTATTCTCGACAGGACCATCCTTGGAAACAGCTCCCTCAATTATCATACTGTTTATCATCCTGGCTTATCTATTGGGTTCCTTTTCCTCGGCGATTACGCTCAGCAAGCTCCTTGGGTTTCCTGACCCTCGTGCTGAGGGATCTCATAATCCCGGCGCCACTAATGTATTACGAATTGCCGGTAAAAAAGCGGCAGCACTCACGTTATTCGGCGATATGCTTAAAGGTTTTGTACCCGTATTATTGGCCAATCTGGTAATAGACAATCCACTCTGGATTGCTGCTACCGGATTCAGTGCTTTTCTGGGTCACTGCTACCCCATTTATTATCAATTGAAAGGCGGTAAAGGCGTTGCCACTGCCATTGGATTTATCCTTGCTTTTAACTGGATCACCGGACTCGCGGTAGTCAGTATCTGGTTGGTAGTTGCCCAACTCTTCAAGTTATCATCTTTGGCTGCGTTGATCGCTTTTCTGATCATGCCATTGATTAATCACCTGCTAATGCCTCAATTATCGGTCACCCTCATTCTAACCTCCCTGAGCATCATCTTATTTTGGAGGCACCAGGAAAATATTAAACGACTACTTCAAGGCTCTGAAAAAACAAGCAAGCTTGATCGGGATGATAACGTTTAAGTACTTAATGGCGGCAAATCTTCCAAAGACCAACGCGGTAATACATCCGTGATATCGGCATTGTCTTGTTGCCCTGCCGCCATCCTAAGACCACCCGCATAGGCAATCATAGCGCCATTATCCGTGCAGTATTCCATCGCTGGGAAATAGACCTCGGCTTTAAGATCCAATGTCATTTGTTTCAGCACCTCTCTCAGCCTTTGATTGGCGCCGACACCACCCGCCACAACGAGTGTTTTTCGACCGGTAGATTCCAATGCTCGTTTGCACTTGATTTTCAATGTATCCACCACGGCAAGTTCAAAAGCCAACGCGATTTCAGCTCGACTTTGCTCGGTCAAGGGTGACAATTTGTGGATGGTATTCAGCGCAAAGGTTTTTAATCCGCTGAAACTGAAATCCAACCCTGGCCGATCGATCATCGGTCGGGGGAAAACCAGGCGGGTCGGTCCTGACTGTGCAGCCAACGCGGCCAGCTGCGGACCACCCGGATAAGGCAAACCCAACAACTTAGCGGTTTTATCGAAGGCCTCACCCACTGCATCATCCAGGGATTCACCCAAAATTTGGTAACGCCCTACCGCCTCAACATCCACCAACAAGGTATGCCCGCCAGAGACCAACAAGGCGACAAAGGGAAACTCCGGACGCTCTGTGGATAACATGGGTGCCAATAAATGGCCTTCCATATGGTGGATCCCCAGAACAGGTTTATTCAAAGCCCAGCCCATGCCTCTTGCCAATGAAGCACCCACCATCAGGGCACCCATTAAACCGGGGCCACGCGTATAGACCACACCATCAATCGCCTCAACCCCTCCTCGTTCATCAATTAACTGCATAATCATGGGTGCAGCCTTGGCAACATGGTCGCGCGAGGCCAATTCTGGTACCACACCGCCATATTCCCGATGCCGTTCTATTTGGCTGTATAAACGCTGTGTTAAATGCCCCGTTTCTGTATCCAGAACCGCTATTCCGGTCTCATCGCAAGAACTTTCTATACCCAAAACTCTCATTTTATTGATTTTCCTACCAAAAATAGCTGTTTTGAGCGTATAACAATTGATATTTCAAGCTGCCTCCTTATAATTGCGCGGCTCTAAAAGCGATGCCGGTGAGACTGGCATAGTTTATTGGTCGAATTCAAGCGAATTCCTCATTCATTCTATTTGCGGATATTTTTATATGCCATCAGTAAAAGTAAAGGATAACGAGCCTTTTGATTTTGCCCTCAGACGCTTCAAGCGTTCGTGTGAAAAAGCCGGCGTTCTGACCGAAACCCGTCGTCGTCAACACTACGAAAAGCCCACAGCCGTGCGCAAGCGTAAAGCTGCTGCTGCTGTAAAGCGTAATTTCAAGCGCATGATCAAAGAAGTCGGTAACAGAAGACGTTATTACTAAGAGCGCATCATGGCCTCCAGTGCTTTAAAACAGCAACTTGAGACAGACATGAAAAGCACCATGAAAAGTGGTGATAAATCTCGTCTATCTGTGATACGTTTAATCTTGTCTGCAATAAAGCAGGTCGAGGTTGACGAACGCATCGAACTGGATGATGCTCGAGTAACTGCGGTACTGGATAAAATGGCCAAACAACGGCGTGAGTCCATCAGTCAGTTCGAAAAAGCCAATCGCCAGGATCTTATCGATATAGAACAGGCTGAACTTGAGATCATCCAGCAATATCTGCCTGAAGCTTTAAGCGATGAAGAAATTCATCAGCTGATCAGTGATGCAATGGCAACCACCGGTGCCAGTGAGATCCGCCAGATGGGACAAGTCATGGGCATCCTCAAACCACAGCTGCAGGGCCGTGCCGACATGGGCAAAGTCAGTCAGCTGATTAAAAGTAAGCTTGGCGCAAACTCATAATCCTTTACCCGGCTAGTACCTGACATGGCAAATGTTTTTCAATTTCTCGACGTTCAGCGTAACGATCCAGTCAAGAAAGAGGCTCAGGATCGAGTCAAAGAATTTGCCGAAATCTATCACAATTTCGATTTACAAGAAGCGGCCCAACAAGCTGATCGCTGCCTTGAATGCGGCAATCCCTACTGCGAATGGAAATGTCCGGTTCATAACTTCATCCCCAACTGGTTAAAACTGGTGGCCGAGGGAAACCTCTCCGAAGCCGTAGAAATGTCGCATAAAACCAATACTTTACCAGAAGTATGCGGTCGGGTTTGTCCTCAGGATCGTCTATGCGAAGGGGCCTGTACACTCGCCACCGGCTTCGGCGCAGTCACGATCGGTTCGATCGAAAAATTCATCACCGATACTGCAATGGAAAGTGGTTGGTCTCCTGATATGAGCCGGGTTCAAGAAACCGGAAAAAAAGTGGCCGTTATTGGCGCGGGGCCTGCGGGGCTGGGATGTGCAGATATATTAATACGTAACGGCGTCAAGCCTGTCGTCTTTGATCGTTATCCCGAGATTGGTGGTCTGCTCACGTTTGGGATACCCCCCTTTAAACTGGAAAAAGAAGTAATCACCCGTCGACGCGAAATGTTTGAAGAGATGGGTATTCAATTTCAGCTGAATACGGAGATTGGTAAAGACATCTCCTTTGATGAAATCATCCACCAGTTTGATGCTGTTTTTATGGCCATGGGTACCTACACTTACATGAAGGGCGGATTTCCGGGAGAAGACAAACTGGGCGTTTATGAGGCACTCCCCTATCTGATATCTAACATTCATAATGAAATCGATTTTGATACCGCTAACAAACCCGATTTCATTGACCTGGCCGGTAAAAACGTGGTGGTACTCGGTGGTGGTGACACCGCGATGGATTGCAACCGCACCGCGATTCGACAGGGCGCAAACAAGGTGACTTGCGCCTACCGTCGTGATGAAGAAAACATGCCCGGCTCGGCTCGTGAAGTGGCCAATGCTAAAGAGGAAGGCGTTAATTTCCTGTTTAATCGACAACCCATTGAAATCGTTGGCAGTGACCGGGTTGAAGGGATCAAGGTGGTTTCCACTACTTTAGGCGAACCCGACGACAGGGGACGCCGGCGCCCTGTGATTGTAGAGGGTTCGGAAGAAATTATTCCTGCAGACGCCGTCTTGGTTGCCTTTGGCTTCCAACCCAATCCAGCAACATGGCTGGCCGATCATCAAATTGAGACAGACAACCGCGGTCGCGTAGTGGCCCCTGAAGATGCCGAATACCACTTTCGCACGAGCAATCCAAAAGTTTTCGCGGGTGGTGACATGGTCAGAGGTTCGGATCTAGTGGTAACCGCTATCCAGGAAGGACGCGTTGCCGCTGAAGGTATTCTGGATTATTTAGACGTATAAATCCGCTTCATTAGCATAAAGATAAAAATATTACTTACAGTTTCAATACTGTGATGACAAGAAAAATATTCACCGGCCAACCAGGTCAGAGGACAACAGCATGCAATTTCCTGAGTTAAAAAATGACCGCTACCTTAAGGCATTATTAAGGCAGGAAACTGACACCACACCAGTCTGGATTATGCGCCAGGCAGGTCGTTACTTACCAGAATATCGGGCTACTCGCAAACAGGCTGGCAGCTTTCTGGATCTATGTAAAAATCCTGAATTAGCCTGTGAAGTCACTCTACAACCTTTACGTAGATTTGAGCTAGATGCCGCCATTCTCTTTTCGGATATCTTAACCATCCCTGATGCAATGAACCTTGGCCTATATTTTGCCGAGGGTGAAGGCCCCAAGTTTAAAAAACCAGTCCGGACTCAGGCTGATATCAATAAGTTGTTTGTTCCTGATCCCACTGAAAGTCTATCTTATGTCACGGATGCGGTAACCTTGATACGCCAAGAATTAGATGGACAGGTTCCCCTGATAGGTTTTAGCGGAAGTCCATGGACACTGGCCACCTATATGATTGAAGGTGGCAGCTCCAAGGATTATCACCACTCCAAAGGTTTACTGTACAGCGACCCCAAAGCATTACATCAAATCCTCGACATTATCGCTCAATCAGTCGTTGTCTATCTCAATGCCCAAATCGAAGCTGGCGCCCAATCCGTGATGATTTTTGATACCTGGGGCGGTGTTCTATCACCCAGTGCCTACGAAGAGTTTTCCTTACGTTACATGCAACAGATTGTAGAACAGCTGACTCGTGAATATGACGGGAAAAAGATTCCGGTAACCCTCTTCACCAAGGGTGGCAGTCAATGGCTCGAACAGACCGCTGCGACCGGCTGTGACGCCGTGGGTCTTGACTGGACAATCTCTATTGATGAAGCCAGAAATCGTATAGGGGACAAAGTGGCTTTACAGGGCAACCTGGATCCCAATGTGCTATATGCTGACCCTGAAATTATTCAACAACAAGTCAAACATTTGATTGATAAATTTGGCCCTCATAATGGTCACGTTTTCAACCTGGGGCACGGCATTCATCAGACAGTCAATCCAGATCATTTAAAGGTTCTGGTAGATGCCGTACATGATTACGGTCGAAAAATTCGTTCATAACAAATTACTACCCTAAACCCAACTTTAATTTACAGTACGGGCGGTCAAAAAATATCTTCGGCGATGTCCTCTTCGCTGATATTGCTGCCACCCACACCCGGGGCATCCGAACCACCTGAAGTGGTTAACGTATCAATCACGGCTGGAGCAGTACCTAAAATAAAAGTTTCAAATCTTGTTAACTTTGAAGCATCCGTGGCCCGTTCTCCAGTCTCTTCATCTATCCTGACCGTAACCATGTTTTCTGGCTGCTCTTCCAAGTTAACCGGCAACCCCTGTAATGCTTCCCGCATGAAGTCTATCCACATGGGCAAGGCCGCGCGCCCCCCAGTTTCTCTCGCACCTAGAGATTTTTGATCATCAAATCCCACCCAGGCGGTGGTGACCACCTGGTCGTTAAATCCACTAAACCAGGCATCCTTCTGATCATTCGTTGTTCCGGTTTTACCGGCAAGGTCACTTCGGCCCAGCACCTTTGCTCGAACAGCGGTGCCTCTTCGGACTACCTCACGTAAAATAGAACGAATGATGTAAGCATTCTGCGGACTGATGACCTGGGGTGCATAGTCCTTGCTCACCAACGGATCTTCATCATTTTTTGCCACTGATTCCTGTTTCAACGTTGCCTGAGCCTGACCCTTTACCGGTTTCTCTGCTGGCCTATCTTTTTCTGTTAATTCCTCGCATCCCTGGCATACTTGCAAAGGCCTTGCCTCAAAGAGCAATTCTCCATCTCCTGACTCTATTCGATTAATAAAATAAGGCGACACTAAATATCCACCATTAGCAAAAACCGCATAGGAGCGCACAATTTCTAAGGGAGAAAAAGCACCGGACCCTAAAGCCAGGGATAAATCATAAGGCATGGCTTTACGGTCGAAACCAAAACGTTCTGAATAACGCGTCGCATAACGTAAACCAATCGATTGCAATATACGAATAGACACCAGGTTCCTTGATTTAACGAGAGCCTCTCGTAAACGCGTGGGACCATAAAAACGTCCAGAGTAATTTTCTGGGCGCCAGGTTGCTTCCAAGGAATCATCATCAAACACTACGGGGGCATCATTAATTATGCTAGCGGCGGTGAATCCCTTTTCCAATGCGGCTGAATAGATAAAAGGTTTAAAATTCGAGCCGGGCTGTCTGCGCGCCTGGACAGCTCGATTAAACTTATTGTTAAAAAAATCAAATCCTCCTACCAGTGCCAATATGGCGCCATTGGCGGGATCTAAAGAAACGATCGCCCCTTCCACATCGGGTACTGACGCCAGCCAATAGCCTTCTTCTTTACGTTCCACCCAGACCACATCACCAGGATTAAAAATATCCGCGGGAGATTTGGGCTCTGCACCGACCTGATTTTCGTTGATATAGGGTTTCGCCCACTGAATGCGTTCTGAAAAAGGCATATTCTCAGTGATAAAATCCGGTAAGAGGATTTGAATGCCATCCTGATTGACTTCTTTAACTACCGCCTTGGTTAAATTACCAATAACTTCCTGGTTAACCAACTCTTCTTCGAACGGGTCCTCTTCCACATCATCCAGATCAATATGTCCTGCAATACCTCGATAACCATGACGCCGGTCATAATCCAGTAATGCCGCGCGCAAGGCTTTATTGGCCGTGGTTTGTAAACGGTCATCAATCGTTGTGATGACCTTCATGCCTGAGCCATAAACCTTTTCCTTACCATAGGTTTCAAACACCTTGGCCCGGACCATTTCCGTAACATAACGGGCATCTGCACTGACCTGGGCCGCATGTAACTCAGCAGTGACAGGCTCGGCTCGCGCGATTTGATATTCTTCCTCGGTGATAAAACCCAGTTGCCCCATGCGACGAATGATATGATCACGTCGAATCAAGGCTCTTTCGGGATTAATGATTGGATTATAACGAGAAGGCGCTTTAGGTAAGCCTGCAATCATTGCCGCCTGGGCGATACTTAACTCTTCCAGAGTTTTTCCATAATACACCTGGGCAGCCGCTACGACGCCATATGAACGATTACCCAAGTAAATTTTGTTCACATAAAGTTCAAAGATGGTTTCCTTATTCAGGTCTCTTTCAATCTTGAGTGCCAACAGTATTTCATTGAGTTTTCGAGCGTAAGTCTTTTCCTTGGTCAGATAAAAATTCCGGGCCACCTGCATGGTGATGGTGCTTCCGCCTCGGGTTTTACTCCCAGTGGTCACTAATTCATAAACGGCTGCCATCAAGGCCCAGGGGTCCACCCCCGAATGCTCCCAGAACTGATCATCTTCGGCCGCCAAGAATGCATATTCAATTTTTTTTGGAATATCCTCATATTTCACTGGAATTCGTCTATGCTCACCATACTCAGCTAGTAAAAATTCGTTTTTATCGTAGATTCTCAAGGGAACCTTTAATTCGGCTTCCTCAAGATTCTCAACTGAAGGTAATCCAGGGACCAAAACCAGGAAAATATAGAGTGCTGCAGCGAGAAAGAGC
>JASJBW010000041.1 GCA_030066315.1 Gammaproteobacteria bacterium
CCGAATTCCGATAAATGCTCTTTAACAATACCTTCAATATCCGTCGGGTTGGCATACTGAACTTTAAAGGTTCTCACCTGGGTCAGGTTGCTCTGGCGGTATTTTCCCGCATCGTCACGATTGACAATAAAAATACTGTTATCGCGTCTTTCCATGGCGAAACCGGCCGATTCGGCGATAGACTGGATCGCTTGCAGGGTGTCCATGTTATAAATGTTGACCGTCACACTACCATCCACACCTTCACCAACAAAAATATTCAAACGTTCCTGTTTGGAAAGCATCAACATGGCATCACGGATGTTCGTGTCCTGCAGGGACAGGGTTAAGGTATCGGAGTGAGCCGGGGAACACAGCACCAGCCAGGCCGATATCATCATTTGCAATATTTTTTTGTAAAGTTTCATGCTCTAGTTATAGCTGTTTTTCAGTCATTATTTATCAGCGACGCCTGTTTATTTCGGGTTGATTGATAGTAAATTCATGCTGCCTGCCGTCATGACTAAACACGGCCCGCCCTTCATCAATGAGAATTAACTTCATACCTTCAATACTCTCGCCAATCCTTAACCACTGCTGATTCACAATCACCATCGGTTCTGTGACTGAAATCAGGGTCGCGGTTAATTCCAGTTCCGGTATTTCCACCTCGGCATCAATGTCGGCTGTATCTTGTCGAACCGGTGCCGGGGGTTTGTACTTGAGGATATCCGGCTGTTTAAAGGGATCTTTCTCCAATTCAAACCCATGACCCTCCGCTAGACTGGTTATCGGCCAAGCGAGGATTAAACTTAATATGAGATAGAGGGACTTCATCACGAGCTCGTAACCATGCGATAAGACACCAGGGTCAAACTGATATTGAGCTTGGGTTTGGACGCGTCTTGCCGTCCTTGAGGTGAAATCTCAAACTTTTTCACGACGATATAACCCAGCTCGTCATTGATCGCCTGTAACCAGTTGAAAAAATTGAAATAACTGGCATTGATCTTTACATCAAACAGGGTTTCCTGAAACATTTGCACCTGGGCACCTTTGCCCGGAATCACGCTGGCCAGTTCAACCCCGCTGTTCCAGGAAATTTTTTGCAAGCGGCCAATAATGTAAGACTCCATTTGCTTTTCAGGCAAACCCGCCATGTCGCCATGTAATTGATAGGATAAATTGTCGACTTCGGTTCTGGTTTGTGCGAGCTGAGCTTCCAATCCCTGTTGACTACCTGCAGCTTGATTGAGGATTTGATAGCTATTATTCAGATTTCGATATTCCTTGATTTGGGGCCATAGCAGGTACATCACCTGTACGGTTACCGTCAGCACGATAATCGTGGCCAGGATGAAGGCCATACTACGGGGTTCTGTATTGTCCAGGAAATCGTTCATCAGGTTTTGCTCCGCAAAGAAGAGACCGTGATTTCAAGATTGAAGTTAACCAGTTTGACCTGGTTGATTTCGGTCAGTTGTGTATTCACCACGCGTACGTTTTCTATTTCCTTTTGCTGGGTCAGGCTTAATACAAACTCTGATAATGCGGCATGATCCATCGATTGCCCCTGGATATTCATCTGGGTTTCAATTTTCCAGGTTTCCTCTTTTTGTTGATTTTTTTCAGCGCCACTGGGAATCACGATGAAATAACCCGTATTTACCGTGTTATCGGCATTTTCTACCGGAGTCCCTGCGCGTCTAAAGTTCCAACCGGTGATCCAGACATTGCTGGAAGGTAAGGCCTGGTCAATGGTGACAAACATTTGTTCAGCTGCGGCACCACTGCGTAATCCGGCCAAAAGCTTGAGTTGTTGATCCAGGTCCTTCTTTTGCTGATTGAGTTTTTCCAGTTGTTGGCGATGGGAGCTGGTAATGGCTTTTTGCGACTGCAGTCGTTCGATCTCCTGTTCCAGGTGGTTGGATTGGGAATGCAGAAACGCAAACAATCCGAGTATCGCCACTGTCAGGAGGGCCAGGCTGACCCCGGAAATCTTCATCCAGCGGATGAGCTGGTGTTTTTTATGGAACTCTATGGGGACCAGATCAATATCATTAATCATCTTGCAGCCCTCTCAATGCGAGCCCGGTCGCGATGGCCATTTCTGGCAGATGGTCCGCCCACGGGATGGTTTTATCATCCGCATCATGAAACACTTCATAAAATTCCGTTTGGACCTTGGGCACCTGAATGTCCAGAAACGACAGCATCAGTTCCTGTGCCCCGGGCCAGCGGGCAATACAACCCAGTAACAGGACTCGGCTCAAGGGTTCGCCATGCGTCTCTGAAGCGGTATAAATCAATACGCGGTTGATTTCTTCCACCAGTTTCATGAAAGCGGGTTTGATGATTTCCAGCAGGGTCGCGGAAATATCGGTATGACTGACCAGGCTATTGACCGCCTGGGCCGTCGCCGGGTGGAGGCCATGCTGGTAGACCAGCGCGTTGGCTTTGTCGATGGAGATATCCAGCGTGGTGGCAATGTCTGACAGTAACTGGGTACAACCGAATTCAACGGGTTGATCAAATAACAGGCGTTTGCCGGAGACGATGGTCAGATAACTAGTGTTTTCACCGATATTGATGAGTAACACATTATTTTTCGCCTCATTCTCATACAGGGAACTGACCAGGCGTTTTAATGCCGCCGGACCGATATCCAGTGAATGAACCTGCAGACCGGCAGCGGTTAACGTGTTGAGCAAGCGTTCCACCTTATTGCGTCGGGCCACCGAGGCCATGACAATATGCTCATCATCCGACTTTTGATTACGTATCGGTAAATAGTCGATCACGTAATCATTAATATCGCCCTCGATACGCTGGCTTAACATCTTGACGATCTCAGCATCAACATTCGTCGTACTGGCCTTGTAGGTTAATAGCATGATTTTGACATCGTCCGGGGGCATGACGGCGGTGACCTTGCGGCCTTTAAATTTTTTGCCCTTGGTGGCCTTGGCCAGCAGGCGCTTGAAGGCCTTGGGATCATCCAGTAACTGTTGACGACTGCCTTCAAAACCCATCGAGGCTTTGGCCATGATGGTGTAATGACGATGGCTTTTGGGTCTCAACTGACACAGGTGCAGGGTATGGCTGCCCAGGTCCAGCCCGATCAATCCCGGCTGGTTGTTGTGAACCTCCGGCGTGGTCTCTTTCTGTAGTATACGGCTCAAAAAAGACACGACGGCTAATCCATTTCAGTAATGATGATGTTTGATTTTAAACGTGACTTTTCCTTGTTGCGTTTTGCCTTGTACATGAGTTCATCAGCCTTGCGATAGACCATGTCGAGGTTGACCGTCATTTCTTTATTCAGTCTGATGACGCCAATACTTAAATGGGTTTGCGTTTCACGACTGGCGGAAAATAACTCGGGGTCCGTTCTGAGTTCCTCAGCGGTGGTTTGCAGGAGCTTTTTGGGTTCCTCGGTGGCCATCAACACGGCGAATTCATCACCCCCCATACGAATCAAGTGTTCATTGCCGGCGAAGGCCTGGAAAAAATGTTTGCTCAATTTCTTCAACACCAGGTCGCCGTAATCGTGCCCATAGTTATCGTTGATCGGTTTAAAGTCGTTGATATCGATGATGGCAAAATAGATCGGTAGTTTTTCTTCCAGATATTGCGAGACGATCTTGTTGAAGTTCTGATCAAGCCAACGACGATTCCACGCCCCGGTGAGTGGGTCTTTGAGGGATAACATTTCCATGCGGTCATGAGCCTGCTCGAGCTCGTAGCGCATTTTGATATCGTTGCGGCGTATGATGACGTTACGGGCAATGACCACCATGGTGGTCAGGCTGGCCCCGAGGATGACAAACTGAAGGATCCATAAAGTCTCTACATCAAAGCGCCCGCTGACACTCAAGGTCGAAAACGTAAAAATGCCATAGACCAGGATTACGATGACCAGGGCTTCTCGAACCCCCCACGGCACCAGGGGCATCACCAGGAATAACAGGATGACACTGGCAAACAACGCCGCATTAAAGCCGCCGCTTTGATGCGCCAATAACACCATGGCGACTCCGTGAATCACCAGCATGGTGGTGGCCAACAGGTATAGTTCCTTGGTCTTGTTGATCACGCGCACCGATACCGACATGTGCAACGAAAGCAATGCCAGAATGGCCGAGGAATACACATAAATCCGCTCATAGCCGAGAATGGTATAGAGCGCACTGGAACAGGCGAGCAGCAGAAACAATACCCAGCACAGGATAATAATGCCCTTGCGTATATCATTGAGCACCAGCGTATCGGCATAATCGGAAAGCTCGACGCGCTGAAATTGAGTTAGAGACCATAACTCATTGAGCATCTTTTTGGTTTGTTGAAAACTATCTGCCATCAATTCTTATTGTCAGTGTTAAATGCCACCCGAACCGAGATCACCCAGGTTCAGCTTAATCCTTTTATATAGTTCAACCCCGTCGATTTTGCGAACTTTAAAAGGGAGATTAAAATCACAAAAATAATAATTAAATCAATAATTAAATGAGTAAAGTTAAAGTATAACTTAAGTAAAAAATCCACCCTGTGGTTACCTTAATGCCGTGGAAACAGCATCTGGATCACATCATCGAGATTTTCCCTAACCTGTTTATCGGCGGTATGCAGCAGTTCTGAAGTAATGGCACACAGGTTGATGGCTTCAATGTCCATCACGGTAATGACGTCATCGATGGGTAAATCCTGCTCAAAGGCATAGGTCAGCTGACCCGACATATGTAACAGCGAAGCCTCCAGACTAAAATCCTCACACTGTGAAGGCTCCAATTGATATTTGATGGCTTCGGTCAAGCTCTCGGGTAAGTGCCATAAACGCAGTAATTCAGCGCCAATAGCGGCAAAATCAAAGCCGATCAACTCGCGTTCAGCCAGGTACAATGGCTTGCCCGTGGACACGGCCAGCTGTGAGGCTTCACGGGTTTCCTCTGGCAATGAATGAAACATCATCAAGTCGCCGACATGGCTGAGTAAACCGGAGACAAACAAACGTTCGCTATCGACAAAATTACACACCACCGCGAGTTCACGAGCCGCAATCGCGTTATACACGCTGCTTTGCCAAAAACGGTTTAAATCAAAGTCAGGGTTATTCAGTTCACTGAAGGTTTTCGCAATCGATGCCGTGAGTACCAGGTCGTGAACCTGCTGGGCCCCCAGGTAATTGACCGCATGACTGACCGTTTCTATACGTGCGGCCAGGCCAAAAAAGGAACTGTTGACCATGCGTAACAGTCGTGCCGTGATCGCGGGATCGAGGCTGATCACTTCAACGACCTCATTCAAGGCAAAATCGTCCTTGTAGAGGACCTGTTGCAGTTTTAAATACACTTGAGGTAAAGACACCAGATCACTGTCGGCGATCACTTTTTCCCAGAGACGGTTCATGTTTTGAGGTCATTTTTAGTGATACCTTAAGCATAGTCGCTGCCGTTCAATTTCACAGGAGAAAAACAGGCCTTCGTGATGGGGTTGAGCACACTCAGACTGCTCATCAGTCGTTAATTTAAAGCAGTGTTTTAGCAGGCGGTGCCTAAGCGACCAGGATCACGGGGCAATCGAGTTTATCCAGGACCTGTTGCTGGATGCCCTTATCGGTTTGCTGGGGCAAAATGGCATATTCAAACGCATGCGCACGACTCGACAGTATCGATTCCAGGTCATCCAGCTTGTGCGTATGGATCATCATGCGGGGATGCTCATGTTGCAGGTCTTCCAGTAATGACCGGGTTTGCCCTGAAAGATCGGATCCCTGTTGTAACCAGGTAATCTCAAGGGGGTCGGCATGAATGCGCTGTAACAGGACCTGCAGAATCTGGCCGATCAAGCTCGAGTGATCTTCCACAATCAAAATGCGATGCGTGCGCTGCCGCGGGATGGTCTCGGCACGGTGCAGGCTGGTACGGCCCAGGATGGTATAACGCACATCCCGTTCTTCGGTGAGTGCGATATCATCCCGACGTCCCCGTACGTAATCGTAACTCCAGGATACATCGGCGGCCTGAGCGGAACGTTGCAGGGCCGTTTTAAATTGAGTCCCCAGTGCGCGCAATGAATTTTGCATACGGGTGGTATCCGTGGGTTGTTCCTGTGCGGTGGTTAAAGAGATTTCCCGGGTAAACGGTAATTCCGCCACCGTCAGTAAATCTTCATCCTCAATGAACAGGCCATGCAAATGAATCTTGCCCGAGGCGGCTATAGCCACGGCCAGTTCCACCATGTTGTTCGAGTAACTGCAGGCATCTACCGTCAAGATGACATTGGTTTTAACCTTGGGATCGGAATGCGGGTTCATGCGTCGTCAGCAGTCGAGGGAGGGGTTGTAGTTTTGGCCTGCTGAATCAGTTTTTTCTGCTGTTGCTGCAACTCGCTGATGCGCTGCTGGATGCGGTAGTTGAAACTGTTTTTGGGGTAGGTGCCTTTCTTGGTCAGTTTGCCGCGCGGTAATCCCGACAGTAACTCCATGACATCCTCAACATGAGTGGCACAGTACACGTTAAACAGACCCTCAGCTACCGCCTGGCGCACATCCTGGCGCAACATCAAATGCGCCTGGTTGGCGGCGGGGATAATCACGGCCTGGGTGCCATCCAGACCCTGTGCCCGGCAGATATCAAAAAAGCCTTCGATCTTTTCATTCACACCGCCAATGGCCTGGATCTCTCCAAGTTGGTTAATAGATCCGGTCACAGCCATTTGTTGTTTCAACGGAATCTGCCCGAGAGCGGATAACAACACGCAAAGTTCGGCAGCCGAGGCACTGTCACCATCCACCATGCCATAAGACTGTTCAAACACCAGGCTGGCCGCCAGCGGCAGGTTGGTGTTGGCCGCATAGGTGCTGTCCAGGTAAGCCGCGAGAATCATCACCCCTTTGGAATGAATCTGCCCACCCAGGCGGGCCTCGCGTTCGATATCGACCACACCGGACTTGCCCAGGCGCGCCGTGGCGGTGATGCGCGAAGGTTGCCCGAACATGAAATCACCCACCTGCAACACGGACAGGCCATTCACCTGGGCGACTTTGTTTCCACGGGTATCAATCATCTTGATACCGCGCGTAATCTGCTCCTGCAAAAGTTCTTCGTATTTATCCAGGCGGTATTTGCGTTTTTCGATCGCCTTTTCGATATGTTCCACCGCGATCACCGGGCTCTGTTGTTTGCTGGCCCAGTAATCGGCCTCGGTGAGCAGGTCATTCATGCTCTCCAGGTGCAATGACAGCTTGGCACCATCTTCTGCCGCGCGTGCAGCGTGTTCAATGACGCGGCCGACGCTGGCTTGGTCCAGGGGGCGTTTTTGATGACGTTGTTGCATGGAAGCAATCAAGCGCGCATACAAGCCGGTATTTTCTTCACTACGCGCGGTCGTGCGCGAGAAGTCAGCGGCGACTTTAAACAGCTGGCTGAATTCAGGATCGTATTGCATCAACAGGTAATACAACAGGGGTTCGCCGGTTAACACCACCTTGATGTTCAACGGAATCGACACCGGCTCCAGGGACATGCTGCTGGCCAGGCTCAACACCTGTTCCAGTGACTGGATCTTGATCTCGCGGGCTTTCAATGCCCGTTTCAAACCTTCGTAGGCAAACGCATGCGTCAACAGTTTTTGCGCATCCAGGATCAAATAACCGCCATTGGCCTGGTGTAAGGCACCGGACTTGATCAGGGTGAAATCAGTAACCAGCGTCCCCATCTGTGAAATATATTCCACGCGTCCCACCAGGTTCTGGTAGGTGGGATTATCCTCGTACACAATGGGCGCGCCCTCGGCACTGGCATTATCCACGATCACGTTGATGCTGAATTCATGAAACTCTGCAACCCGGGCATGAATGTTATCCACTTCCTGTTGCCCATCCTGGGGTAAAAAGGCTTCCACGTTTTCGATGGCATATTGTTTGACCACATCCAGGTACGCCATGACATCTTCCTGGTCACGATAGGCCTGTTCAATCCACGCGATCAGTTGTTCCACCGTATGCTGGGTGATTTCACGGTTCAGGGCCTTCAAGCGTTGATGATGTTCACGTTGCAGCAGGGGCAGGTCGCGCAGGATCTTCTGTAATTCCAGCTGTATATCTGCAATCAGTTTTTCAATACGTTCCTGCTCATCCTTGGGCAACTTTTTGAATTCTTCCGGTTTGATCAGGCGCCCGTCGACCATGGGCCCCAGGGTATAACCGGCCGGGGTGCGCAGTATCGCAATACCCTGGTCTTCGGCATCCTTGTTCAGGTTCTTGAAGGCCTGGTCCTGGCGCGCCTGCAAGTCATCTTCAATCTGTTGGCGGCGGTTGCGGTATTCTTCACTTTGAAAGGATGAGGGCAGGGACGTCAACAGGTCCTCAACCAGGGTATTCATGTCCTTGCTTAATTTCTGCCCGAGGCCGGCGGGCAATTTGAGAATATTGGGCTTTTGCGGATGGGCAAAATTCATCACGTAACACCAATCCGAACCCGCCGCTTCAGCGTTAGCCCGTTGTTGCAGAATTAGTTTGACGAGTTCGTGTTTACCGAGGCCTGATGCCCCGAGTACAAAAAGGTTAAAACCTTCCTGCTCGACATCAACACCAAACTCGATGGCTTCGAGCGCGCGCTGTTGACCCAGTGGCCGATCCAGGGGCTCGAGATCAGCCGTGGTGTTAAAGTCAAACTTGGAAAGGTCGCAGGACCGATACAGCTCTTCAATCTTGAGAGCTTGATGCTGCTTCATGATTGAGGGTTACAGGGCCTTGGGCAAATGACGGCGGATATCATCCACGCTATGGTTGACCAGGTCCTTACTGATTTCACCCACTACTTTATCGGCACAGAGTTTACTCAGGCCACTGCGCAGTAAACCCAGGAACTTGGGTGGGGCCATCAGGTAAATTTTCCGGATGTCCTTGTTTTGTGCCGCCTTGGTCAGTTCCCCACACAGGTTGCGTGCGAAAGATTTAACCTGCTGCGCATGCGCATCTTTTTCATGGCCCATGGAATGGGTGCCATTGCCATTCGTACCATTGCCGGCACCGGAACCATCGGTCACCAGGTCCTGTTCACGTAAACGGCCTTCGGGAAAGATCAGGTCTTTAATTTCTTGGAGGGGGGCTGTCCGGTCGGCAGCGGACAGAAAACGGGCTTTGCTACTATCAGCGACTAAAATCCAAATAGACATGTCATCTCCTCATCTCGTTATAATTCTCATCCTTAGGTTAAGACAAAGACCCTGTCCGAATCAATCGCTGGATGTGATTTTGG
>JASJBW010000035.1 GCA_030066315.1 Gammaproteobacteria bacterium
CCGAATAAAATAGCAAACTCATCGAATATATTGAGTACTGAGTTATTAAGTAAAACCTGGTCTGTTGAGGAAATACCTTGCCAGTTTAATTGGGATAAAACATCTAGCTGTACGTTATTTAGAATGATTGACCCGAAAACTTCAATTCTCGTATCACCAAACGAACTAATCGTTGATCCTGGATTAAAAGAGAGACTTTGTGGAGAAGAAGAACCCACAAAAATACCTGGTGTATCAATCGGATCGCCCGTCGGGAAGCTCAACAGCGCATTATTGATAAGATTACTCTCAATGTTTAAATAGGATTGATCAACACTGATTTCACCATTATTGGTTACTTGATTTGCAGTGATAGAAAAAGAAACACATCCATCACCAAAACAGGCGCCTTGAGCCAGAAGCGTTCCATCAATGGTGATATCAGATCCAGATAGGTTCACAAAATTATTTAAAGTTAAAGTTGCGCCCGGGTCTACGATGAAAGGCGCTGCAAGACCCATGTTACTGATTGAATCAAACAGAAAATTTCCGGCCACATGGATCTCATTAGCCGCAACGGAAATATCACCAAAGGTTCTAATAATACCTGAGTTGAAATTAACACTTCCCGCGCCCGAAACATCACTGTCAGCCGTTAAATCTAAATTAAAACTGCCTAATGAGCTGGTAATGTTGGCATTTACATTAATATCATTGTGTGCACTCAGGCTAAGATTTCCCGGTATTGAAGCGGAAACAGAAATATCCGCATCGATATTAATATCACCAGCCTCACTATTAGATCCGGCAGAGCCGGTAGTGACACTGACATTATTGCCCAAATTCATTGCCGCAATAATCAATGAAACATCAAGGACAGCACTATCATCGATTGAAGTAAAATCAGGATCCCCAATAATTGAAGCGAATGGTCCTATATCAGTAATCGTGATGTTATTGGGATCGATGAGCCATTCACCACTTTCACCATTCATAGCTGACGCATCCGGAACAGCTGTAATATCAAGTAACTGCAATCCGGAAGTTTCGATAAATCCCCCATCACCGCCATTGGCACCACCCCTGGCCGTTACGCTACCGTGCACATGCACATCATTTTCAGCAAACACAATGACTTTGCCACCATTACCATCATCTTGAGCATCAGCACTGATAACAGCGCCTTGTTCGATAGTGGTCGACATTGCATTCTGAATTGCCGGGTTTAATCCCTGCAGATCACCACCGATGAGGATATCACCACCGCCCTGTTCACCGGAGGCATCAATAACGGATCCCGATTTTAAGGTGACCTCATCACCCAGAATTTCGATACGACCACCCTGTTTGCCTGAGACATCCATACGACCGGTGATTGTATTTTCATGGGTGCCCACCAGTCGGATAGTGCCATCGGCATCCTGTACCAGGCCGGTGGCACGAATAGAGCCAGAGTGTTTTAACGTACCTGCAAACAGGCTCACAGCCCCCTGGTCGGCAATGATTTGCCCCAGGTTGGTAACGGAATCTTCCTGACCTTGAATCTCGAACTGGATCGCTGCATTGGTCAGGCTGGTTATGGTGATGGATTTTCCAGCTGCAAGAATGATGTTGCCGTCCTCAACTTGTATAACACCCCCATTTTCAATCTCGGGCGCAATCAGAACGATATTGCCATTTTCACCAGCATGGATATAACCTTGATTTTCAATACCACCCAGACCGCCTCCCTCGAACTTGAGCTTTCCATTCAGAAAATCAGCATCGGTGATATTCAACGTGGACCCGAAGAAACCGGCAGTATTAATTTGTGCACCCTGCCCTATCAATATGCCGTGCTGATTCAACAGGAAAACCTGGCCATTGGAATTCAGGTTACCCATGATCTGGCTGGGGGCATTACTTAAGACGCGGTTAAGCACTGAACTGGCTGCAGAGGGTTGAATGAAATTGGTGGTCTGACCTGGCCCTATGTTGAATTTTTGCCAATTAATGATGGCATTATGACTGTTATTAATGTTCAGAACATTTGCAGAAGGATTGGAGAAGGAGGCTGTACCCTGCACAACCTGGGCACCCGTTGGATTTGCCTGGACCCATTGACTAAAAGTCAAGCTGACACTGATGGCCAATAATAATTCAGATGGTTTCATGGTCTTCTCTCACGTTACCTTTTCAACTCACTGCAAACTACATTCAAATTCCTTTTTCTCCACGCCTTTTGCCCCCAAGAACTGCACGGCTTTTTCCATTTGCGGAGTAACCTGATCAGGTGATGGTACTGCGTCGAATTTTTGGAAGGGCGGTACAAACTTCAATCGTACTGTGGCCCCATCCAGGCCGGTCACAGAAGCTTCACCCTTGCCTAGCAAGGCAATGGAACCATCAGCACCTTTCACCTCAACATCCCCATCCCTGACGCTCACATATAAACCGGGTTTGACACCTTCACTATCAACACCACTGAATAAGTCATCCGGTACGTTCACCTTATCGGGTCGAGGGGCACCTCCCAGTTTTCTCAAGCTCACTGGAATGTTGGGTACTGTTTCTGGAGCGGTTAAGGCATTTTTAATATAGATGGTCTCACCCTCTTCTAATAACATGGAGCCACCCTGGTTTTGGATGACAATCGCGCCTTCCCACACCTGTGCATATAGCCCCCCTTGCTCAGCGGCATAGGCGGGTTTAATAAAATAGTGCATCAAACGAGCCACCAGTGAATGCCTGTAGGGATTAAAACCAGCCTGATTATTTTCACATTCACCATCACAAACGAGGTCAAAACCGGTACCACGTATACCGATGGTCGCATTAGGTGATCCCACCCGATAAGATTGACGATTCAACTGCCCAATCAAACCAGTGACCAGACGCATCCCACCACGAAAGAATCTGAGGAAAGCATTACTTTCATCGGGTACTTCCGGCTTATAAACATGCTGTTCAATTCGTAAAGATGAATTGGGGCTTAAAGTCACACGACTTTTATCATTGAAAGCAACCACCGCAAATGACTTGATGCCCGTCTGCAACTGATCCTGTTCATACACAGCCGCACCTATCGTCAAACTACGCGATTGATCTTTCATATCCAACGCATTAGCCTTTCCACGGAGTAACGCGATACGACCGATCACCTTCGAATCAGTAGACGCTGGCTGTTGGGTATCGCTGGAAGAGTTATCTGCTAATGACTTGTTTTCCTCGGCGCATTCGTCACCATCACATAATCGCGCATCAAACTCAGTGCCACGAATACCTATCGTCGCCACCGTGGTGTTTACCTTAAATGCATCCGGCCGACGTTTACTGATAAACCCGGTAATTGCCCTGAAACCACCACGAAACAATCTTAACAATGCATTTTCCTGACCATCATTGGTATTCACGTTTTCTATCTTAAACGTGGTATTAGGCCGCAGTGTCATGCGGGACCCATCGTCCAACTTGATCACTGCAAAACCGGATGTACCCGTATTCAGGGTTTCACCATTATGTAAAGGTAATCCCTTTCCCAAAATGCGGGGAGGCTGGTCTTCAATCTGCCCCGTTAATACACCACGTGCAAAACCCACTTCACCAACGGGTTCAGCAGACCAGGCAGGCACCATCATCCCCAGTAGAAATAAAAAACTGATCGAGCGTATCGTGTTGAATATATTCATCATGGTTTAAAACCTGTATACCAGGCTGAAATGCGCCTTGGTATCATCATCCAGGTTGATGGGATTATTTTTAGCCGCATTTAATACATCATTTTCTTCCAAACCCTCAATAATGACACCCACATCCAGACTGATACTGAGCTGTTGCTTCCATGACCACCTCAGACCAAAACCGGCTGAAGATAAATCGTAACTCCGGTCATCATTCAAGGTTGTATTGGTTTCTAGCACATCAACACTGGCCCAGTCATAAAACACCAGTAAATTGATATCAGAGAAGGCCGGCATCCATAGCTCGAGTGATGACTCGTACCCCTTATCCCCAGTTATGGAGCGCTCTTCAAATCCCCGCAAACTGTTACTGCCACCGACCCCAAACTGCTCTCCTGAAATGAGCAAATCATCGCTATGCTGTCCGGAGAGTTCAAAATGTAAACGCCATTCTTTGGCAAAAACACGATCATAGGACAGGCTGTACTTGACTAATGACCAATCGCTCTTCGCATTAGTGCGCACCAGATCATAGTCCTCGTCGGTATTTTTAGAGCCAGAGTCGATATTCAAGGCCACTGAGAATCCGCCTGCAAATATTGCGTTTTGTAGGCTTCGACTGAAACCATATCCAGCCTCAATGGGTAAACTCAACACATCCGTCGTTGTCGGTATACCACCCAAATCAATTTCATTTTCGAATAACTTGTGCTGCAAACCCACAGACCATTTGTGATTGAAGTTAGCTCCAGAAAGAAAAGGCCGGGAATAACTGACACCAAATACTGAACCCTTACCACTGATATCAATATCACTACCCACCACACCCGAGTTTACTTCTGAATCAGAGACTAGAAAATCCAGGTTTGCACCTTGTTCATAGAGTGGAATGTGATAATTGAAACCGACCTGTCGAGTAGCTTCGACATCTTCGGGTGAAAATGTCAACGTTGCGGTCAGAGCATGGTCTTTATTCATCAGATTACCATGCTGATATCCGAGGGTGGAACGAAACTCCTCGGTTTCTTCACTGCCGGTATTATCTAAGGTTAGGAAATATATCTGTGGTTCACGATCAGTAACCTTAATATCCGCATCAATGGCATCAGCCAAATCACTCTCTTTGAACGTTAGGGTAATGTTTTTTGATGCATGATTATTGGCAATATTCAAACTCCGCGATAGGAAGCTGGTATTCGGGGTTTCGCCTTCTATTAATTGGGGCAAACTATGTTCAATATTCTCACGGTCAAAAAACTGATTCCCCGAAATATTCACCTTACCGACGGAAAAACTAATGATATTAAATTCAACTTTTCCGGAGGTAAGCTCCTGCGGTGGTAAAGATACCCGGTGGAAACTGAAGCCGGCGCCTATGATCGCCTGCTCAAGCGTGTCTGCGGCAGCCGACAATCCTTCCAATCCCGCCTGTTCTCCCAGAAAAGGTTCCAATACCTTATTGGCCCTGGCTCCTATAGGATTGTCACCCTCAATAATGAATTCATCGACCTTGAAACGCACAGGATCATATACGGTTTGCGCATAACCAGTAGTGACGACAAGAAAAAACAGGGCTAACCCGATGGCTCGATCAAGATGATCACGCATGATTAGATTTTATTATTCTGCTCCTCGAACCCTTAGCATAGTCACCGTAATCCACTATGTCTACGCCCGCTTCAAAAAGAATTAAGCCATATTTTTGACAGCGCTGTTCATGATCAATCGTTTCAACATCATGTTGGCATCCACTATCGACATTCCCAGGTCTCTAACCCGGCAGATCAAACCGCCTTGCTGCCCATATAGAAGCTTTAATAACGAAAACAGATGTGTTGCACTGGCCGCCTCAGCCTTGCGTTGGCGTTCGAATCGACGTAACAAACGAGGCTGATAGATCGCTGACTGACCATAAAAAAGTGTTTTCAATAGTGCCACATCAGCAAAACCAAGATTCACCCCCTGCCCGGCTAATGGATGAACACCATGCGCGGCATCACCGATTAACAATACCCTTTGCTGGAGCCATTGTTGGGCATTATGCCAGTTCAAGGGAAAGGCTGCTCTTGCGCTGGTTTGAGTAACCGCACCCAATCTGAATTCAAAAGCTGCAGACAATGCTTCGGTGAATGCGGTATCTGACAGGTCCATTAACTTGTCGACCTGATCATCATCTACTGACCATACTATTGAACTCTGACCATTGGACAGCGGCAAAAAAGCCAGCGGTCCGGTAACGAGAAAACGTTGCCAAGCAGTATTGTCATGTGATTTCTCGGTACTCACATTCGCTACAATGGCTGACTGCTGGTATGACCCAGAAATAACGGGAAGCTTTAAAAGATTACGTACACTGGACTCCCTGCCATCTGCGGCGATTAATAATTGTGCATGCACAAACCGACCCGTGGAAGTTTTTACCTGTACCTCATCACTGCCATTCTCGATGTGCACCACCTGTTGCTCTGTAAAAAAATGAACATTACTCAAACCCTGTAACACCTGTTGCAGTGACCATTGAATCAGGCGGTTTTCCACAATAGTGCCCAAGTGTGCTAAACCCAGCTGCTCGCTGGCAAAGCGCACCACGGAATTTCCATTTTCATGCCAGATGAACATCTTATGGTAATCACAACTGCGCATACGGGTAATTTCTTGCCAAACCCCTAGCTCTGAGAGTAATGCCTGTGAGCTGGGACTGATTGCAGAAACCCGTAAATCATAAGCTTCAGTTAGCTCCATGGGTTCACCCGCAAGCTTCTGACGTTCTATAACCGCAACCGAGAATCCCTGCTGTGCTAATGCCAAAGCAGCGCTGGAACCCACCATGCCGCCGCCTACGACAATGACATCATATGATGTTGTCATAAGTGTCCTCGCATCAGTGTTGATAGTCCCTGGCCGAAACCCATGCCTCTCCAACTGACCTCCTGTTTTAATGGGGGCATCAAGTCCAGTGCAGTTAAAGCTGCCGCTCGTGCATGATTCAACAACGGCCAATTATTTGAGAAGAGCTTGACCAGGCCATGCCCAGCTTGCACAGTTTGCTGCTGGTCAGTCATCCTGAGTTGTTGATATTTCTCAAGATGAATACCCAATTGCTCCGATCTGAGATTCAAACCCTTAAGCTGGTCATACAACACGGCTATGTCACGCATGGCCAGATTAAATCCCTGTCCAGCCACAGGATGCAGCGTGTTTGCGGCATTACCGATTAAAACCGCATTCATAGTCACCAGAGGTTGTGCTCGAGATAGTTTTAATTCAAAGCTGGCTCTTTGACCGACCGCCCGTAAGACTCCAAGACGATAACCAAATCGTTTCTGTAATTCCTGCAAAAAATCTCGATCAGAACACTTCAATAATTGTTGCGCCCTTTCCGGATGTTGTGTCCATACCAGGGCATAGCGGGATTCTGTTAACGGCAACATCGCCATTGGCCCCTCGGGGGTGAAACGCTCGAAGGCTATTCCACTGAACGGCGCTTCCGTTTCAACATTGGCTGCCAAAGCCACCTGGTGGTAATCCGTTGTGCTAATTGTGACACCCAACCGCTCCCGAATAGCGGCAGAAGCCCCCTCTGCAACAATCAGTAAATCAGCCATAAGCTTCTGAGGCTCACCTTCAACCATAATGTTCAGCGCTACGCCCTGCGGTTGACAGTCCAGATCCTCAACATTAGCTGGAGATAGCAGCTCGACATTCTTTTCGAGTTTGACTGCACTTAGTAATTGCTCAAACAATAGGTGATATTCCACAACATAACCCATTGCCTCCAGGTTGAGTTCATCCGCCAGTAAACGTGTTACACCAAAGCGACCGGAACTGGAAACATGAATCTCTTTGATCGGTGCCGCCAGAGACTCAATAGACTCCCACAGGCCTAAAGCCGTAAATATTTTCACAGTAGCATGAGAGAGCGCTAACGAACGGGCATCCAGAGCAGCTGGAATGGTGCCATCTTGTAATGCTCCAAGGGATCGAGCCTCGATCAAATTTATCGAATAACCCAGTCGACTCAATGCCAGAGCGGCTGACAGCCCCACCAGGCCGCCACCCACAATGCAGATATCTTTATGCCGCATGTTAACCCGCCATCAAGGCTTCAATTTCTTTAATTTCGGAAGGTACACCCCGGGTCAGCACCTCATGGCCCTTAGCCGTCACCAACACATCATCCTCGATGCGAATACCGATATTCCACCATTTACGATGTACACCTTTTGTTTGCGCAGGAATATAAATCCCCGGCTCCACGGTTAGCACCATACCCGGCTCAAGCAACCGCCACTGCTCTCCGACTTTATAATCGCCCACGTCATGTACATCCAAACCGAGCCAATGCCCGGTACGATGCATGTAAAACCTTCGATAGGCATGTTCTTTCAGGAGTTTGGGTAAACTGCCCTTGAGTAGCTTTAATTCAATTAAACCCTTGGTGATTACCCTCACAGCAGCATGATGCGGATCATTCCAATGATTTCCGGGTTTAACTTTTTTAATAGCGGCCTTTTGGGCCTGAAGCACAACCTGATAAACGTCTTTTTGTGCAGGACTAAAACGGCCATTGATTGGAAAGGTACGCGTAATATCCGAGGCATAGCCTTCAACTTCACAGCCTGCATCAATTAATAATAATTCGCCATCACGTAATGGCTCTGAATTTTCGGTGTAATGCAAGATGCAGCCATTTTCTCCACCTCCGACGATAGGGGGGTAAGCATGCTGCGCATTATGTTTACGAAATTCATGATTATATTCTGCTTCGATGGTGTATTCATATTTACCGGGTTCGCAAACCTGCATGGCTCGCTTGTGAGCGGCAACGGATATCTTGGCTGCTTTCTTCATCAAACTGATCTCGGAACGACTTTTATATAACCGCATGTCGTGTAACAGATGATCTAAAGACACAAACTCATAGGGCACGTGCACTCCGGAGCGAGATTGAGATTTAATCTGGTTAACCCAACCCATCAGCCGAGTATCAAAGTCCGGGTATCGCCCCATGATGTGAAACACTTTTTCGCGTTCTTCCAATAAACCCGGCAGGATGTCATCGATATCATCAATCGGGAAGGAGTCATCTGCCCCAAACTGTTCTATAGCACCTTGTTGACCCGCTCGCCGTCCATGCCAGGTTTCCTGATCTGGATCATTCTCGCGGCAAAACAGGATAAATTCGCCATGTTTACGGCCAGGCACCAGAACCAGCACTGATTCAGGTTCATTAAAACCGGTTAAATAGAGGAAATCGCTATCCTGTCTGAATGGGTATTCCACATCACGGTTACGCACCTGTTGCGAGGCCGAAGCAACGATAGCAATACTTCCCTTACCAATCATTTTCATTAACTGGTTACGTCTTCGTTTAAATTCTGATGGGTTCATGATGTTTTTAAGTTGATCATTTAAAGAATAGTGACCAGATTTTTGGCTATAAATTTCATTATTGTATCTGTGGGGCCGGCATGACCGGATTGAGCTCTTCATGGATATAGATTACCGACAATCTGACATGCTCGACGATCTCGGTATACACATTTTCAGATTCTTCTGTTTGCTCTTCATCGTGACTGATTTGACTGATTTGCAGTAAATCATCCAGACATTCCCGGCCCTGCGCAGATAAACCCTTGAGCAAAGATTCGCCACAAACACCCAGCCCATAGAGAAAACCCTGGCACCATCCTCCTAATGCAATCAAGCGTTGGGCAAACTCAACACTCTCATCAGGTAATATCAGATCCAAACTCATATCTTCAGCATTCAGCTCAGTCTGGGTTTGACGGTAAAATCCCTGGAGCACCTGT
>JASJBW010000036.1 GCA_030066315.1 Gammaproteobacteria bacterium
TCCAGACGCTGCAGGTTGCAGTTGATGACAAAAATCAGGTTATCGAGTTTTTCCCTGGATGCCAGAGAAATGGCGCCCAGAGACTCTGGTTCATCCATTTCACCATCACCCATAAATGCCCAGATTTTACGTTTCTGGGATTCCAAAAAGCCCCGGTTTTCCATGTATTTCATAAAACGCGCCTGGTAGATCGACATAATCGGGCCGAGTCCCATGGAAACAGTGGGAAATTGCCAGAAATCAGGCATCAACCAGGGATGTGGATAGGAAGATAGCCCATTTTCGTCAAGGGCTTCCTGTCGAAATTTAAGTAATTGTTGCTCACTGATGCGACCCTCAAGAAAAGCTCGCGCATAAATACCGGGGGCTGAATGCCCCTGAAAAAACACCAGGTCTCCCTTGTTTTCATCAGTTGGGGCTCTGAAGAAATGATTGAAGCCAATATCATAGAGTGTTGCTGCGGAGGCAAAGCTTGCAATATGCCCCCCCAATTCAGTCGATTTACGGTTAGCCTGTACTACCATGGCCGCAGCATTCCATCGAATTACCGAACGTACCCGATGTTCGATCGCACGATCACCGGGTAAAGGTTTCTGATGAGCCACCGGGATCGTGTTTAAATAAGCCGTATTGGCGGTATAGGGAAGATAGGCTCCTGAACGACGCGCCTTATCTATCAATTTTTCCAATAAAAAATGGGCTCGATCCACACCTTCATGCTCAAGCACGGATTCCAGGGATTCAATCCATTCTTGCGTTTCCTGCGGATCAATATCTTTTTTCTCGGTCATTTATTCTGTCTCTTTTATTAGGTCGAAGCTTAAAGCTGGTTATATAAACCTTGGGATTGATCAATCCGAGCCTCTGAATAGATGGGGCGCATTATACGTTAAATTTAGAGTTTATCAGCTTTTCGTGAGATAATTTACGCAAACAACCCAGGTAAAAAGTCTACACATTATATGCAAAGTATTACGATAACCCGGCCGGATGACTGGCATCTGCATTTACGGGACGCTGACCATCTCCAGGCCGTGGTTAATGACACTGCACAACAATTTGCCCGTGCCATTGTGATGCCCAACCTGACGCCTCCCGTGGCACATTGCGACCAGGCGTTGTCCTATCGTGAACGTATCATTGCAGCACTCGATCCAACCCGCTCTTTTGAACCTTTGATGACGCTCTATCTGACAGATCAAACAACCTCAGAAGATATCCGCGAGGCTAGCGAATCGCCTTTTATTCATGCCTGCAAACTATACCCGGCCGGAGCAACGACAAATTCAGCTGCCGGAGTCACGCATATCAACAAAATATATACCGTGCTGGAAGCCATGCAAAAACATGATTTCCCACTGCTGGTTCACGGTGAAGCCACCGGCGATGACATTGATATTTTTGATCGAGAGAAAGTCTTTATTGATCATACCCTCAGTAAAATCAGACATGATTTCCCTGAATTAAGAATCGTGTTCGAACATATCACGACTGCAGATGCCATAGATTATGTTCTTTCCCAGGATCATCATTTAGGTGGCACGATAACAGCTCATCATTTATTGATTAATAGAAATGCCATGTTTAAAGGCGGTATGAATCCACACCACTACTGCCTTCCCATCGCCAAACGCGAGACTCATCGGCAAGCCCTGTTAAAAGCGGCGACCACTCAAGCACCGCGCTTTTTTGCAGGGACAGACAGCGCGCCTCATGCCCGTGGTGCCAAGGAGTCCGCCTGTGGATGCGCCGGTATCTATACGGCTCACGCCGCCATTGAATTATACGCTGAAGCTTTCGAGCAGACAGGTAACTGGAGCCAGTTTGAACAATTCATGAGTTTATCAGGCCCCGCTTTTTATCAACTACCCGTCAATGCCGAACAGGTCACCATAAGAAAGTTAGATTGGACTGTACCCGACTCCGTCCCCTTTGGGGATGAAACGCTGATACCTTTTAAAGCCGGACAAACCATTAGCTGGAAACTGGATCTTTAATATGTCTCAGAAGGTAGCGATGGGAAATAGGTTCCGCGGATTTTTGCCCGTGGTTGTTGATGTTGAAACCGGTGGTTTTAATGAACAAACTGATGCCTTGTTGCAGATTGCCGCTGTAATCCTGGATATGAATGACGAAGGACGCATCTATATCAAGGAAACGCATACCTGCCATGTGAACCCGTTTGAAGGTGCTAATATGGACCCCAAATCACTTGAAATCAATGGAATAGATCCAGATCATCCTTTACGTATGGCCATTGATGAAAAACAGGCCTTGCCCAAGATTTTCAAACCCATACGTTCGTCACTAAAACACCACAATTGCAAACGTGCCATTTTGGTTGGGCACAATGCCAATTTCGATTTAAAGTTCATTAATGCGGCTGCTGATCGTAGTGGTATCAAGCGTAACCCTTTCCATCCATTCAGCACTTTTGACACGGTTTCCCTGGCGGGTCTGGCTTATGGTCAAACGGTATTATCCCGATCTGTTCAGGCAGCCGGCTTGGATTGGGATAACCGTGAAGCACATTCCGCCATCTATGATGCAGAAAAAACCGCTGAACTTTTTTGTAAAATTGTCAACGATATACCTTTTCCTCCCCTAGAAGTTTAACCTGGCGTTTTTAACCCGCCTGTCTGATGATTAAAATAACCAATGTCTCGCAGTAAGTAGGTGAATACTCCAAGGCGTAAAATAATTTTCTCTGGTTAAAACTGATATTCCTGCCAAATACGCTATACTGACGAGAAATAATAAATCTCATGTTCAATGATCAAAAAAGAAGAGCTTTCCGTCATCATTGTTGATGATCTTCAGTTTAGCTGCGAAGTGGTCAAATCAGGACTGAAAAAATCAGGTTACAAGGATATTCGCACCGCCAATTCCGCCAATGACGCCATGCTTCTCCTCAATCAGCGTCGCGCCGATGTCATTCTTGCAGATTTCTGGATGCCGGAAATGAACGGCCTGGAAATGACTGACCTGATACGTCGTTGGGATGAAAGCAATAATCGTTATACCGGAATTATCTTATTAACGGCTGAGGATAATACTTCAAGCATCGTCGTGGCATTTGACCGGGGTGTGGATGATTTTCTGTCAAAATCTGTCAACCAATTTGAACTGGCCGCGAGGGTTTTTGGTGCTGGACGCACAGCATGGCTGCAAAATCAATTACGTAAGAAAAATAACGATCTATCCAACCAGTACCAAAACTATCATCATTTGAGCCTGATGGATGCTGATACGGGACTGGCTAACCGTAAACAATTGGAACGAAGCATGGATTCCATGATCAGCCATTGCGAAACCCGAGGCGGTGGTTTTGCCCTGGCGATGATTCGGTTAACTGTCGATAGCCACCCGGAGGCTGGCCAGGAACCGTTAAAGATCCGAAAAGGTACTTTAAGAACGGTATCTAATTCCTTGCAATTGGTACTGCGCCCAATGGATCAAATCGCACGTTATGATGAATGTACTTTTGCTATCGCCCTGGTGTATGCCGATCTTGAAGCTTTTTCACCTGATATGTTTGAGAGAAGCACTAGCAGTATCTTAAAACACACCCATCAAAAGACAGATAAGGGAGAAAAACTATTGCTATCCATGGCTACCTGGAACACCGATCAGTTTGATCCGGTACCGAATGTCATGGACATTTTGCTGCAAACTGAGAACAGCCTTAAACCCTTGGAAATTGATACTGACTTATAAAAATACCCTGTCCATCTCTCGCGAGGCAGGGTATTCAGAATAACAGCCTAAATTTAGTGGGTCTTTTTAGCGATCGCTTCTTTAGCCAGTTTTTCGAGTTCACCTGATTCCCGCATTTCCAACGTGATATCACAGCCACCAATCAATTCGCCGTCAACATAAATTTGAGGAAATGTCGGCCAATCGGCATAACGGGGCAGATTTTGGAAAATTTCAGGATCCGTCAACACATTAACATAGGCAAATTCTACTCCCAGGGACATTAAAGCCTCAGCAGCACGACTTGAAAAACCACACTGTGGCAACTGGGGTGTTCCTTTCATGTAAATGACCACAGGGTTGGTTTCAACCTGCTCTTTGATACGATCTAAAACATCCATAAAATTTACCTCGATTAATAACTTACTAATTTACTCAGGTATTATAAGGGCATGTTCTTAAAAATAAAGCCCATCAGGTAAAAATTCTTAATGCAAAGACTC
Source organism: Gammaproteobacteria bacterium (assembly GCA_030066315.1). Taxonomy (GTDB): domain Bacteria; phylum Pseudomonadota; class Gammaproteobacteria; genus JACNJF01. The sequence goes on from JASJBW010000036.1 coordinate 4,200, forward strand.
CATGGGTGATAACTGAGTCTGAAGCCAATACTCCAACAAGGCACAGTGCCAGAGCTTGCTGCCATTTAATCGAGTGAAATAGTGTTCAGGTTCTGCCAGCAGTTGATCAATATACACTCTCGAGAACAGCCCTCGCTCTAGACTAGCTTGGGAATTGAGGGTATCGGCCATAAACTCATAAAAAGCACCACGCACGTACTTCAAAGCGGGCATTGGGAAATAACCCTTTGGACGATCGATAACCTTGTCCGGTAATCTCCCTCGAGCAATCTGCTTTAAAACACCTTTCCCCTGGTGTAACAACTTTAATTCGGGAGGGCACTGCGCTGCAACTTCAACCAGATGTTGATCCAGAAAAGGTACCCGTGCCTCGAGTCCCCAAGCCATAGTCATGTTGTCTACCCGTTTCACAGGATCATCCACCACTAAAGACATGACATCAAAACGCAGGACGGCATCCATAAAGGTATCAGCATGCTCTGTCTCCAGTTCCGAGGCAACCAGACTGGAAGTCACATCCTCCACATGATATTTCGACGCTATCATTTGCAAATACTCATTATGATCCCGATCAAAATAATGGGGCGCAAAACGTTCGATCGGTTTGCCTGGACTGGCCATCATTCGTGGGTACCAAAAATAACCCGCAAATACCTCATCAGCACCCTGCCCACTTTGAACCACCTTAACCGATTTAGCAACTTGCTCAGAAAGTAAATAAAAAGCCACTGCATCCTGACCAAACATGGGTTCAGCCATGTTAGCCACGGCCTCCGGTAAGCGAGCTAACACCTCGCTGTTGGGTATCAGATACTTGTGATGATCCGTCTGATAACGCTCGGCTACGGGATCTGAATATTCAAATTCATTACCTTTTTCCTCGGGCTGATCCTCAAAACCGATACTAAAAGTTTTGATGTCCTTGACCCCGGCTTCAGCCAGCATTGCAACGAGCAAACTGGAATCCAGTCCACCCGATAGTAAAACGCCAACGGGCACATCAGCGATCGTCAGACGTTTTTTAACTGCATCCAACAACGCCTGATGAATTGCTTCTGTCCATTCTGAATCCGACAAAGGTTGTTCGGGTCTTCGTGCGCTTAAATTCCAATATCGTTTAATCTCACAATCACCCCTTTGATTAAGCATCATGGTATGAGCCGGTGGGCATTTTCTAATGCCCTTAAACAAAGTACCGGGGGCTGGTATGACGGCATGTAAACTAAAAAGATGATGCAGTGAAGTGGCATCAAGCGAGGTGTCAACTTTACCTGTAGACAACAAGGCCTGGATATTGGAGGCAAAGTAAAACGCATTCGTGGTCATTACATAATACAGTGGTTTTATACCCATGCGATCACGAGCCAAAAACATTTGATTTGCTTGATGATCCCAGATTGCAAAAGCAAACATACCGTGCAATCTGTTCACACAGGATGCTCCCCAATGGGCATAGGCATTCAAAATGACTTCCGTATCAGAATGGGAATGAAAGTTGTAACCCAGTTGGATTAATTGCAGACGCAACTCCGGATAATTGTAAATGGTGCCGTTGAACACAATGGTCAGACGCCCGCTCACATCTGTCATGGGTTGATGACCATGTTCACTTAAGTCAATAATCGCTAAGCGGCGATGTCCTAAAAAAACCGGACCTTCAATCATTTCTCCCTGATCATCGGGCCCCCTGCGGGCTACAGCCTCCGACATTTTCTGGATGATGCCACGATCAATCGACTGACCGGTAAAATCAACGCCGCCAAAAATACCGCACATAAAACAGAGACTCCTGGTTGAAATTAGAAATGTGAATGCCCATTTAGGGGTGGAGGATTACAGGTTAAATCCGTCATGGATTATGAGTTTATCTGATTACACCGATATGCTATACATGATTCTCGATTTTTCACTCACAACTTTGACAATCACATGAGAGTATAAAAATGGCTTTTGAATTACCCGCATTACCTTATGCAAAAGATGCACTGGCGCCGCATATCTCGGAAGAGACCCTAGAATACCATTATGGCAAGCACCACAATACCTATGTTGTAAACCTAAACGGTCTGATTGAGGGTAACGAATTCGCGGATATGTCTCTAGAAGACATCATACGAAAATCATCCGGCCCGGTCTTCAATAATGCTGCTCAGGTATGGAACCACACTTTTTACTGGAACTGCCTAAGCCCGAATGGCGGTGGTGAACCCAGTGGCGCACTGGCTGATGCTATCAATGCAAAATTTGGCTCATTTGAAAAATTCAAGGAGACCTTTACTGCTGACTGTGTTGGTAATTTTGGGTCTGGATGGACCTGGCTGGTCAAGAATGCATCCGGCGAACTAGAAATTGTTAAGACTTCCAATGCCGGCTGCCCTTTAACCGATGGTCTCACTCCGCTGATGACTTGCGATGTTTGGGAGCATGCCTATTACATTGATTACCGTAATGCACGCCCGGCCTATGTTGCTGCTTTCTGGAATCTGGTTAACTGGGATTTTGTCTCCAGCAACCTGTAATTACCTAAAACGAGAAACAGGGTTTTATGACCACATGAAACCCTGTTTTTAATTCAACCCTCATATTATCCTCATTGCATCAGGTTAGCGATTCATAAAAAGCTTGTTTTCCCAGAAAAAATGAGTATTTTAGATCGTTTTTTCGCGGAAAAAGCCATGGCTAATCCTTTGATGCCGACCTATAAATCGCTGCCTGTTTCTTTCACTCATGGTGAGGGAATTTATGTATGGGATCAAAACGATAAGCAATACCTGGATGCGCTCAGTGGCATTTCAGTTACCAATCTGGGGCACAATCATCCCAGCGTGACTCAGGCAATTGTTGAGCAGGCATCACGTATCCTGCACACTTCAAACATCTATCAAATAGATCATCAGCGTAATTTGGCAGCCTTGTTATGTGAAATTTCCGGCATGGAGCAGGTTTTTTTCAGCAATTCTGGGGCAGAAGCCAATGAGGCCGCCATCAAGATAGCGCGATTATTCGGACATCAGCAAGGTGTTGATAAGCCTGAAATCGTGGTCATGGAAAACAGTTTTCATGGGCGCACGATGGCCACATTATCGGCCACAGGAAACCGTAAGGTTCAGGCCGGTTTTGAACCACTGGTGGCTGGATTTATCCGGGCGCCTTTTAATGATATCGACGCCGTACAATCAATTGCTCAAAATAATCGAAATGTGGTGGCCATACTGGTAGAGCCCATTCAAGGTGAAGGTGGCATTAATATTCCTACTCCCGGTTATTTAAGGGCACTACGTAAAATCTGCGATCAGAATAACTGGTTATTGATGCTGGATGAAATTCAAACCGGCATGTGCCGGAGCGGTAAGTACTTCGCTTTTCAGCATGATGCGATTACACCGGATGTTTTAAGCCTGGCTAAAGCCCTGGGCAATGGCATACCCATAGGCGCTTGTTTAGCCAGTGGCAAGGCAGCCAATGTTTTTCAGCCTGGCAACCATGGATCCACTTTTGGTGGCAACCCCTTTGCCTGTTATGTTGCAAAGGCCGTTGTTAGTGTAATGAAACAAGACCGGATACCTGAGAATGCAGCTTCACAAGGAGCACTGCTACACCAATTACTTTCTGAAAAACTGAGCAATAATAAACATGTTATTGATATTAGGCACCAGGGGCTTTTGGTTGGCATTACCCTCGACCGTCCATGTGCAGAACTTGTCTCCATCGCATTAAAAAACGGATTGTTAATCAATGTGACCGCGGAAAAGGTTATTCGACTGTTGCCGCCCTTGATTATCAATACATCTCAAACGCATAAGCTTGTGGATCAATTAGTTAAGTCCATTCAACAATTCACTGGGGATTTAAACCATGACCATTAGACATTTCCTCAGTCTGCTTGATTTATCGGGTGATGAACTTAGAAGCCTGATCAAACACGCTATTGACGTCAAAAAGAAGCTCCGTTCTGGAATCACCCACACGCCTTTGAACGGAAAAGTGCTGGCCATGATTTTTGAAAAATCCTCAACTCGGACCCGAGTCTCCTTTGAGAGCGGGATGAGCCAATTGGGCGGCCATGCCATGTTTTTATCACCCCGGGATATCCAGTTAGGCAGAGGAGAGCCACTGGATGATAGTGCCAGGGTTATCTCAAGCATGGTGGATGCGATTATGATCAGAACCTTTGGGCATGATCGTCTGGAGGAATTTACTGCCAGTTCTGCCGTACCGATCATTAATGGATTAACCGATAAACTTCACCCCTGTCAATTACTGGCCGATATGCAAACCTGGTTTGAACTGCGCGGGGATATTAAAGGAGCCACTGTTACCTGGGTGGGTGATGGTAATAATATGTGCCATTCGTATATCAATGCGGCAAAACAATTTGATTTTCATCTGAATATTGCCTGCCCTGTTAATTACCTACCTGATCAAGATATTTTGGCTTCTGCCAGTGACCGCATCACTATGACCCATCAATTGGAAGAAGCTGTAGAAAATTCAGATCTGGTGGTCACGGATGTCTGGGCCAGTATGGGTCAGGAACAGGAACAGCAGACGCGTTTGGCTGAATTTTCAGAGTTTCAGGTCAATCAGCAAGCGATGCGATTAGCTCATAAAGATGCACTTTTCATGCATTGCCTACCAGCCCATCGCGGCGAAGAAGTGACCGCCGAGGTGATCGATGGCCATCAAAGTGTGGTCTGGCAAGAAGCAGAAAATCGTTTGCATGCACAGAAAGCCTTGCTGGAATTTTTAATCACTGGCCTCGATTGACCCTATGACAATCCGTAAGTGATCATAATATTGATCTACGATTCTCCTTTTTTATTTACCCGCAAGGATTGAGAAATTATCAGCTGAGTTAAATGTTGATAATCTGTCAATAAGAGCCCGCTTTGTATGATTTTACAAGCGACAGGTTTAAAACGCACCGAGTATCGTGCTATATAGTCCTGTAAGATCCTATAAATCAATCCGTCTATGGAATTATCATATAAAACAAAGAGGATAAAACAGGGTAAATGTTTGCTCTGAGCCTTTTACAGAATTGATATGAAGAATGCTGATTATATAAAATGGTTTCGCAGTGCTGCACCCTATATCAATGCGTTTCGGCATAAAACTTTCGTCATCGTTTTATCCGGTGAAATGGTTCGTTCACCTATTTTTGACCACCTGGTTCATGATATAGCGTTGTGTCACCACCTTGGTATTAAACTGGTTATC
>JASJBW010000037.1 GCA_030066315.1 Gammaproteobacteria bacterium
TTCATGTTCTTGTTAAACCCTTTAACGACCCAGAGATTCAGGATATAACCTAAAGGCCTATGACACTATTAAAGTCACTCTGTTAGCCATGGAAACTGACTAAAACTTTCAGCTTCAGGTGTTCCGGTAGATTGGTCGAAACCGGGCAATGATGCATTCTCTCAATAATATAAGACCGGTGCTCTTCACTGGGCTCACCCGATAACACATACGCATCAAAACTCACTTCAGCATGTTGGATGTCCCAGAACTCACCCGCGACAATGTTCATTCCTCCTTTTGCCGAGGAGAGCACCAAGCCACATTCGGCACTATTGGTACGCATATACAAATGTTGGCACGAAAAAAGGCCATTGATAAAAAGTAAAAATCCGGGGGATCTGATATCTAATTGAAGCGGCTCCCACTGATGATCATGCAATACCTGCAGCGCTAAATCATCGATCTTGTTTTCATTACCGCTATAAGTGGCAGTTAATCTCAAATGAAAATTTCTTGTATTCACCATGACTGATTCTCTTTCAATTGCGGCATTCTATCTGTTCGCGGTTCTGTATCAGAAATTATGACTCATCGATCTTCGGTGGTAATTGACGTGGACGATAATAGGTTGCATAAATTGCCGCTAATACCACAATGGTTCCTCCCACCCATGTCATGAATGCTGGCCATTCGTTAAACCAGATTGCCGCCATTGCAGCAGAATAAACTACCTGTAAACAAGCAATTAAACTGGCTTTTTTGGCTTTCATGAATCGTAACCCATGGACAAACAGGCTATGCGGCAAAGCCGTAAAAAATACACCGAGCACCAGTAATTGCAGCCACTGGTATTCCGACACCTGTTCTGCCCGTGGTGCAACCCAGGGCAGTAGCAAAACAATGACCACCACAATCTGATATAACAAGGTTTGATTAGAAGAATATCTGTAAAAGTATCGACCCTGTATGATATTGCGCAGGGAAAATAATAAGGCCGATAAAACACCCCACAAAATTCCCTGGGTAGTGGAATTATTCCAGTCAAAGGCCGGCATCATCAGATAAATTCCCAGCAAGACCGCTAGTGCACTGAGGATATCCATGCCCCTGGGTTTTTCCCCATGAAACAGAGGCTCCAGAAAAACGGTAATGACCGGATAGGTATAAAGCGATATAACACCAACCGCGATACTGGAGATTTGCATGGCATGGAAATAAGTCACCCAATGGAAAGCCAATAGCAGCCCCAAAAGAAGCGCCAGAGCATAATGACCCTTATGATCTAAGGCCAATTTCTGCCTTTTGATAAACATAAAAACCATGAGCACCAATGCCGCAAAAATACTGCGTAATGGCGTAATATCCAGCGCAGGGAGTTCAATAAATTTAGAAAACTGCGCGGTTACTGCGAATAATAATACAGCCGAATGGACAGCCCACAGTCCCTGTTGCTGAAACATGGATGGTTATGGTCTATCGGGTAGTTTAAACAGCTGACGACAATTCGAAGACAGTGCTTCTGCACAGGCCGCTGGATCCATTTCTCTTAATCTTGCAATCTCTTTCAAGTGGTCCAACAGGTAAGCGGGTTCATTGCGTTGACCTTTATGCAGCGGGCCTGACTGATCAGGTGCATCGGTTTCTATCAACAGTGCAGAAAGATCGATGCGACTAACGACCTGGCGTAATTTATGGGCACGCTCATAACCCACAATAGCCGCTATGCCTAATTTAAAACCCAAATCCACTAAATGTTGTGCTTGTTGCAGGCTACCGCTGAAACTGTGAATAACCCCTTTTTCAATACCACTTCGGCGAATTTCCCTAAGGATCAGGTCCAGTGCCTTACGGGCATGAATAATCACCGGCAACCCATGATTTTTGGCAATGTGTAACTGACCTCGCAAGAGTTCAAGTTGATCATCCCGGTCATCATCATCTTGATAAAAATCCAGACCACATTCACCCACAGCGATGGCCGGCGTCTTGTCTAGCCAGTTATCCAACGAATCCAGATGTGTCTTTTGATGCGCTTGCATAAACATAGGATGTAATCCATAGCCAGCATAAGCACCCCGGAATTCTTCGGTGACTTGTTTAACCTTGGGCCAACGAGATGCCGTTGTCGCAGGAATCACAAATTGATCGATGCCGACCGAACGCGCGCGCGCAATGGCCTGCTCCCGATCGGGATCAAAGCGGTCATCGTCAAGATGGCAATGGGAATCAATCAGGTGATGGATCATAAGGGCTTTCTGAGCAAGATATGATGATAGCCCAGTTTAATATAATCATTGACCTGAGCCGGTCCACTTGGGGAGACATCCACAAAATCAAGATAAGCCGTTTCCGGAATATCTTGCCAGGAAGAATGAGTACCGCAGACATGCACGTTAACACCTTCAGCATTCAATTGCTGCAGTTGCTGAATAGCCAGAGGCTGATGATGCTTTTCATTTTTAGTGAGCTGAAACTGTTCACCACCATGTGAAACCACCGCGATATCAATCTGCGGAAAACGAGTTTGGAGTTGCTTGCGTATCTTGGCTATGGCGGGTGTCGCCCACTGCCAGGATTTTTCCCCCCAATCGAGGAGTTCTATTACCACCCCTCCCGGAGATTCAGGAGCCTTGAGTAACTTTTTGACGTCTGGGTGTGTATCGGTCTCAGCGTGAAGAGGCCATGTTATTAATATCAATACAAAGATGAACCATGCCGGCATTTTTTTAATCATGTCATTATCCAATTATTGGTCAGGGATATCTTCTCTGACCTTAATGTACCCCAGTGGTTGCACATTGCCCAGTAGATCGCCCAAATCCTTTCAATGTCCTCTGAAAGGCAGAAAACCGAATGCATAAAAAAACCCGGGGATTGAATCAATCCCCGGGTTTTAAAGATCATCTATCGTTATTTATTTGCGCGCTTCGAGCATCCTATGAATGATCGGTGTCAGGATAACTTCCATGGCTAAGCCCATTTTTCCTCCTGGCACGACAATAGAATTTCGACGAGACATGAAAGAGTCATGAATCATGTTTAACAGATAAGGAAAATCAATATTGAACTTCATTGGATCTTTGAAACGAATGACTACAAAACTTTCATCAGGTGTTGGAATATCGCGAGCAATGAAAGGATTCGAGGTATCTACCGTGGACACACGTTGAAAGTTAATATCAGTTTCAGAAAACTGGGGGGTAATATATTCGATGTAGTCGGGCATACGACGTAAAATGGTATCCACAATAACATCGGCACTGTATCCGCGTTCGGCATTATCACGGTGAATTTTTTGAATCCATTCGAGGTTCACTATTGGAACAACCCCAACTTTAAGGTCTACATGTTGGGTCATGTCAACGTCTTCATTCTTAACACATCCGTGTAAACCTTCATAAAACATCAGATCCGTTCCCTCGGGGATATCTTCCCACGGAGTAAATTCACCGGGTTTCTTGTCGATGCCTAAACGTGCGTTATGTTCTTCAGCTTCCGGTTCTGAATGCAGGTAGTAACGTTTCTTACCGGTACCGGTTTCAGAATAGGTTTTAAATAGATCAGCGAGTAATTCAAATTCGTTAGCTTCGGCTCCAAAGTGGCTGAAATTTCGACCTTCAGAAACAGCTTCATCCATTTTCACCTTCATTTCAGCACGGTCAAAACGATGAAAACTGTCACCTTCGATTACGACGGGCTTGATATGCTCACGTTCAAAGACCGCTTCAAAAGCCTTCTTTACAGTTGATGTGCCAGCTCCTGATGAGCCTGTCACCACAACAATCGGGTGCTTATTAGACATAGTATTTCCTCAATGTATTTTGGTTAATTGCCCCCAAAAGGGTGGCCACCTTAAAATTTGGCCGTGTATTCTATCGATTAATGATTTGAGGCGCGAACAGAATCTGCTAATAACCCGATATGGATTAACTATTAAGCAATAATTAAGAGAATGAATTAATTTTTTATAATCTCTAAAACGAAAAGATTTAAAAAATATCAATGTAATGCTGATTGCCAGCCAAGGTTCTCATCAACCGGTTTGATGAAGCCGAATACCTTTGTGCGTGACCCTTAACATCAACACCATATTCGATGAAAACGAAATGGGTCTTGTCGATCGATGAAAATGGGCGATGATCAAAAACGCTACCCATGACAAGGGCACTTAAAATGACGTGATCCCGGAAAGCAAACCGGGATCACTTCGGCCGTTTAAATTACTTGACGAGAACTTGACCAGACCAACGAGGATTGGAAGCACTGTAATACTTATATATACCTGGCTTGCTAAAGGTGTGAGTGTAGGTGGCACCACGGGTCAAAATCTTTGATTTCCAACCATTCTGGCTATTAACCTGGTGGGGTACACCATCGATATTAGCCCAGACGACCTGATCACCCGCATTCACTTTGACTTGTGCTGGCATAAAACCCTGTTCTGTGATCGAAACCTGTTTGAATATGGGTTTACGGTATTTTTGCGGTACCTGAGTTTTTAAATTGACCTTCTTGGTTTTGTACTGATTGGAATAATGAACCTGCTGGTATGGCCAATAATAGGGTTGTCCATAATATTTCGCATAATTCCACTGGTATGCCTGGGGCTTAGTTTGAATCCATTGATTCATGACCGGTGGCTTAGACTGATGAGCGTTAGGACGTTGTAACGAATGACGTGGATAGGTACGTTGTACGTTAACGGTCTTTCTGTGATCCTGCTTGAAACTCCGATTCATGGGATAAGGATTGCGGTAACCTTTCTGCCCCACCCAGTAATTGTTTATTCTTTTCGGGTACTGAGCCGCAACTTGAGTATTCCTGGCGGTTTTTAATGGTTTAGCGGGTTGTTTTTGCGCTTGATGCCTGGGTTTCATGTAATTATAAACATTCGCCTGGCCCTGTCGGTGGTAGGCCATTGCTGGATACCCCCGATTGATCTTACGTTGATACTGCTCTCGGTTCTTAGCATTCTGAAACTTTTGATATGCCGCATATCCATAGTACGGGTAAGACCAGGCACGATTATAGTTGCTGACTGGCTTATAGCCGTAATAAGCAGGATAGTTTTGATGCTTGAAATAACCACCCTGATCTGGGTAGTTTGCTGCTAGGGTATGAAGTGGAAGAGTTGATGCCGAACAAAATAGCGCGGCGGTGGATAGTATTTTTATCCCGTCAATTCTCATCTTATTTGATTGCCTCTCTACTTATAATTAAAAAAACTCCTAACAAGACGGTGATTTATTAAAACTACTCTATTTTTATAATTTAGTGGCGAAGAATAGTGACCTTATCGTCAAAGGTCAACCATGAAATGAAACATTTTTTTCATTTGCGATTTTTAAAATTATTTTCATCGTTTGATACTATGCAAGCTGACCCTTTTAAATGAGTATCATGTATCTTTTGCAGTTTCGATCTCGCCACTCCAACCAGCAGTTTTAGCTCTTTCCATAGCCTCCTGATAGATGCGCTGGTGACGCTCAAAAAGGTCCTCGGGTAATTGGCTAACCATGCAACCATACTTGTCCCACTCGGCATTGACCTGGTGATTCAGAACCTCGATGGCTGATAATTTCCAGTTTTCGCCCGTTTCTTTTTCTTCTATCAATCCAAAAACCCAGGCATCAAGGATTATTTTGCCTATATTGGTCATGCCACCATGCTGATCATTATTTATACCCACGTATTTATCTATATCCTTTTTCATCGTAAGCTCATCAATGTTGTCTATCTTGCTCACATTTATAACATGCTTCAGAACAGACTGCCGAAATCAATTTGAGGGCAGTCACCAGAAAAATCAGTGTTAATCATTTGCAGATTTTTCGTTTGTGTATGGACGGATTTTTTCTGAAAACTGTTAAGGAACATTTCGCAGCGAGTTTAACGCTAAAACTATGTCCGATCGGAAATCTGTTGCTATAATCCGCGCCTTGCGTATGTGTGACCGTGGGGAGGGCTTCGGTGAAACATGTAATCAATCTGGGGCTTTTTTTATTCGTTCTCTGGTTGGGGATGTCGGGTCATTTTGGTCCACTAGTACTCACCCTGGGTGTGATAACCGCTGCTGTTACCGTGTATCTTGCCATCCGCATAGATCTGATTGATCATGAGAGTTATCTTTTGCATCCTTCGCCGAGTCTATTCTTACGCTTTTTTTCATAAACGCCCACGAGGACGATCATGAGAACGCTTGATCCGCATTCTCCCCAAATACCCAGATTGGCTAGCATTTTGATCCTGTTCGCACTACTGGCGGTCACCTGGCTTGTCTGGTCCGGATTTTTTAAAGCATTACTGTTGTTCCTTGGCCTGGTGTCATCAGTACTCTGCTTATGGCTGACCATACGCATGCGGTTCTTTGATGATTATCTGTTTTGCCTGCCCGTCGGTTTGGGTTTTGTGGGATATTTGTTCTGGCTGCTTCGCGAGGTTTTGAAATCCAGCCTCGATGTGACCAAGATCGTTCTCAGCCCAAGTCTACCGGTCAGTCCCCGCATTGCCCGTATCCGCGCTGGCTCTGAACATCCCTATGACCAGGTATTGTTTGCCAACTCAATTACCCTGACCCCTGGCACCCTGTCGATGGATGTTGATAAAGGCGTCATTACCGTACATTCGCTGACCGAAGAAGGCATGCGCGATTTGATGTCCGGCGAAATGGATCGTCGCATCACTGCGTTAAGAAGGAAATAATATGTACATCGCTGTAGCTTTAGCACTCGTGGTAACCATGGGCCTGGCATTGATCAGGGCGCTCCTTGGTCCTACCGTGTATGATCGAGTGTTGGCGGTCAACATGATGGGCACCAAGACCGTGTTACTACTTTCGGTCATTACTTTCGCCATAGGCCGTCCCGATTTTCTTGACCTGGCCCTGGCCTATGCGCTGATCAACTTCATCGGCGTGCTGGCGGTGCTCGAGTTTTTCCGCAAACGCTCCGAACTGGATCCGGAAAACAATACCAAGGAAGCGGAGTAACCATGGAAACAGTGATCGACATAGTGAGCTGGCTGCTGCTGACCTCCGGTGGTTTTTTCGTCCTGGTTGGTGGGGTTGGCGCGTTGCGCATGCCCAATCTCTACACCCGCATGCATGCCGCCAGTGTGACGGACAGTATCGGCCCCATCCTGGTCATTGGCGGGCTGATTCTGCAGGCCGGCATGACCCTGGTCAGCATCAAGCTTGCGGCGATTCTGGTATTTCTGCTGTTAACCGGGCCCACCGCCTCCAACGCCCTCGCCAGTGCCGCCATGTTATCCGGTCACCGACCTGGGTTGGCACAGAAAATGTCAGCGGAGGATGAATCTTGAACCTGATCTTCGGCATCTTCCTGCTGACCCTGATGCTGATTACCGGCATCGCGGTGGTACGCACCAAGAACCTGTTCGTCGCCACCACCCTGATGGGGATCTTCAGTTTGTTGCTGGCGGCTAACTTCTTCCTGCTCGATGCTGCCGATGTCGCACTCACCGAGGCGGCCGTAGGTGCAGGCATATCAACCGTGCTCTTTCTGAGCGCCCTGTCACTCACTGCCGAACAGGAAAAACCCTGTTTTGGGGGGCGATTGCTCGCGCTTAGTGTGGTGGTAATCACCACCCTTGCCCTGCTCCACGCCACCCTGGACAGCCCACAACTGGGCGACATCAATGCCCCGGTTCACCAGCACGTGGCGCCCTGGTATATCGATAAAACACCGCAGGTCATAGACGTACCCAACATCGTGACCGCGGTTCTGGCAAGCTTCCGTGGCTACGATACCCTGGGTGAGGTTTTCGTTGTATTTACCGCGGGCATAGGTGTCATGTTTCTGCTGTCCCATTACCCGCGCAAGAAACCACATAAGCCTCACGAAGGACTGCGTCACTACCTGATCCAACGACTGGTCGGACGAACAGTGATTCCATTTATTCTATTGTTTGGCTTCTATGTTCAATTTCATGGTGACTTTGGACCCGGTGGTGGGTTCCAGGCCGGCGCCCTGGTTGCTGCCGCCATCATTCTCTTTGCTCTGCTTGAAGGAACTGACCAAGCGATCCACATCATCCCGAGCTGGTTCCTCAATGGCATGGTGGCCGGTGGCGCCCTGTTGTACAGCGCTGTAGGGGTTGCCGGAATGCTGATGGGCGGTAACTTTTTAGACTATTCGGTGCTGGCATCCGATCCGGTTGCCGGACAGCATCTCGGCATCCTGCTGATTGAACTTGGCGTTGGTATTACCGTGACCGGTGTGCTGTTGAGCATTTTCCTCGCATTCGCCTCACGGAAACACTTCTAATGGAATATCTGGGTTTATATAACTACTGGATTGCCGTCATTCTTTTAATGACGGGTTTCTACGCCGTCGTTGCCAAGCGCAATATGGTCAAAAAACTGATCGGCCTGTCATTATTCCAGGCCGCGGTATTCCTGATGTATATCACCATGGGCAAGGTCGATGGTGGCACCGCCCCGATCTTCTCCGCCGATGGTGCCGAACAGATTTTCTCCAACCCGCTACCACAGGTGTTGATACTAACCGCCATTGTGGTTGGTATCTCCACCACCGCACTGGGCCTTGCCATTGTGGTACGTACCAAGGAGGAATACGGCACCATCGAGGAAGACGAGATTCAGCAGATAGACGGGCAGGATATCGACGGTAATGAGTAGCTGGACGCCACACCTGCCGGCACTCCAGGTGGTGGTGCCGCTGATGACGGCACCGCTGGCCTTGCTGATGCCTGACCGGCGTCTGGCGTGGGCGCTGGCGACCGTCTCTAGCCTGTGCGCGCTGGCAATTGCTATCGCCCTGGTCGGGCAGGTCCATGAGCATGGTAGCATCAGCTACGAGATGGGCTCTTGGGCACCCCCATACGGTATTGCACTTGGGGTCGATGCGATGAGTGCCTTACTGCTGCTGGTGGTAGCCGGCGCTTCCAGCTTTGGTTTAGTGGCCGGTGCCACTTCAATATCCACGGAGGTCGAGCACGCACGCCAACCCCATTTCTATGCAGCCTGGCTGCTGGCACTGGCCGGATTGTCGGGCATCCTGGTGACTGCCGATGCCTTCAACATCTTCGTGTTCATGGAGATCTCGTCGCTGTCGGCTTACGTGTTGATTGCCGGCGGCCCCGACCGGCGCGCTTTACCCGCCGTGTTCAAATACCTGGCGATGGGTACCATCGGCGCCACCTTCTACCTGATCGGAGTGGGGCTGGTATACATGATGACCGGTACCCTGAATCTGGCCGATATGGAGCAGCGATTGGCCGCGGTGGGAGATGCCGAACCTATTCTGGTGGCCGCCGGTTTTATCACCGTCGGTCTGGCCCTGAAGGCTGCGATCTTCCCGTTACATGTCTGGCTGCCGAATGCCTACACCTATGCCCCCAACGTGGTGACCGTTTTTCTGGC
>JASJBW010000183.1 GCA_030066315.1 Gammaproteobacteria bacterium
GTCCAATCGTCTTAATGTATTCTTTAAGGCCAGCTTCACCCAGTTCCAGAATCTTTTCAGGCGTATTGGCCACGGGAAATAATTTTGCAGTAGCCTTATTGACACCCACGTCTGTCGCTTGCGCGGATAACACCACGGCAACCAGTAATTCAAAGGGTGAAGCGTAATTTAACTCAGTGGTGGGATGAGGATTTTGTTCTCGTAATCGACTAAAAATCTCAATACGTTTTTGTTTATTCATGAATCAGAAAAGCGGGTTAAGCCGTCAATAGGTAAGACTAATTTTCAGCGTAATTAGATCAGGTGATGGTTTCTTAATCAGGTTGTAATTGGTTCAGTGGTAACCGCCTTGGTGGTAGAGAGAATGCGATCTTCTATCAGGTTCTTACCCACAATAAGCAATGCGAGGCCAAAGAAGGCCCCTGGCGGTAGGATGGCGAGCAGAAATCCCTCGTAATCCGCATTCAGGGTTATCTGAAAATCTCTAGCGCCTTCACCAAACATCAGTTCGGCATTCGCGAAAATAGTGCCAAAGCCAAATATTTCACGTATTAATCCCAGTATGGTCAGTACTATCAAAAATCCCAGCCCCATCATGAAACCATCTAACGCCGAGGCTGCAACGGTATTCTTGGATGCAAATCCTTCTGCTCTGCCAATGATAGAGCAATTCGTCACAATCAAAGGAATAAATATACCCAGCACCAGGTAAAGCTCATAAAACCAGGCTTTCATGACCAGTTCGATAATGGTGACGATGGAAGCGATAATGAGCACAAAAACCGGTAACCGGACTTCCTGGCGTACGACGTCACGGATCAGTGATACCAGGATGTTTGATAAAAACAAGGTCACCAGGGTAGCAATGCCCAGACCGATGCCATTGATGGTGGTACTGGTGACGGCCAGCAGAGGGCATAGCCCGAGCAGTTGTACCAGTGCCACGTTATTTTTCCATAGACCGTTCTGGGTGATCTCAGTTGATGAAATACTCATAAGAATAGTGTCTCATGATTCTGTGTAAAATAAACCAGGGTATTTTTCACGGCTTTTACAATAGCCCGGGGAGTGATGGTGGCACCGGTCATTTGGTCATATACGCCGCCATCACGCTTGACCTTCCATAGCTCAGGTAGCGGATTCTCCAGAGACTGATCATCAAATGCCAGGATCCAGTCGGATTTGCGAATTTCAATGCCATCACCAAGGCCGGGAGTTTCATTATGTTTCACTACCCGAACACCAGCCAGTTTCCCATTAGCATAAACACCCACCAAAAGATGTATGGCACCCGAATATCCATCAGGTGCAATAGTATTAAACACGGCGGCCACAGGCTCATCGTCCATCCGTGCCCGGTAGACCAGGCTTTGATCTTGGGTACCCAGCAGTGGGTTGGCGTCCACGACCAGGGAGTCCTGGGCAATATCATTATTCAGTTTGCTCGCGGGTATCAATGCATACAAATTTTTAAGGAGCACTTTTTTTTCATTGGCAGCAATACGCTCGATGGTTTGTTGCTGGGTAATCGCGACCAGAGTGGTACCGACCACGGAAAATAGCCAAAGTAGAAAACCGGAGATCAAAATCTGTTTAAAATTCATCCGTGATCATCCGGCGGATTGACCCCAAAGGTGCGGGGCTGGGTGTAATAATCAATCAGAGGCACCGCCATATTAGCCAATAACACGGCAAAAGCGACTCCGTCCGGATAACCGCCCCAATAACGAATGATGTAAATCAGCACTCCAATCATAAAACCATAAATCAGTCGGCCTTGGGTTGTTGTCGATGAACTGACCGGATCCGTGGCGATAAAAAATGCGCCCAGCATCAGTCCCCCTGAAAACAAGTGAAAACCCGGCGAGGCGACGCTATCAGGATTGATGACGTAAAACAGAAATGCTGGAATTAATAAGCCCAGTATCATGGAAACAGGAATATGCCAGCGAATGGTTTTGGTGAATAACATATAAAGACCACCGATAAACCACCAGTTCGCAATCCATTCCCAGCCGACACCCGCAAAATCACCAAAAACCGGAGATTGCCGGATTTCGCTAATGGTCAAATTCAAACCAAGGCCGGTTTTATATTGGTCCAAGGGCGTGGCAGAAGTCAGTGCGTCCCATTGACTGGTATCCAATAGTCCAAGACTATAAGAAAATGCCTGCATCAAGTTGAGCGAGTCGCCACTGATTTGCGTGGGTAAGAACCATGTGGTCATTTCCTTGGGAAAAGAAATCAGCACGACCACATAACCCACCATGGCAGGGTTGAAAGGATTGAACCCCAGCCCGCCATATAAGTGTTTACCGGCTATCATGGCAAAGAAAATGCCGGTGGCGATCAGCCACCACGGACTATGCATAGGAATGCACAAGGCAAATAACCAGGCCGTTACCACGGCGCTGTAATCACCCAGATAAGGTTTCAACGGACGTTTTCGCAGAACCAGGACCAGGCTTTCCAGTAGCAGGGCAAAAATGACTGAAAACAGGATGTTGACGAGAATGCCCACCCCAAAGAACCATAGGTAAGCAAGGGTTCCTGGTACCAGGGCCAGTAATACATTAAACATCAAACGATTGGTCGATGCCGAGGGTTTAATGAATGGTGAGGAATTTAGAGACATGGTTTAGTCATTCCGGTTTTTTTGACGGCGTGCATCGGCTTCATCAATCTGGCGTTGTTGCGCTTCGGTCAGATTGGAAATATTTTTAGGCTGAATTTTTTGTTCTTGTTTACGTTTTTTAACCCGCTCGAGCGCCGCCTGAACGGCATCCACGGTTTGTGTTTTTGATGTTTGAGCCGTATCTGTTTGGGCCGCGGCCTGTTTTTTCTTTGCCAGTGCCTCACGCTTCTTGCGCCGACGTTCTTCGTCCTGTTGTTTTTGTCTGAGCAGGCGTGCTTCACGAAATTCATGGCGTTTACGAGAACGGTCAGATTTGTAGGTTTTCCGGCGTTGTTCCCAGATTTCACTCTTGGCAAAGCGATAGTACTGTACCAGTGGAATATGGCTAGGGCAGACCGCGGAACAACACCCACATTCAATACAGTCAAAAAGATGGTATTTCTCTGTGCGTTCAAACTGGCGCGCCTTGCTGTACCAGTAGAGTTGTTGGGGTAATAAATTGGCGGGACAAACCTCGGCGCATTGACCACAACGCACACACTCATTCACTTCCGGTTGTTCTTTCTGATCTAATACCAGGATGCAGTTGGTGGCTTTCACTACGGGAATCTGATCGCTTTTCAGGTCAAGCCCCATCATGGGTCCCCCCATGATCAGTTTAGGGTGTTCGACGCTGTAACCACCCGCCTGAGTGATCAGGTGGCTGATAGGCGTGCCTAATGGCGTAATATAATTCCCGGGTTCTTTAACGCCAGGCCCCGTCACGGTAACGATCCTGGAAATCAATGGTTCATGGTGATCAATGGCGTTTGTGATCGCAGCGCAGGTGCCCACATTTTGGCATAACAGGCCCGCATCAAATGCGAGTTGACCGCTGGGAATTTCCTTTCCGGTTAATATTTTGATTAACTGCTTCTCACCCCCAGAAGGATACACTGAGGGGATATTGATAATTTGGGTATCATTAAGTTCTAATTGTTGAAGTGCCTGCTGCATAGCGGCAATGGCTTCGGGTTTATTATCCTCGATACCAATCAGGGTATGTCTGGGTTTAAAAACAATTTGCAGAATTTGAATGCCACGCATGACGGCAGGAGCCTGATTTTGCATCAGGCTATCATCACAAGTGATATAGGGCTCACACTCCGCACCGTTGATGATCAGGGTATCAATACCGTTATTAAGGGCCGTTGCCAGTTTAGCCGCGGTGGGGAAAACGGCGCCCCCTAATCCCACGATGCCGGCCTTGCGAATCGCCTCCAATAAGCCCTGCTGGTCCAGGGCATCAACTGATGTATGAGTTAACGGATTGTCTCCGCTTTCATCCATGCCATCGGGTTTTAGAATAAAACAATGGTCCAGTTGCCCCGAGGGATGCGCAATGGGTCGTGGTTCTATTCTTTGTATGATCCCGGAGGTGGGTGCATGAACCGGTGCACTGACAAACTCTTTGGTTTCAGCAATGAGTTGACCACGCTTAACGTGGTCGCCTGGTTGTACCATCGGCGTATTGGGTTCACCAATATGCTGACTGATCCGAATGATGATTTCATCGGCCAGTCCGGCATTTTGCAGTGGGCGCTGCATGGACTCATGCTTGTGACCTTGCAGGTGTAAACCCCCATGAAAATGAAATAAGCCTGGGTTAGTGGACATTGACTACGCCTTCTTCATCTGGGGCTGACCATTTCCAGTCAGCCAGGGTCTGCTTGATGGGTACCATATCAATACAGTCAACTGGACAGGGAGGCAGGCAAAGTTCGCAACCCGTGCATTCATCTTCAATAACCGTATGCATGTGCTTGGCAGAACCTAATATGGCATCTACAGGGCAGGCTTGAATACACAAGGTACAACCAATGCAGGTCTGTTCATCAATGACCGCGACCAGGGGTAATTCGTTGTGTTCACCATGTTCTTCATTTAAAGGCATGACCTCCACATCCAGCAAGTCTGCCAGGGCCACAATGGTCTGTTCACCCCCGGGTGGACATTGGTTGATAGGGGCCTCACCATTGGCAATAGCCTCGGCATAGGGACGACAACCTGCATAGCCACACTGTCCGCACTGGGTTTGCGGCAGCACCGCATCCACCTGATCCACAATCGGGTTGCCTTCCACTTTGAAACGAATGGCCGCATAGCCCAGGATCAGCCCGAAGCTGCCTGCGATGAAACTCAGGGTTAAAACAGCGATCAGGATTAACATGTCAGGTGTTGACCAATCCACCCAGGCCCATAAATGCCAATGACATCAGGCCTGCCGTAATCAAGCCTATAGCGGCACCCTGAAACGGGGCGGGGACATCTGCAACGTTGACACGTTCGCGTAATGCCGCAAACAGAATCAAGACCATCGAGAAACCAACGGCAGCACCGAAACCATAAAATGCGGATTCGAGAAAGGTATGCTGCTCTTGAATATT
>JASJBW010000184.1 GCA_030066315.1 Gammaproteobacteria bacterium
CCGGCCATCACCAGTGCTTCCTTATTGGCCAGCAATACTCGCTTACCACTCCTTACGGCAGACAATGTGGGTATCAATCCCACTGCACCGACAATAGCGGCCATCACGATATCATTCTCAGCGTCTGCTGCCACATCAACCAGGGCCTGTTCTCCGCCTTCAACCTGAATGCCAAGATCTCTCGGTAATATAGTCTTTAGCTTTTTTGCGCTTGCTTCATCAGCCATTACGGCTACCCGCGGGTGATACTTGCGGCATATGTCAGCCATTTTTCCTACCTGCGTATGGCCCGTCACAGAATGCAAACAATACCGCTCAGGATGCCTGGCTAAAACATCCAGCGTACTTTGGCCAATAGATCCTGAAGCGCCGAGAATACAAACAGATTTCATTCAGACCGCACCCAATATGAAAAGTCCGCCAAGGTAGACTGGAGTGGCTGCAATCACGGAATCAATACGGTCCAACACCCCCCCATGTCCGGGTAAAAGGCGTCCGCTATCTTTTAGATCCGCTTCACGTTTAAGGATGCTGATATAAAGATCCCCGACTACTGATAATGCGGCAGTCACCAGCCCCAAAAGCACAAAAGGCAGGTAGTCTAGACCCCACCCTCGGGTGAACCAGTAAACTCCAGAAATCCAGAAAAAATTTAGTACCAGGCCACCCAATACACCTTCTCTGGTTTTGCCAGGACTGATCACCGGAGCCAATTTATGCTGACCAAAAGCTTTACCGGAGAAATAGGCACCAATATCTGCCACCCAGACCAAGGTCAGCACATACATTAATATCCACGGCCCCTGTTCAAAATGTGAATGAATGAACAAAAGGCCATTAATACAGATCCAAATCAACGCTGTCGAAAGGAGCAAAACACTCATGCGAACACCCAGTTTCCATTGCCCGGAAAAGCGGTAATGCATCATGAACACGAGAATCAGACACCATATTACGAGGCCTATGTAACTGTGGTAAAAAAGAAAACGGATACCCAACTCAGGGTGGAACCAAAGAAAAAGTGCCACAACCATCACTGCCAAAAGCCACTGAATCATCTTGTTACGACTGATGGTCATGTTCACCAGCTCCAGCATGGAAACCAGCAGAACGAGCGCAAAGAAAAGTTGAATGAATATGGGATCCAGGAAAAAGATCGTTCCGATAACAATCAATGCAAGGATAACGGCGGTAATGATGCGTTGTTTCAACATATTCCGGTACCTGTCATGCCGTATTGATTTGTTCGCCAGTTTTACCGAAACGGCGCTGGCGACTGGCATAAGTATCGAGTGCCCGTTGCATCGTCTCTTCTGAAAAATCAGGCCACAGGACATCGGTAAAAAAAAGTTCCGCATAGGCTAATTGCCATAGCAAGAAATTACTAATGCGTTGTTCCCCACCGGTACGAATAAATAGATCTGGATGGGGACTACCTGCCATACTTAAAAAACCTTCAAAAATATCAGCCGAAATGTCATCGACTTCGAGGGCACCCGATTGGACTTGACTGGCCAGTTCTCGCGTAGCCTGGAGAATATCCCATTGACCACCATAGTTTGCAGCAATATTGAGTGTCATCAAATCATTTTCAGCCGTTTGCTGCTCAGATTTTAAAATTTGCTGGTTTAATTTTTTATTGAACGCATTGCGGTCACCAATAAACCGAATTCGTATGCCATTATTGACCAGCTCATCTGTATTCTTTTTTAAGGAGCTGACGAACAGAGACATGAGCGTATTAACCTCATCCTCAGGACGGTTCCAGTTTTCACTACTGAATGCAAACAAGGTCAAATGTTTAATACCTGCTTTGGCAAAAAAAGTTATTGCTTTTCGCGTTGCTTCGACCCCTTTTTTATGACCATAGGTTCGGGGCATTTTTTTTTGCTGGGCCCAGCGTCCGTTTCCATCCATGATGATGGCAACATGTTGAGGCAGTGCGATGGGCGTTGAGGAGGAAGACTGCATTAATGCAGGTATAATTCCGAATTGAATCGAAATTATATTTCCATTAATTCTTTTTCTTTTTCTTGTAACAGCTGTTCCAATTTGGCAATGGATTGATCTGTCACTTTTTGCACCATGTCCTGACCTTTACGTTCTTCATCTTCAGAGATTTCTTTTTCTTTCTGCAATTCTTTTAGATCTGAATTGGCGTCTCGACGAATATTCCTTACGGCGATCCGAGCATTTTCAGTCAGCTCCTTGACCACCTTAACCAGATCGCGCCGACGTTCTTCCGTTAAGGGTGGCATGGGTACTCGGATGACGGTACCGGCTGATGATGGATTGAGCCCAAGATCAGAAGTCATAATGGCTTTTTCGATAGCTTGTGTCATGGACCCATCATAAGCCGTCACGGCCAATGTCCGTGAATCTTCCACCGAAATATTAGCCGCCTGCTTGATCGGCACTTCGCTACCGTAATAATCAACGGTAACATGGTCTAAAATACTGGCATGTGCCCTACCTGTCCGAATCTTGAGCAATTCAGTTTTGTAAGACTCGATACTTTTATTCATGCGCGTTAATGCATCCTGTTGGATATCATCAATCATTGTTTTTTCCTCTAATTGGTCACTCTGGTTCCGAGGTTCTCACCCCTGGCTAGCGCCAGCAATGCATCAGGTTCACTGATATTACAAACGGCCATATCCAGATCATTTTCATGGCACATAACCATCGCGGTAATGTCCATTACACCCAGGCGTTGATCAATCGCCTCGGTATAGGTTAATTGTTCATATCGATGAGCATCAGGATTTTCTACCGGATCAGCATCATAGATACCATCCACCTTGGTGGCCTTGATAAGCAGGTCTGCCTGAATTTCTATGGCACGAAGGCTCGCACCCGTATCGGTGGTAAAATACGGATTGCCGGTACCCGCCGCAAAAATTACGATTTCGCCCTGTTCAATGCGGATTCTTGCGTCGCGTTGCGTATAGGCTTCACATACTTGTGGCATCGATAAACCAGACATAACGGTGACCGACAAACCTTGCTTTTGTAGTCCATCTTTCATTGCAATCGCATTCATAACCGTGGCCAGCATACCCATATGATCACCTGCCACTCGATCCAGCCCTGCTGCTGCCAGGCCTGCGCCACGAAAGATATTCCCGCCGCCAATCACAACACCGATTTCTATCCCCGCTTGTTGTAATTTTTTAAGCTCCACGGCCAGGTTCTGAATCATCTGGGGATCAATGCCAAATTCGTATTGCCCCATCAGGGCTTCCCCACTGAGTTTTACCAACAGCCGTTTATATTTCAGGTTTGGCATTTTTTGTTATTTAAACTCTTTGTTTAAAAAAGGCCGCGATTGCGGCCTTTTAGATAGTGTATGTCTTAACCTTTAACCTGGGCCATGACTTCAGCAGCAAAATCTTCCTGCTTCTTTTCAATACCCTCTCCGACTTCAAAACGGACAAAGCGGTTAACCTTCGCATTGGCTGAAGATAATAATTTACCGACCGTTTGATCAGGATCTTTGACAAAAGGCTGGCCAACCAGCGTAATTTCTCCCAAGAATTTCTTTAACCGGCCCTGGATCATTTTCTCAATGATTTCAGGTGGTTTACCACTGGATTCTGCCTGGGCGATTAAAATGGCTTTCTCTTTCTCCACCGTTTCCGCGGGTACTTCAGCTTCTTCCACGTGCTGGGGATTGACCGCGGCGACGTGCATGGCAATGTCACGTGCCATATCATTATCTGCACTGGAATCAACAATGACACCAATACGTGCGCCATGTTGGTAGGATACCATTAGATCATCGGATGTCAGAATCTCAAAACGACGCACCTTGATGTTTTCACCAATCTTTGCCACCAGAGCTTCACGGGCTTGTTCCACAGTCTGACCCTCAGAGGTGTTCATACCGCTCAATGTTTCAACATCTGCCGGCTCATTGTTGAAAACCACATCAGTCACACTGTTAGCAAAAGCCTGAAAATTTTCATCTTTAGCTACAAAATCAGTTTCACTATTGACTTCGACGATGACGGCTTTTTTTCCATCATCTGAAACCTTTATTTTGATAGCCCCGTCTGCTGCCACTCGACCCGATTTTTTATCGGCTTTTGCGGCCCCAGACTTACGCATCAATTCAGCCGCGGCTTCGATATCACCATCAGTCTCAACCAACGCTTTTTTACATTCCATCATGCCCGCGCCGGTTCTTTCACGCAGTTCTTTAACTAAGGATGCTGTAATAGCCACTTTCTGTTCCTCGTATCAATTCAAATAGATTATTCAGCGTCTTTCTTTGCTGCCGCTTTTTTGGTGGCCGCTTTTTTAGTCGCAGCCTTATTGGTAGCCGCCTTTTTAGTCGCAGCCTTCTTGGTTGCAGCTTTCTTAGTGGCCGCCTTCTTGGTAGCCGCTTTTTTAGTCGCAGCCTTCTTGGTGGCCGCCTTCTTGGGAGCAGCAGCCTTGGTCTCACCTGCTTCTTCAGGAGCTTTATCATCCGCAGGAGCACTTTGAGTCTCAGCCTCTTCGACAGCTGCTTCAGTTTCCTCAGGTTCAGCCTTGCGTGTTACGGCTACTTTTTTGGGTGCTGATTTAACCTTTTTTGGTGTGCTGACGACAGCACCCTCTTCATCCAGTTCAATCAATTCATCATCGCCAGCAGCGACCACGATTGATGCCTTGCCCTCGTTAATGGCTTCAGCAGCAAGGCGGGTATAAAGATTAATCGCACGCATGGAATCGTCATTACCGGGTACGATGTAATCAATTCCATCAGGGGAATTATTGGTATCAACAATACCCACAACAGGAATACCCAGCTTGGTGGCTTCCTGGACGGCTATTTTTTCGTAACCCACATCGATGACAAAAAGCGCCTGGGGCAATCCGCCCATCTCCTTGATACCACCAAGGGTTTTATTCAGCTTTTCCTGCTCTCGTTGCAGGTTGAGAATTTCTTTTTTATTCCTGACATCATAGGAATTATTTTCAGCCATCTCTTCGAGTTCTTTAAGACGACGTATGGACTGACGGACTGTACGGAAATTGGTCAGCATGCCACCCAGCCAACG
>JASJBW010000185.1 GCA_030066315.1 Gammaproteobacteria bacterium
AGCAATGGGAATCTACTGCACCGGCCGATGATTCGAATAGCAACCAATCATAGTGTGTGGGCATGATTAGATTATCTTCATTCTTCGCTTTAATGTGGTGGGCTCTGTTGGTTCACAATGTGCATGCCGCGCAAACAGAAAGTGATTTTTCCCATTTGCTGAATGAAGCGGGGCTCATATTTGAGTTACCGAATGCCTCACATCCAATCGATATCCAGGCGAACGCACTGTTTCCTTATGAATATGCCGTAAGGTTGGATAATGACAGTATGGAAATTCATTATTCGATCAGGCCTCTGTCCAGAATCGAAATTGCCTATGAAGATCCACATAACGCGGCACCTGAACCTAATCATATATTCAACATGATGTTTACCGCACTCATAGGCCAATTATCGGATGGCGGTAACAGCCCTCACCGTGAGTATTCCCCCCAGGATGCCAAAGCAAAATTTAATGCTGACTGGGCAGGTCTATCCGTGTTTGATCTGGAGCCGGGTTATTCTGCGGACTATAAGCAGGCATTCCTGGTTGCCATGCATAAGAACAATCTGTCAGATGCTTACCTGGTGATTTTGTTTAATGACTACCAAAGCATTAAACCTGAGCTTGATAGGGTGATGCAAAGTCTGCGTTTCAAATAATGTCATTCGAACTTTTTGGGTTTGACGCCGACAAAAGATTTGAACGTTGATCGCACTTCAGTAGACTGTTGATGCATCATTAATCATGACATCACGCTTTAACCTTTATTCATTTTTAAGATTCCTGTTTTATGATCAAGCTTCTTATTATTGCCAATAGCTTGTTGTTTGCTGCCGCAGCACAAGCACAACAGACCGATATCCAATTGCAACCCTCCAAAGATTTGAACATGACCAACCTCACACAGTTAACCTTTGAAGGTGACAATGGCGAGGCTTATTTCAGTGCTGATGGCCAACAGCTGATATTCCAGTCGAATCGGGGCGGTTATGACTGTGACAAAATCTGGACGATGAACATAGACGGTAGCAACAAGACCATGGTCAGCCCAAATCACGGTGCACACACCTGTTCATTTTTTTATCCAGGGGAAGAGGAAATCGTATTTGCGTCAACCAGCCATACACCGGGTGCATGCCCGCCCAAACCTGAGTGGCCTGAACATATCCGTTATGCCTGGCCACTGTATCCCTACAGTATCTTCAAGGCCAATGTCGATGGATCTAACCTGCAACGTTTGACAGATAATCCGCAATACGATGCCGAACCAATCATTTCTGCGGATGGTCAAAAAATTGTTTTTGGTTCCCAACGTGAAGGTGATTTTGATATCTACATCATGAATGCCGATGGTACTGAGGTGAAACGCCTGACAGATAGCGTGGGCTATGATGGCGGCCCATGGTTTTCGCCCGATGCTTCGCAGATTGCCTGGCGTGCATGGCATCCACAGACCGAAAAAGAGAAGCAACAATGGCGTGAAAACATGGCCAAGGATTATATCCAGTCTACGCCACTGGACATCTGGGTAATGAATTCCGACGGCTCTGATAAGCGACGTTTAACTGATAATGGAGCAACCAACTGGGCGCCCTCCTGGCATCCTGATGGAAAACGGATTATTTTTTCTAGCAACATGGATGACTGGCGCGATGACTACAAAACCTATGGACATAATTTTGAGCTGTATTTGATTAACAGTGATGGTTCGGGCTTGCAGCGGCTGACGTACAATAAGATATTTGACAGCTTTCCCATGTTTTCCCCGGATGGTAGCAAGCTGGCGTTTGGGTCGAATCGTAATGCCGCTAAACCTCGTGCAACGGATATCTTTATTGTGGATTGGAACGAATAAATGCTGAAGTCTGCTGTATTGATTAGCCTCGCCTGGTGTCTGGCGATGATGCCAGCGATGGCGGCAGAAAACATAGTCCATCATGAGCTCAAGGTTGAAATCAAACCACAACAGCAATTCCTCTCGGTACAGGACTATATCCATTTGCCGAAGAACCGAGCCAGTGTTTTAAGTTTTAGTTTACACAGTGGATTGAAGGCCAAAGCCAGCAGTAAGCAAGGCGAAGTGACATTGACCCGAATGACGGGTAATAAACGGTTCAACCGGTATCAGATTAAACTGGAACCATCGGTACAACAGATTACACTGAGTTATCAGGGCAAAGTCTTTCATGCTTTACAATCCGTTTACAAGAAACAATCAAGGGGATTCAGCAGCACCTCGGGTATCATTGATCAACAGGGTAGTTTCCTTGCGCACAGTTCCGTCTGGTACCCCCAATTTGATGACTTCGACTACCTGACCTTTGATTTAAAGGTGACGCAGCCAGCCAGCTGGCGCACGGTCAGCCAGGGACAGCGCGTGCAGCGAAATATCAGTGGCGCGCAATCCGTTGATCACTGGCAGGAAAAAAATCCACAACAGGAGATTTACCTGATAGCGGCCGAGTTTACTGAATACAGCCGTGACCTGAAGTCGGGTAAGTCAACCCAGCAGGCCCAGGTGTTCCTGCGCTCAGCCGATCAAAAACTCGCAAACAAATATCTGGATGCGACCGTAAAATATCTCAAGCTATATGAAAAATTACTCGGCCCTTATCCGTATAGTAAATTTGCTCTGGTGGAGAATTTCTGGGAGACGGGTTTTGGCATGCCATCTTTTACCTTGTTGGGTTCCAAGGTGATACGCTTGCCGTTTATCCTCAATTCATCCTATCCCCATGAAATTCTGCACAACTGGTGGGGTAACGGGGTGTATGTCGATTATACCCGTGGAAACTGGAGCGAAGGACTGACCGCCTATCTGGCGGATCACCTGATCAAACAGCAGCAGGGGCAGGGGGCACAGTATCGTCAACAGTCCCTGCAAAAATACCGCGATTATGCTGCTAATAATCGTGACCTGGCGTTAAGCGAATTTCGTAGTCGTCACTCTTCGGCCACCGAGGCGGTCGGTTATGGTAAAACCTTGATGTTGTTTCACATGTTGAGGAACAAGTTAGGCGATGAACTATTCACGCAGGGGTTAAAGCAATTTTATCGTGAGTATCGGTTTAAGGAGGCCTCGTTTGCCGATATCGAACGCCTGTTCTCGGAGTTAGCGGGCACCTCACTCGACGATTATTTCAAGCAATGGATCGAACGTGTCGGTGCCCCCGAGTTGGCCTTGATCCAGGCTGCAGTCAAATCAAGTGGTGATTCATATCAATTGGAATTCACCTTGCAACAGCTCCAAGCCGGTCCTCCCTACCAATTGGATATTCCCGTGGCTGTGAGTCTGAAGGGGCAGAGTGGCGCGAAGATGCAAGTACTGCAAATGTCAGAAAAAAAACAAACCTTTAAAATGGAATTATCTGCCAAACCTACTCGTATTGATGTTGATCCTGCTTTCGATCTATTTCGTAAACTCGCGGTTGAGGAAACCCCCGCTGCTTTTACCCATCTGTTTGGTTCGCAGCAATTAACAGTGGTGTTACCCAATCAGGCCAGTGATGAGATGCGATCTGCCTGGCAGCAATTTGCAACCCGCATGAAAAATATGGGGCCAGAGCAGGTAAGCATTGTTTGGGATGATGAAATTTCAAAGCTTCCAGATGAAGAAGCCGTTGCCATCCTGGGTTGGAAGAATCGATTTGCAGAAACAATGCAACAACAGCTCACTGAGGCCGGTGTAGCGTTTGCTACTGACCACGTCAAGCACAGCGTAACCTTTACCCCGGTCAATCAACATGCCTTTGCCTGGGCAACACGATATTACAACAAACACACGAATAAGCCCGTTCCCCGTGCATTCATAACTGCGGACCTGGTTAGCGCCTTGCCGGGTTTCGCACGAAAATTACCGCATTATCATAAATACAGTTACCTGGCGTTCTCCGGAGATGAGCCCCAAAACCAACTCAAAGGGCGTTGGAGTATTGATCAATCGCCCATGACGCAGGTATTTGATGAGGCTAGCGCCAGAGCACAATTACCCAAACAATCGGCTTTGATTGATGCGGAATCTTTGTTTAATAAACAAAATATGATGGCTCACGTTAGGTATTTGAGTGACCCGGCTTTAAAGGGTCGTGGATTCGGTTCCGAAGGTTTGAAACAGGCTGCAAATTATATCAGTCAATCCATGTTACGAGCGGGTTTGCAACCGGGCGGGGATAATGACAGTTACCTTCAACCCTTTTCTGCCAAGGGGGGTAAAAACAATCAATCCGCTGAATTGTTCAATGTTGTCGGTATGATTCCGGGGAGGCATCCTGTCTTAGCAAAACAGCATCTGATTATCGGCGCGCATTATGATCATCTGGGGCTAGGCTGGCCAGATGTCAGGGCCGATAATCAGGGCAAGCTCCATTCCGGCGCCGATGATAACGCCAGCGGTGTGGCCGTGTTACTGGAACTGGCCCGTGTTTTGGCTAAAGACTTTCAACCAGATCGCACCCTGATATTTGTCGCTTTTAGCGGTGAAGAGGCGGGGCGCCTGGGATCGAAACATTATGTGCGGCATGAAGCGAGCTATCCGGTAAAAAATACCATCGGTATGTTAAACCTGGATACGGTGGGGCGCCTGTTTGACCATAAGCTGATGGTGCTAGGTGCAGAGTCTGCCAGTGAATGGCCGCATATCTTCCGGGGTATTGGTTTTGTTACGGGAATTCCGAGCGTCATGGTCAGTGAAGCATTGGACGCCAGTGACCAGGTAAGTTTTCACGAAGTGGGTGTGCCAGCAGTCCAGCTTTTTTCCGGCCCGCATACCGATTATCATCGACCGGGTGACACCATTGACAAGATCGATGATGAAGGTCTGCTCAGCGTGGCTGAAGTCAGTCGTCAGGTCATTGAATATCTGGCTGCACGACCAGAACCGATGACCGTGAAACTATCCGGGTATGAGGCTCAACAGGGTGCAAAAAAGTCACGTAAGGTCAGCTTAGGTACGATTCCTGATTTTACCTACCAGGGTGAGGGCTACCGTCTCGATGGCGTGTTACCCAATTCGCCCGCACAACAATCAGGTTTGCAAAAACATGACATCATTAAGAAGATCAATGATCAAACCATCAATGGTTTACGTGATGTTTCCAGAGTATTGAAATCATTGGCCCCGGGTCAGATGATCACCATACGTTTTCAGCGTGATCAAAAAGTTCTCGAGGCCCAGGCCAGACTCTCACAGCGCTAATATGGCCTTTTTGTAAAAGATACTG
>JASJBW010000034.1 GCA_030066315.1 Gammaproteobacteria bacterium
GACGCACTGATCGATCAATTTCATTTTAAAAAGCATAACGATTAATCACCACCAATTTTCAAAACAAGTTTGCCCGTGTGAGTTTTCTTTAAAAAATCGGTTTGTGCCTGTTGTATAGCCTGCAATGGGTAAGTCTTTGCAACCAGCGGTTTAATCGCTTCACTTTCGATTTTACCAATGAGATTTTTAAAGACTTTTGATCCTAATACAGTACAACCGAAAAAACTCAGGTCTTTCAGGTACAGGGTTCTTAAATCAAGCTCAACCATGGGCCCTGCAATAGCACCGGAAACCGCGTAGCGTCCACCCGGTTTCAAAACCTCGAGTAGTTGTGACCATTGATCCCCCCCCACCAAATCGATAGCCGCATCAATACTGTTGGGTTCTAACGACTCCGCCAATGGCCGATCCCTGAAAATAATTTCATGGGCCCCTATTGCCTTGATCGATTGCTGTTTCGATCTTGAGGTAACCGCCACAACGTGAGCACCACGGGTTTTTGCCAATTGCACTGCAGCAGAACCGACGCCCCCTGAAGCACCGGTGATTAATACCCGCTCTTCCTCCTGAACATTGGCACGGGTTAATAAATTTTCAGCCGTGGAATAAGAACAGGGAAAGGATGCGAGTTCGATATCTGAATATCGACTTTCTATCTTGTAAGCATGGCGCGCGGGTACGACCACGTATTCAGCAAAGCCCCCATTACATTCAGAGCCCAGAAACCAGGGGGTTGTTAATGCTTTACCCTTAAATTCCTGAAGGCAGGGTTCCACTAATACCCGTTCACCGATTCTCTGGGCATCAACATGATCCCCTATCGATTCGATGTGGCCACAGACATCGATACCCTGGATGAGTGGAAAATTGATCGGGGAACCGGCCCAGCTCGCATCATCTGCTGCACCTTGGTGTTTTGAATACCAGCCAACCCGTGTATTGATATCCGTGTTATTGACACCTGCGGCTGCGACTCGAATGAGCACATCACCCGGCCCAGGCTCTGGCTTGGGGATATCCTGACGATATTCCAGGGAGTCTAATCCACCATGACCGGTCAAATAGATCCCTTTCATTGTTTTTTTATAAGGTTACGCAGCGGATTTTTGTTCAGCCTGAAAGACTGTTTCGGCCAAAGTTTCCTTATCGATATAGCCCACTTTTCGCCCTTTATCATCCTCGACGATGACATAGGATCCATCTTCAGATAACAGTGCATGTAATACGTTATCGACCGTTTCATCTTCATTGACTGTTACCGATTGTGCCTGGTCTTCCGGTTTATCATCCACCATGATGGACTTGGCCAATAGTACCCGGGTACGGTTCACATCAGCCACAAATCGCTCAACGTAATCATCAGCAGGATTTAACAAGATCTCCTGGGCAGAACCATGTTGCACCAGACGACCACCATTTAATATGGCGATGCGATCGCCAATCTTAAGGGCTTCATCCAGGTCATGCGTAATGAATACAATGGTTTTATGTAATTCTTCCTGGAGCTCCAGTAACAAATCCTGCATATCGGATCGAATTAAAGGATCCAAAGCGCTGAAGGCCTCATCCATCATCAGGATATCCGCATCACAGGATAACGCGCGCGCCAGTCCCACACGTTGTTGCATACCGCCAGAAAGTTGCGAGGGATAATGTTTCTCAACGCCTTTCAATCCAACACGTTCCAACCAATGCATGGCCTGATCGTGGATAAATCCTTTCTCCTTACCTTGCACCTTCAGTCCGAACGACACGTTATCGATAATGGTCCGATGCGGTAACAACGCGAATTTCTGAAAAACCATGGCGGTTTTTTCCTGGCGAAACCGGCGCAATTGAGCATCATTCATTTTTAAAACTTCTTCACCATCGACACTAATAGAGCCGGCGGTCGGTTCAATGAGCCGGTTAATATGTCTTATCAATGTGGATTTACCTGAACCCGACAAACCCATGACCACTTCAATCTTACGGGTATGCAGTTCCATGTTGATATCATGGAGTCCTAAAACATGACCATGATGCTCCAATAAGTCTTCTTTACTGATACCAGCATCGACATGTTTCATCATGCCCTTGGGATTTTTCCCAAAGACCTTGGTCAGTCCCTTTATCTCAATTTTAGTTTCAGACATGATGTCCACCTTGTCGATGTTTTTGAATGCGTAATCCATAGCGTTGTGAGACCCGATCAAAGATGATGGCGATGGCGACGATGGCAAGCCCATTTAACAGACCCAAAGAAAAATACTGATTGGTGATGGCTTTCAATACAGGTTGCCCCAAACCGGTCACTCCAATCATAGAGGCAATGACCACCATGGACAGCGCCATCATAATGGTCTGATTCACACCCGCAAAGATAGAAGGTAAGGCCAACGGCATCTGCACGTTGGTCAGTTTTTGCCAGGCTGTGCAACCAAACGCATTGGCCGCCTCCACCACTTCAGCATCCACTTGACGTATACCCAGATTGGTTAAGCGCACAATGGGGGGCAAGGCATAGATGATGACCGCAATCATGCCTGGCACTTTGCCAATACCGAGCAACATTACGACGGGTATCAGATAAACGAAACTCGGCATGGTTTGCATAATATCCAGAATCGGCGTGATTAAAGCCTGCAAGCGGTTTGAACGTGCCATTAGAATCCCCAAAGGAATACCGATTGCAATGGCCACGATGGTACATACTGTGATGATACTGAGGGTACGCATGGTGTCGTCCCACATCCCCATATAACCTATGGCTAACAGAGAGGCCACAACCCCAAAAACAATTTTCCAGCTATGACTACCCAAAAAAGCCAGTGCCGCAATCGCCAGGATCACCACAGGCCAGGGCGCAGCCAATAAGACTTTCTCACTCCATATTAAGAAATTGAGTAAGGGATCGAAAAAAGACTCCAG
The DNA here is from genome assembly GCA_030066315.1 of Gammaproteobacteria bacterium. Taxonomy (GTDB): domain Bacteria; phylum Pseudomonadota; class Gammaproteobacteria; genus JACNJF01. The sequence goes on from JASJBW010000034.1 coordinate 2,911, forward strand.
GCTCTCACCATATTCTTGAGTGAAGGATCTGAAGGATTCATCAACACTTTTACGAAACCCGCGTAATTCCCCTCGAGTCAAACTGGGAAATTCTGTTAACCATTCCATATCTGCCACCTCTTGGTCATAAAACAAAGGCTACTCCAGGGAGTAGCCTTTTAATTAGAGTTTTTTAAAGCGCTTTTTTAACCTTTTTAGCCTGATCAGCACTTAACCATTCAGACCAGACAGTTTCATAGTTTTGCAGAAAATAGAACGCGGCATCTTCACCATTGGCCTGGTTATCAGACATGTAAGCCAGGACACCACCCACGGTTTTCATACCATACGTTCTTTTATTCAGATATTTCACCAACTCGGGATTTTTCTTATGAAAATCTGAAGTCATCGCCGTAACGACAGTGGATTCTGTCCAGCCATTTTTCTTGGGATTAGGGCACTCTGGATCCTTCGATACGCAATTGTCCCAGTTTTCTTTATCATGTGGCACACCCCAGTCCAGTTTATGCATGGGGTACTTGTACAGCACACCCGTGGGTTGCCAGTAGTATCCAAACCAGGGTTCTTTGCGTTCGTAAGCCTTGGCTATCGACGCTGCCAATGCGGCACCGGAACCTGGATCGATTTGATCGAAGTTATGACCTTCAAAGTCAAACGCGGTTTTCTTAGCCAGGTTGATGTTACTGATCTGGCATCCCCAGCCCGATGGACACCCATAAAAAGCACCATTACTGGGATTCTCCTTATTGGGAAATAAATCAGGACGAGCCAGTACATCATCAACAGTTTTGAGTTCCGGATGTTTTTCATGCATATTCTGGGAAATAAACCAGCCTTCGCTGGCACCCTGAATGAGCTTGGTTCCCGAGATAATATCGCCTTTTTCAACCGCGGCCGTAAAGCGTTCTACCACACCATTGGTCCAGAGTTCGGGAGCAATATCCGGTTCACCTTTGGATTCCATCGATGCGAAAGTGGTTACGGTTGCGCCGGGAACTAATTCAACACTACAGCCGAAAGCTTCTTCTAAAATGATTTTATCCAGATTAGCCAGAAATTCGGCCGAAGGCCAATTCATTTCGGAGATGGTGACAGAGCCACAATTAGCGGCAAAGGAAGGTACAGAAAGAGAGTAAAGAGCGACTAAAGCTCCAAATTTTTTTAATAAATGCATGTATGCCTCTTGGTTAAATACATGCTTATCTATTCAAACATGTTATGCGTCGCCATTGCAAACTGCAATAGAGCATAAAACAGGGAATTTAAATAAATTTATTGGTAGTTAGCGACACGATTGAAGCAGATCTAAACAAATACACTGGACTTAACCGAATATAAAAGAAATATGACATCAACAATTAATTGTCATTAAACTGTCATATTCGTGGCATACAACAGCGTCACTCTAATTACCCAGCACCCTTATGAATATATTGGTTATCGAAGACGATCAGGACATTCGCGACATGATCTGTCTCTCACTGTCGCAAGCGAACTATCAGACCTATGGCTGTGATGACGTCAAGTCCGCGAAAAAATCGATTAAACAATTAAAACCAGATTGCCTGATCGTAGATTGGATGTTGCCCGATAGTTCGGGAATAGAATTGGTACGCTGGTTGAGAAGAAAGGATGAGTTTAAACAAATACCTACTCTGATGTTAACGGCTCGTGCCGAAGAGTCCGATAAGATCACCGGGTTGGAATCCGGTGCGGATGACTACATGACCAAGCCTCTTTCACTCAGAGAATTGCGTGCGCGGGTTAAAGCCCTGTTAAGACGACCAGCCATTTACCAGGAGAGTAGTGATAATCTGGTTGCAGGCCCCATAGAACTAAATACAGAGACGCATGAGGTAAGCATCAATCAACAAATAGTGGACCTGACTAAAACCGAGTATAAGTTGTTAAAGTTTTTCATGACTAATGAAGGCAAGGTTTTTACCCGCGACCAAATACTGGACGCGGTTTGGGGTATGAATGCCTATCTGGGTGATCGAACTGTGGATGTTCACATATTACGTTTACGTAAGATTTTAAAACAATATGAGCAAGAGAAGCTTATAATAACGGTCAGAGGATCCGGTTACCGTTTCTCAACCAAGCCCAAAAAGAAAAAAACTAAAAAGAAATAATTACTGAAAAGAGATCGCATGGGTAAACTTTGGAGTAGTGAATTTCCAGCTATTTTGACCACGCTGTTCGTGATGGTCCTCCTGGGTATCATTTTAAATAATTGGTTCCTGGCAGCTTTTATAGCTTTAAGCTCATTCATTGGTTGGATCTACTTCAGAATGATTAAGCTGGAAAAGTGGCTCGCGAGAGGCGCGAAAACAAGTGAAGTTTATGATGATAATGGATTTATGGGTTATATCATCAGCCATCTCTACAAACAGAAAAAAACACATATACGGCGAAAAAAGCGTACCAAGGAAATATTAAGGAGACTTAACCAAAATATATCGGCTTTGCCGGATGCCACCGTCCTACTTAATGATTCCCTTGAAATTGAATGGGCAAATGAACCCGCACATTATTTACTCGGGATTCACCGTCGTTACGATATTGGACTCAGAATCAGTAGCTTAATACGCCACCCCGCTTTTTTGAGTTATCTAATATCCCCTGATAAAAAGAAAAGACTCGAAATCGAGTCACCCGTCGACGGTAAGATTACGCTCCAGATAAAAATTGTCCGGTTTGGTCGCGATCAGCGTTTGTTAACCGCCAGAAATATTTCCGATGCCAAACAATTGCAGGAAAGTTTAAAAAATTTCGTCGCCAACGCTTCGCATGAATTGAAGACGCCATTAACGGTAATAGCGGGTCACCTTGAGATGCTGGAAAATGAAAAAGCATTATCTAAGACGGGAAAAAAATCGCTCAAGGTGGCGCAAAAACAATCTAAACGCATGCAAACCCTCATACAAGACTTATTACTCTTATCACAGGTTGAAAGCTATCAATTACAAACCACCGAGGGGAATGATCTCTATATTCCTGAAATCATGGCTAATGTCATGTCGGCTGTGGATAGAGATTGTGAAGACGAGAACATTACTTGTACGATCCCCGATAATTTATTCTTGCTTGGCATTAAGAATGAGATAGAAGGTATTTGTATTAATCTCATTGACAATGCCTTGAAGTACTCACCGGAAAAGACACCGATTGAAGTACTCTGGAACATCAACTCAGAAGGGGAATGCATTTTCTCTGTGAAGGATAAAGGGCCCGGTATTGCCGAAGAAGAGATTGAACATTTGACTGAACGTTATTACCGGGGCCAACAAGATGGGACTGAACAAACTTTAGGTTCTGGCCTTGGGCTGGCCATTGTTCAACATGCTGCGATTAAACATGGCGGCGTATTAAATATACGCAGCCAACTCAACAAGGGCAGTACCTTTAGCGTCACCTTTCCAAGCTATCGGGTCATTAAGAACAAACCGCAAAAAAATAACGTCGTGAAACTGCAGAACTATTCAAATTAAAATAATAAAATTAATTTTATTTTTAATATTTAATTAGTTATTAAGTTTTTTTAACCTTGTTTATAGAGTTTGTAACCAACAAATTCAGCATGACATTTTTTGTAATATTTCTGTCATATTCTATGCTCATACTGCATTCGTCTTAATTAACCATTACCTCTTTGAGGAGAAAACATGAAAAAAATTATTGTCGCTACGGCAATCTCTGTTGGGCTGGTAGCTAATGTTCAGGCTGCAGGTCGAGACACCATTAGCATTGTGGGTTCTTCAACGGTTTACCCTTTTGCTACGGTTGTTGCTGAAAAATTTGGCAAGAAAACTGCTTTCAACACCCCTAAAATCGAATCAACCGGTTCTGGTGGTGGCATGAAGCTGTTCTGCACGGGTGTTGGTCTGAATACACCCGACATCACTAACGCTTCCCGTGCGATGAAAAAATCCGAGTTCGACAAGTGTAACAAAAATGGCGTTACCGACATTACTGAAGTTCAGATTGGTTACGATGGCATCGCGATCGCTAATTCCAAGAAAGGTAAGCCTTTTGATCTGACTCGAAAGGATCTGTTCCTGGCCTTGGCTCATGAAGTACCCAATCCTGATGGCAGCCAGACCCTGGTCAAGAACCCTTACAAAACCTGGAATGAAGTCAATGCTTCTTTACCTAACACCAAGATCGAAGTTTTAGGTCCACCCCCTACTTCCGGTACTCGTGACGCTTTTGCCGAGCTGGCCCTTGAAGGTGGCTGTAAGAAAGTTGACTGGATCAAGGCCATGAAGAAAAAGGACAAGAAAGCTTACAAAAAAGTTTGCCACACGGTCCGAGAAGATGGTGCATACATCGAAGCCGGTGAAAACGACAACCTGATCGTTCAAAAGCTGGACAAGAATCCCAGTGCTCTTGGCATCTTTGGTTTCTCTTTCCTTGAGCAGAATGATGACAAGGTACAGGGTTCCTTGATTGAAGGTACAGGCCCTGAATTCGAAACCATCGCGGACGGTTCTTACCCCATCTCACGTCCCCTGTTCTTCTACGTGAAAAACGCTCACATTCAGTCTATTCCTGGTATGAAGGAATACCTGAAAGAATTTACCAGTGAAGCGGCTATGGGTGACGATGGTTACCTGCTCGACAAGGGTCTGATACCTCTGTCAGAAGCTGAGCGTACTGCTCTGCGTAACAACGTAATGAGCGGCAAGAAGCACACAATGTAATCAAGCTGTCATAAAGTTTGTTTAACGTATAAAGCTCCCGACATGATCGGGAGCTTTATTTTTATGGCCTGGCTTAATAAAAATCATTACTATCCATTTTTTTCATGATAACCACTCTCTCTGATGAATAGCTCTGCCCTTGTATTTCTAATTATTGGCTTAAGCCTGATTGCTTTTTTCAGCGGTCGACAAAGAGCGTTTGCAAGTGGATCAAAGCAAAATCCTTTAAAGGCGCTACCTAAGCATTATGGTTACCTTACGGCTTTATGGAGTGGCATTCCTGCGCTCATCCTGTTGTTAATCTGGACCATGTTTAAACCGGCCTATTTACACAACGAGATTGTTGCATCACTGCCGGAATCCATTACTAACCAGTCTCAAGACACCATTGAGCTTTACATCAACAACATCAACATTGCGATTCAAAAAAATGAATCAAGCAATGATGAAATTATTCAACAGGCGGTTGAACGTTATCTCCAAGCAGAAAGTTTTAGTAATAACATTGTGACTGCCTTGGTCATCGTTCTCGGGTTATCAGGGATTCTGTTCGCCTATAGCAAACGTTTCACTGACTCGCATGCAAGGGTGGGTGTTGAAAAAGTTATTAAGTTTATTTTACTGCTCTGTTCGGCCGTGGCGATCGTCACCACGGTGGGCATCGTCTTGTCTGTTTTATTCGAGGCATTACGTTTTTTCGAATCAGTCTCTATATTTGATTTTGTATTCGGTACTACCTGGAGTCCACAAACGGCCATACGTGAAGACCAGGTAGGTTCATCTGGCTCATTCGGCGCCATTCCTTTATTTGTCGGCACTTTGTTAATTTCTGCTATCGCCATGCTGATAGCGGTTCCCGTAGGCCTTTTATCCGCCATCTATCTCTCTGAATACGCCTCGGTAAAGTTCAGAAACACAGCCAAACCCTTATTGGAAATTCTGGCCGGCATACCCACGGTCGTCTATGGTTTCTTCGCCGCCTTGACGGTAGCACCTTTTGTACGAGATGTCGGCCAATCCATTGGCCTGACAGTCGCTTCTGAAAGCGCGCTCGCCGCGGGTATTGTCATGGGCGTAATGATCATCCCCTTTGTTTCTTCACTATCAGATGACGTCATCAACGCGGTACCACAAGCCATGCGGGATGGTTCACTGGGTTTGGGCGCTACTCAATCTGAAACCATTAAACAAGTGATCATCCCTGCAGCCCTACCTGGCATCGTGGGTGGCATATTACTGGCCGCTTCTCGTGCCATCGGTGAAACCATGATCGTGGTTATGGCAGCGGGTCTATCAGCCCGATTGACCGCTAATCCATTAGAAGCCGTTACGACGGTCACAGTCCAGATCGTCACCCTGTTAACCGGCGACCAGGAGTTTGACAGCCCGAAAACCCTGGCTGCGTTTGCCCTGGGCTTGATGCTGTTCGTTACCACACTACTACTCAACGTGGTGGCACTGCATATCGTTAGGAAGTATCGAGAACAATATGAATAATACTGAAAAAGTTAAAAAAAGCTTGAAACGTCGATACGCCAAAGAAAAGCGTTTTCAATGGTATGGGCGTATTGCGGTATTCACGGGTTTTGTTTTTCTGGCTTTGTTACTACTTGATATCATTGGCAAAGCCATACCTGCATTTCAAGCAACCGAAATAAAACTTGAAATACCCATGGATCGAGACGCCCTGGGGCTTGCTCAAGATAGTCAAAGTACCGAAGCAGTGCTCAGTGACATCAATTACGCGGGACTGGTCAAAAAATCCTTACGCAATCTGTTTCCCGAAGTCAAAAAACGAAAGGATAAGAAACAACTCTACAAGTTAATTTCCAGTGGAGCAGAGTTCGATATCAGAGCTAAGGTCATGTCAAATCCCGATCTCATTGGTGGCGATCCCCTCTCAATTTGGGTTAAAGCTGATGATGATGTCGA
>JASJBW010000186.1 GCA_030066315.1 Gammaproteobacteria bacterium
TTAAAACGACTGTTTACCCTGTCAATCTGATGCTGCTGCTCCTTATCGTAAAATACAATTACCTTCACCTGGGGCATCTGGGCAATACTTGCCATCAGGGATTCAAGCTGACTGGTTCGATCCCGAAAATCTGATTGGAAATTAAACTCCGCCACAATGACATCAACAGCATTGTGCTTTATAAACTTAATCGCTTTGCGCATCGAAGACATCATGACCACTTCATACCCGAGAGATTGGTAAAACTTAGAAAAATCAGGGTAACCCCCGAGTTCCAGAATGGATAACAGGACGGGGGCTCGAGATAGTGTTGCAGACATATTTAAACTTACTTAAATTCTTTTTCTATTGACGGAATGATCTGAACAGTTTGAATGGATGTTCTCAAGTCCAAACAGGTCAACTTAATCTTTCATTGGTAAAAGCATTCCTGGGAGAGCCATCCAAGCTACTGACTGAATCGAGCAGGTAAAGTGTCTATTCGAAAGAGTAATAAATCAGGTTTTCGCGGTTTTTATCGACGTTTTTACCTAGACTGATGACGCCACTGCCAAAAAGCGTCAGTTCATCCTGACGTAGAAAAATATCCTGGCCATCCAGGGTGCGAACATAAGTACCGTTCGTACTTTGATCTGACAGCACAAATTTACCCCGACGGATTTCGATCTTGGCATGGTAACGAGAAATCAAGTCACCGGTAATCAACAAGTCACAATCAATGCCGCGACCTAAAGCCACCGAGTCGCTGTTTAAGTCCATCTTTGTTGTTTTTTCCTTGTAGGTCAGTAACAAGCCACCATCTTGCGCAATCTTGAAAGGATTGGTGATGTTACCTGTGGCCATGTTAGTAATATCGGATTCTTGTTCCCAGCCATACATGTAAACATCCAGTGGTTTATCCTTACCCTTAACCTTAATGCGATCATACTGTCGACTTTTAACCGAAAGTTCACCGGACTGAATACGATCAGCAACCGAACCCGTCAGTAGAATCTGGCGTGCCTTGGTCATATTCACCACTCTGGCGGCTACATTGACGGTATCCCCGAAAATATCATTTTCTTCGAGAATCGCCGGGCCGAAGTGCATGCCAATTCGTATGGAAATACCCACCGTTTCAGGAGAACGACTGTCCTCCATTGTCTCCTGGATGGTTTGTGCCGCCAACAAAGACATGTCCACATCATTAAAATAGACCAGAATCTCGTCACCTATGGTTTTGACCAATTTACCCTGATGACGTTTACAGATTGAAATCAGGGTATCCAACGCCTTGGATATGCGCTCTCTGGCTTCAATATCGCCGAGATTTTCATACATCTGTGTGCTACCAGCGACATCCGCAAACATCACGATGCATTGAATAGACTTTCCTGACATATTGTGGAGATTCCTAAACCCGTTTCTTTATAATTTTGATGACATTGTTATAGCATCATATTGAAATTATTGGACAAAATCTAACCAGTTTTCTGCTCGATATAATCAATCGCCCGCTGTAAGCGATGTAAAGTTTTGGGCTTCCCGATCAATTCAACCGTCATATCAATAGGAGGTGAAAAGGATCCGCCCGTGACCGCAACACGCAATGGTTGCCCTACTTTACCCATATTAATTTCGAGTTCCGCGGTAATATCATGGATCACCGCATGAATCGCTGATGCTTGCCAGCTATCCAGTGTTGTGAAAGCATCCAGTAATTTACGCAGAGGTATCAATGCTGCTGCCTTCAAATTCTTTTTTGCTGCCTTTTCATCGAAGGCTTCGAACTCCTCAAAGATATACAAAATACTATCGGCCAATTCGTTAATTGTTTTAACTCTTTCTCGATATAGGTCTATCACGGGGGCTATGTCATGATCATCGTCTACCTGAATACCTAAGTGCGCAAGACGTGCTTCTACCAACTCTACGATGTCACCCAGATCTGAACTTTTCAGGTACTGTTGATTGATCCATTGCAACTTTTCCGGGTTAAAGGTTGAAGCTGCACGATTAATACCCTCTAGAGAGAACAAGTGCGTCATTTCCTCGCGGGTGAAAAGCTCCTGGTCCCCATAGGACCAACCCAGACGCACCAAATAGTTCAGCAACGCTTCAGGTAGATAACCATCTTCAAAATACTGCATGACACTGACTGCACCATGACGTTTGGACAAGCGTTTGCCATCTTCGCCGAGGATCATGGGCACATGGGCATAATGTGGAATATCCGCGCCCAGTGCCTTGAAGATATTAATCTGACGCGGGGTATTATTCACATGATCATCACCTCGAACAACATGGGTTATAGCCATATCCAGGTCATCCACAACCACCGACAAGTTATAGGTGGGTGTGCCATCTGTTCTACGAATGATCAGGTCATCGAGCTCAGTATTGGCAACCTGTATCGGACCTTTGACCAAGTCATTGAAAGCTACCGTTCCTTCTTGTGGATTTTTAAAACGCACCACCAGGTGATCTGCATCACCCGGTTTTAATCCTTTATCCCGACAACAGCCATCATATCGTGGTTTTTGCTTGTTAGCCATTTGCTGCTCCCGTAAGGCATCAAGACGTTCCCTAGAACAAGAGCAGTAGTAAGCCTGATCATTATTCAACAGCTGATCTATAACCTCGTTATAACGATCAAAACGCTCAGTTTGATAGAAGGGGCCTTCATCATAATCGAGCTGTAACCAATCCATGGCATCCAGGATAGCCTTGACTGAAGCATCGGTAGAACGCTCCCGATCGGTATCTTCGACGCGTAAAATAAATTGGCCACCCATTTTTTTACTAAATAACCAGCAAAACAGGGCGGTTCTGGCACCCCCGATATGAAGATACCCGGTTGGGCTGGGCGCAAAGCGCGTTCGAATCATGTTGAATTCTCAAGCTCGGAAAAGAAGGCGCGACATTTTAACAAAATAAGCCTGAGATAAAAGCGCCTGAATGGATGTGAAATGATAATTTTTTATAAAGAGAGGTAAACCGTTATGGGCCCTTACAACTCAGTTTTAGCTCAAGCCCAATCCAATGACTAATCCTAATGCTGCACCGATACCAATAAACATACCCGCAATCATCAAACCGACCGCGACATTACCCTTGGCCAGTTCATCGCTGATGTTGAAATTGACAATCTTATTGAAACTACGGCAACCCATCTTCATAAACCAAATGGTTAAAAAACCACCCAGTCCAGCGTAAATGAAATTTAAAATGATTGGATCGATAAAATCTAACATGCTCACCTCTTGGACATCATGTTCAGACACATAGGTCTTTTTTAATATTTTTGTTCGAGTACCATAGAGGTACCGTTGCGTTGTAAATTTATGTGTTTCAAGAATGACATGCCCAACAAGGCTGTCCGCGGATTATTTCCTTTTAAAACCACAGCGTCGACTTGAGAAACGCTGATATCGCCCACTTTAACGTTATCGAGCTTAATATTCCATACGGGTACCACCTCACTAGCCGTTTGAACTTTACCTTTACGGCCTGATTCGTAAGCAATGCCTAGGCGGTCGGCTTCCACTTCACTGATTGCAATGGAGGTGGCACCGGTATCCAGCAAAAAAAACGTGGGTTGGCCGTTAATTTTACCCGACAGGCTGAACATACCCATGCGATCCGGATAAACTGTGAGCTTGTTTTTTTCGGCCTTTTTAAAACCATGCTGAATCGACTGGTTTAATCCAAGCTTGAGTTCCTTGCCATCTTTTAGACGGACCACCGCTCCACGACCCGACGCAGAAACCAGGGTCACACCCTTAAACGATTCACCCTGTTTAACTATTTTTTGCTCACCATTGACTTGGAGATAAACCTTGCCACTGAAAAGAGCCATCACCCTGATTGCGATATCTTCAGCAGATACTCCCAAAGAAACTAATAGCAATGTCGCAATTAACAGATACCGGTTCATATAGCCTCTTAAGTCAACAGATATAAACCAGAGTGTAAGACAAGCAGTGCAAAAATGCCGGCCAAAACATCATCAAACATGATGCCGAAACCTCCCTGAAGATGACGATCAGCCCATTTAATGGGCCAGGGCTTTATGATGTCGAACAATCGAAACAATAGAAAACCTGCCAACATCCACTGCCAAGTCATTGGTACAGCGATCATCGATATCATCAATCCGACGATTTCATCCCAGACAATGGCCCCATGATCATGCACACCCAGGGCCTTTGCGGTAGCACCACAGAGATATACACCCATGCTGAAAGCCAACAGGGTAATCAGCACATAGAACTCGATGGGAAGTCCGCTCATGATCCAAACCAAGGGGACCGCCATCAATGTGCCAAAAGTACCCGGTGCCAAGGGTGCTAAACCACTGCCAAAGCCCAGCGATAAAAAATGTACCGGATTCAGCAGGTATTTCAAAGGGACTGTAGGATCAGCCAAAGTGATCGAACCCCCTGGTTTGTAGATTGGAAGATTGATGGCCATCAATTAACTCGAAGTCGTAGGCAGTGATCTCACCAATCTCGTTTATGATGATGTCGGCATCTTCAGCCATCTGTTTCATAGCCTCCACTTTTGTAGAATCGACCGTAAACAACAACTGGTAATCATCTCCTCCGTGAAGTGCAAGATCATAACGATCGTGTTCCTGTATCCAGGGCAATACCGGTAATTGTTGCTTGATTAATTGCGCGCCCACCTGGCTCTGCTCCAGAATATGCCCTAGATCCGAACTCAATCCATCTGAAATATCAATCGCAGCCGAGGCGAACTGTCTCAAGATAGGTATCAATGCCAAAACCGGACGCGGGCGATTCAAGGCCGGTAAACAATTCTTTAATTGAGATGAAGACAGCGCTAATCGACCCTCCAAGGCCGCTAGGGCTAAAGCGGCCGATCCTAGTTGACCGGTAACAAAGATTCGATCACCCACTTCGGCACCATGCCTGGTGACAAACCGGTTGTCAGGGACCAGGCCGGAAGCTTGAATGGTAATCGATAACGATCCCTTGCACGTGTCACCGCCCACCAGCCGTATAGAATAATCATCTGCAGCCTGAAAGAGACCCGTTGAAAAGTCTTGAAGCCACGTGGCATCGTTATTGGGTAAAGACAGGGATAGTACAAACCAGGCGGGGTCAGCCGCCATGGCCAGCAGATCGCTCACATTAACCGCCAGCGATTTATAACCAATGTCAGCCGCGGCCGTGTCCTCGGGAAAATGCTGACCACTGATCAGGGTATCGATTGTTTGAACCAATTGATAACCCGAAGGTA
>JASJBW010000187.1 GCA_030066315.1 Gammaproteobacteria bacterium
AGCAATAACATGGTCGTGGATTCCAATGGCTGGCAGGTCACCCTAAGTGGTATCAATCCACAACCTAACGACACCTTGACGATTGAAGCCAATCTGGGAGGGAGTGGTGATAACCGTAACATGCTGGAGCTGGCCGGGTTACAAACCACTGGATTTTTCGACAATGGTGCCAATAACTACCAGGAAGCCTATAGCATTTTGACGGGTAAGGTGGGATCAGCCACGCAATCCGCTCAGATCGACCGTGATGCACAGGAATCATTATTAATCCAGGCCCAGGAACGCAGGGGACAGATTGCTGGAGTTAACCTGGATGAGGAAGCAGCCGACCTAATCAAGTTTCAGCAGGCTTATGAAGCAGCCGCCCGGGTGATATCCACGGCACAAACATTGTTTGAAAGCCTGATCAATGCCACGAGGTAGATTATGAGAGTTTCTACGACACAGATTTATACGCAGGGCCTTAAAGCTTTTGGTGACCAGCAAGCCAAGCTGGTCAAATTACAAGAGCAGATCTCAACGGGTACCCGTATCAACAAACCCTCAGATGATCCCGCGGCTTCGTCGCGAATTTTAGAACTCGAACAAACGCTTAAATTGAATGAACAGTACCAGGTCAATATCAACCTGGCGGAACAACGCTTGAATCTCGAGGAAACGACCTTAACCAGTGTCGGAAACATTCTGCAAAGAATTCGTGAGTTGGCCATACAAGCTAATAATGCTTCCCAGGATGCAGTTTCACGCGAGGCGATTTCCTTTGAAATTGAAGAATTGAACCAGGAATTACTGTCTTTAGCCAATACTATTGATGCCAATGGTGATTACCTATTCGCCGGTTTTCAAAGTAGCGCCATCCCATTTACCGAAAATACCACGGGAGCCATCAATCATTTTGATTTTAATGGTGATCAGGGTGAACGATTAATCAATATCAGCCAATCACGCCAGATCAGTACCGATGTGTCGGGTCGTGATTTATTCATGAAGGTATCTACAGCAGGGGCTCTGAATGAAACTACGGGAGCGAATGCGGGCACAGGTGTGTTAGCACCTGCCCACGTGTTTGATCATTCCGTTTATACTCCCGGTGATTACCAAATTGTTTTTACTGGAGCCAATACCTATGATGTGGTCGATCTCTCTGGCCCCGTTAATGTGGTAACCGGTGCTACGTATACGGACGGACAGGCCATTGACTTCCAGGGTATACGCACTTCTATCACCGGTACACCAGCCGTGGGTGATACTTTCACCATCAGTCAGGGGCAACATGAAGATGTCTTTTCAATAGTCGCTAACCTGACTGAAACCTTGAACAGTGGCCTTTTAGGTACACAAGTTAATGCCAACATAGCCGAATCTTTGAGTGATATTGATACCATGATGAGTCAATTTCTTGAGGCCAGGACAACCATTGGTGGACGCTTGAATGCGCTTGAAGCACAAAAGGAAGATAATGAAGCATTAATCACTGTGACCCAGAATACATTGGGTACTATCCGTGATACGGACCTGGCTGAAGCCATCAGCCAGTTGACCCTGGAACAGACCACCCTGGATGCTGCCCAGGCTGTATTTGCGCGCATTACCAGTTCTTCTTTATTTAATTTTTTACGTTAAGTTTATACCCTCGTTAAACCTTTGCGCTTTATAAGTCTTTATAAAGCGCTATTTCCTTTCCATAAATCCAACTTAATTTTTTGCACTTTCGTCCGATAAGAATGACAGGACGTTATAAACCGACAAGCGGATTAAATATTTAACTAAAGTTTTCTTCTACGCTGCCGTTAACGTTTCTGAGAGGGGAATCCGAGCGGCACTTGGAAACCCGACATTTTTCTTTATTTAGCGCTTTTAAAGCGAATATTAGGAGATAACAATGCCACAATTTATTAATACAAACGTTGCTTCTCTGAATACACAGAGAGCTTTAAATATGTCGCAAAGTTCATTGCAGACATCATTGCAGCGTCTTTCTTCTGGTTTGCGCATTAACAGCGCTAAGGATGATGCGGCAGGTCTGGCAATTTCCGAGCGTATGACTGCACAGATTCGCGGTATAAACCAGGCGATACGTAACGCAAATGACGGTATTTCGCTGTCTCAAACCGCTGAGGGATCATTAGGTAGTATCGGTGATTCATTACAGCGTATTCGAGAACTGGCAGTGCAATCAGTTAATGCCACCAATAGTGCTTCTGACAGAGCAGCACTTGATGCAGAAGCTCAGCAGTTGAAGGCTGAAATTGATCGTGTTGCGACTCAGACCAACTTTAACGGTGTAAAACTGCTGGATGGTTCCTTTGCTAACCAAACTTTTCAAGTGGGTGCCAATGTCAATGAAACTATTTCAGTGAGTAATATCGTAAATGCGCAAAGTAGTGCACTCGGTACTTATGATAAAGCTCAAGTAACGGGAGCAGCAGCTACTGCTTTCACCGCAATTACTGCTGGTGATTTAACAATAAATACCGTCAGTGTGGGTGGTGTTACCGCTGATACCAGTGCGACTGAACGTGCCGCAGGTGTGCGAGATGCCATTAACTCTGTGTCAGATCAGACCGGTGTTTATGCGACCAATGACACAGGCACTACGATAACGCTGACATCAACCGATGATATCGTTATCGGACTGGGGGGTACGGCTACTACGGCTACCACCGGTTTAACTGCGGCAACAACCACTGCAGCTTCAACGACTGGATTTACCACGTTAGATATTTCCACAGTGGCAGGTGCCAATACCGCACTGGAAGCGATGGATGCGGCGTTAACTGCGGTAAATACAGCGCGCGCTGATTTGGGTGCAATCCAATCGCGTTTTGAATCTGTGACCACTAACCTGCAGATCAATAGTGAAAACCTCAGCGCTGCCCGTAGTCGGATTCGTGATGCTGACTTCGCAGCTGAAACTGCCGCACTGACTAGAAGTCAGATTCTGCAGCAGGCCGGTGTAGCAATGCTGTCTCAGGCAAACGCTTCACCGCAGAACGTACTGGCGTTACTTCAGTAAGTATTAAGCAGTGAAGGGAATGGCCCTCTTTTGAGGGCCTTTCCTGGAGCTCTAAGTGGAGATAAGACATGGCTAACGATATTTCAACCAGCATGAGAATGGCTCAAATGCCATCCGCTGCGAAAGTGGCAAGCCAGTTATCTAAACTACAAACTGCTAATACACCTAATGTTAATGGACAAACGTTGCCTAATAATGGCAATGAATTGCCACAGGCAGAAGGTAATTCGTCAGTCAATAAGGTTGAGCTTCGTGAAGCAGTCGGTCAAATTAATGATTTTGTCCAAAAGGTTCAAAGGGATCTTTCATTTAGTATGGATGAAGGTAGTGGTCGAACCATTATCAAAGTTATTGATTCTGACAGTGGAGAAGTGGTCAGACAGATACCTAATGAGCAGGTTTTAGCGATGGCCACATATATTCGAGAAGTCAGCGAAGCATCAGTTGGATCAGAAGAATCTCCTCAAGGGTTTCTTTTTTCTGAATCAACCTGAATAACTGGTCTGCTTTTTGCAGAGATTATTACGGCGGGGTAGAGAAATGTTCTCTACCCCAAATTCGTTTCCGAGAGTTTGAGATATAGGTAAGTTATGGCTTCAATTAGCTCCTTGGGTGTAGGTTCGGGATTAGATCTATCATCAATCGTTACCGGATTGGTCAATGCGGAACGAGCACCTGTCGAAAACCGTTTATCTGCCAAGGAGCAGGACCTGCAGCTGGAACTCTCTTCATTTGGAGTTTTAAGAAGTTCCCTAACTGTTTTCCAGGAAAGGTTAGAGGGGTTGCAATCTTCATCTACTTACAATGCTAAAGAGATATCAGTTTCAGATGAGGCTATTTTCTCTGCATCAGTAGAAAATTCTGCAGATTTAGGAAACTATACCGTTGAGGTTTCAGCGCTAGCTACGAAACATTCTTTAGCGACCAACGCCGCAGCTGCTTTCAATGATATCAATGATGTCATAGGTACCGGCACTCTAAACATAAGGTTTGGTGCAACGTCTACGGGGCCTTACTCTTTTACACCTGATTTATCAAAAGCTACCCAGTCCATTACGATCAGTGAAGCCAATAACAATAATACGCTCTCAGGTTTACGTGACTATATAAATAATAACGATTTGGGTATTCAGGCATCAATAGTTGATGATGGTACAGGTTATCGTATGGTATTAACGTCGGAAAAAACCGGTGCCAATAACAGTATGGAAATAACTGTTGCAGGAGATGGAGACGGTAATAATAATGATAATTCTGGATTATCTCAATTAGCGTTTAATGCCAGTGCCCAATCAAGTGTGATACAAACTGTCGCCGCTCAGGATGCTGCCCTGTCCATAAATGGACTTGATATAACACGTGACTCGAATACCGTTTCAGGAGCAATCAATGGAGTCACGTTAAACCTGCTAAGAGCAGATGTCGGCAATTTCGTAAATGTAGATATCACTGAAAATCGTGATGAGATTAAAAATACCATTGAAGGGTTTGTTAAGGGCTACAATGGTGTTGTTAATAGCATAAACTCACTGACTAACTTCGATCCTGAATCGGGTTCTGCAGGTGCCCTAATAGGTGACTTTACTGTTCGGAGCATCAGTTCTCAACTTAGAAACATTATGTATACATCTGTTTCCGGATTAACCGGGAATATAAGCTCTTTAATAGATATTGGTATAAAAACCGGTCTCGATGGGAAAATGGAAATAGATACATCGAAACTTGATGAGGCTTTAACAAACTTCCCTTCTGAGGTAGAGGCTCTTTTTGCTCTTCAGGGGCGTCCAACTGATACAAACATTTCTTATTCTAGTGCTTCGGAAGATACTATACCTGGTGAATATGGTATTAACATAAGCACAATCGCTACAAGAGCTATATTTAATGGTACCGCAGTCAATTCATTAACTATAGATGCTAACAATGATAATTTTGAAATAGTAGTAAATGGAGTGAGTTCAAGTCAGATTAGTTTGGTTCAAGGTCTTTATTCAGATGGTGATGAATTAGCTGCACATATTCAAGCCCAAATTAATAATGATGCTAATCTAAAAGATGCAGGCGTATCAGTTGTAGTCGATTTTGATGGGATAAATAATGAATTTGACATCATATCGAGTGAATACGGGTCTAATTCTAGCATCGAAATTACTTCAGTTGACATAAATACTGCAAATGATCTTGGCTTAAACGCAGGAATAGGTATCAGT
>JASJBW010000188.1 GCA_030066315.1 Gammaproteobacteria bacterium
GAGGGATTCGAACCCTCGATACGCTATTAACGTATACACACTTTCCAGGCGTGCTCCTTCAACCACTCGGACACCTCTCCAGTTCTTAAACTACGCGAGCTCAAGCAGGATGCGAAGCCTACATTAAGCAATTCCTAGTATCAATGCCTATGTCAAAAATTATGATTTATACAGGCTATGAGCTGGATAGTGAGATTTTAAAACATTGTACTGTCAGTTTTGTTAAGATCCTGATTTTTATATTTAAACCATTCTCATGTTAGCCGTCGTATCGCCCGCTAAAACTTTGGATTATGATTCTGAAGTTCAAACCTCCGAATTTACGAGACCCAGACATTTAAAACAGTCCCAATTATTGATTAACAGACTGCGAGATTTTTCCGCGTTGGATCTAACCGAGTTGCAACATGTCAGCAGCAAAATTGCGGAATTGAATTTCGAACGTAATCACCAATGGAAAACCCCTTTTAATCTTAAGAATGCGCGCCAGGCATTATTTGCCTTCAAGGGTGATGTATATACGGGTCTGGATGCTTACACGATGAATGAAGAGAATATTCAGTTTGCTCAGGATCATTTACTGATTCTATCTGGACTTTATGGGGTGCTTCGTCCTCTAGACCTGATGCAACCTTATCGACTGGAGATGGGCACCAAGCTCGAAACCAGTGCCGGCAAGAATCTATACGAATTCTGGGATATGCAAATAACCGATGCTATCAATAAACAACTCAAATATTCAAAGTCAGATACACTCATAAACCTGGCTTCTAATGAATACTTCAAGTCCGTGAAAACTAAAAATATTAATGGACAGATCATTACACCAGCATTCAAGGACTACAAGAATGGCCAATATAAAATGATTGGTTTTTTTGCAAAAAAAGCACGGGGCTTGATGGCGCGTTACCTGATCGACCATCAATTGACTGACCCTAATTCTTTGAAAGACTTTAATACCGAAGGTTATCAATTTAACACCAAGTTATCTGATGAAAAGAACTGGGTGTTTACCCGTCGCCTAAATTCCTGAATAATTAGGTCTTGTGACCCAAAGGGAGTTTTTGGTCTGAGTTAAGACGTATGATGGAACCATACATGATTATTATAAACAAACACGTATGGTTGACCTCTCACCCAAACAACACAAGTTACAGTTTCTGGCTGGACTGCTGTTTGCTCTGATCATCTTTGCATTATTTATTGCCATTCCTCTTTATTCTGTAGAACCAGAAAATATCGTCGAAAAAATCCAGGAAAGGGGCTATCTCAAGGTTATCACGCTCAATACTGCCTCCACTTATTATGAAGATGCCAATGGCCCCAATGGATTTGAATACCAACTTACCAAGGCATTTGCAGAATACCTGGATGTTGATATTAGAATTATTGTCGTAGATGAATATGCGGATATTTATCCTGAACTGCAATTTGAAAGTGGCGATTTGGCCGCAGCCAATTTATCGAAACAGGATAACTATATTGAAACTAACGTCGATTTTGGGCCTGAGTATCATGAGGTTAATCAACAGATCGTCTATCGCAAAGGGCAGCAAAAAAGGCCCAAAAAAATCGCTGACCTAGAAAATGGCTTGCTAGAAGTTATCGATGGCACCAGTCATATTAAACTACTCAAGGAGTTACAGGCGAAACACCAGTCGCTCAGTTATAGAATTAACCAAAATATGGCGACCGAGGAATTGATCGGCTTAGTAGATGAAGGCCTAGTAGATTATATGCTTGCCGATTCCCACGAAATTGCTTTGCAAAGACGATTCTATCCGGAATTACGTATCGCGTTTAACGTGGGTGAACCAAAACAATTACGTTGGGCAATTAAGAAAAAAAAGGATAAAAGTCTACTGGAGGCAATGAATAATTTCTTTAAAACGATAAAAGAAGATGGACGTCTTGCGCAACTGATTCATCGCCACTTCAGTCATGTAGAAAAATTTAACTACGCCGATATTCAAACGTTTAAAACGCATGTTCGCGAGCGTTTGCCACTTTATCGTGATCTGTTTATCCGTGAAGGCAATAACCAGGGGTTAGACTGGCGTTTACTCGCGGCAATTGGTTACCAGGAGTCGCTTTGGGATCCCAAGGCCAAATCTCCTACTGGTGTACGTGGTTTGATGATGCTGACTCTGGATACGGCCAAACATGTAAAAATAAAAAATCGATTGGATCCAGAACAAAGTATCATGGGTGGAGCCAAATATTTTAAGCAGGTGTTAAATAAGGTGCCGGAGAGAATTCTGCAACCGGATCGAACCTGGCTCGCACTAGCTTCTTACAATGTCGGTTTCGGCCACTTGGAAGATGCACGAAAAATTACAATCCAAAACAGTGGCGATGCCGACAAGTGGATTGACGTTAAAGAAAGTTTACCTTTACTGGGAAAAAAGAAATGGTATCAAAAAACCAAGCATGGATATGCTCGAGGTTGGGAACCCGTTAAGTATGTAGAAAATATACGTAAGTATTATGATATTCTGGTCTGGTTAGATGACAAGGATAACGGGCAAGAAACTGAACGTTTTTATGAACCTTTAACTGAGGAACTTTCCTTACCGCCCAGTTTTTGATAACCGCTCACAAAATGACAACTTCATTCCTCTAGCATTTCTTTTTCTAACGACAGGAACACCTGATAAGCATTGATTCTATTACCTGCATGAAAAGCGGGAAGTTTCTCAAAAGGACTCCAATCAATGCTTTCATACACCTCCGCAAAACTCATCATTTCCTCGACACCACTACCCAGTTGTTTCCTGAGATAGGCCAGATAGTCACGTGTCAGCGTAATGGCCTTTTCTGGATCACCGGCCAGTCCACCATGACCTGGTATTAATGCTTCTATACCCTTTTTACCTGCCATGTCATTTAAAGTGTTCAACCAGGCCTTGGAATCACTATCACCCACGAAAGGAATCCGCCCTTCAAAGATAACATCCCCGGTAACAAAAACATTATCCGGTTCTATAAAAACCGTGAGATCAGCCTCTGAGTGCGACTTCCCCAGGTAATTGATCGTCAGTTTAATACCATCTTCTTCGATTATGGTGGGCTTATCAATCAATTCATCGGGCTCAACAAGACGCGTCGTTTCACTCACCCAGGGTTCCAGGGAAAATCGTCTTTCCTCTAATCGATTGGCTGCCGCTTCTGAATTGAGATACTCATGCACTCCGTAGGGAGCCAATACTTTTGCCCCTCTCTCTTCAAATACCTGTAACCCATAGATATGGTCGGCATGGTAATGCGTTGAGATAATGCGTTTTATATGTAAATCACTTATGGTTCTGACTTGTGATAACAGCTGCTCAGCTAAAGAAGGTGAACCCAGCGCATCGATTACAGTGATACCTTTATCATCAATGACCACTGTAGCATTTGAAATAAAACCCTGATTATCAGTGGCTATACCTCTGGCACCTTGAACGAAATATACATGCTTGGATACTTTTTTAAGTACCATCTCAACACTGGAACGTGGATACTTATATTCAAATGCTGCAGCATGGATAAAAGCACTGATCCCCAGTAAAAAAACTGATAAATAATATCTCATTAAATCTCTCCGGATAATGGTGCTTTTTTTTGTGCTCGTTTTTGCGCAAAGAAATCACTTATGATTAATGCGCATTCCTGCTCGAGCACGCCACCTTCAACTGCTATCGTATGATTAAATTTTACCTGTTTCAATAACTGGCAGGCACTTTGGATGGCCCCAGTCTTGTATTCCGTAGCACCGTAGACCAGGCGCTTGATGCGGGCATGAATCATCGCGCCGACGCACATGACACAGGGTTCCAGTGTGACATAAAGGGTTGTGTTATTGAGACGATAGTTGCCTATCTTTTTTGCAGCTTCTCTTAATACGCGTATTTCAGCATGTCCGGTAGGATCATGCGTTGCAATCGGTTGATTATGGCTGGCGGATAAAAGCTGTCCTTCTTGATCAACAAGAACCGACCCCACAGGTACTTCACCTGAATCTGCAGCTTTTTGAGCCTGCTGCAGTGCCAGCTGCATCCATTTTTGATCCGTGGTAATTATTCCCACTCGATTGTTCCGGGCGGTTTACCCGAAATATCATAAGTGACACGTGAAATTCCGGATATTTCATTCATGATTCGACGAGATACATGATCCAGGAACTCATAGGGTAAATGCGCCCATCTTGCGGTCATGAAATCAATCGTTTCCACTGCTCTCAAGGCTACGACATAATCATAACGCCGACCATCGCCGGTTACACCAACAGACTTTACCGGTAAAAAAACGGTAAAGGCTTGTGATGTTTTTTCATACAGATCGTGCTTCCACAGTTCTTCGATGAAGATGTGGTCTGCAAGGCGCAACAGGTCAGCGTATTCTTTTTTCACTTCTCCCAGGATGCGGACGCCCAGACCCGGTCCAGGAAAAGGATGCCGATAAACCATTTCATGCGGTAACCCAAGCTCTATACCTATTTTACGCACCTCGTCCTTGAACAATTCCCTTAGCGGCTCAACCAGTTCCAGTTTCATGTCTTCCGGTAACCCGCCCACGTTATGGTGCGACTTGATTAAGTGAGCCTTACCTGTGGATGCTCCCGCAGATTCAATCACGTCTGGATAAATCGTGCCTTGTGCTAAAAAGTTAGCGTCTTTCTGTTTACCTGCTTCTTCTTCAAAGATCTCGATAAAGAGATTACCGATGATTTTTCTTTTCTCTTCGGGATCTTTAATTCCTGACAGTCGTCCTAGGAAACGTTGTTCAGCATCTACGCGTATGACTTTGACCCCCATATGCTCCGCGAAGGTATCCATCACCTGGTCGCCTTCTTGGTAACGTAACAGACCATTGTCTACAAAAATACAAGTTAATTGATCACCGATAGCCTTGTGTAGAAGTGCAGCGACTACCGAGGAATCAACTCCACCCGAAAGGCCCAGTATGACATGGCCATTCCCGACCTGCTCCCGAGCCTGTTGAATTGTATTATCAATGATGTTTTCTGCTGTCCAGTCTGCCCCACATCCGCAAATTTGATGAATGAATCGACCAATAATTTCTGCACCCTGTCGCGTATGGGTTACTTCTGGATGAAATTGTAATCCATAGATTTTTCTCTCATCATCCGCCATGCCTGCAATCGGTGCAGATTCGGTACTGCACATCAGTTTAAATCCAGGGGGCATTTCAGCCACTCGGTCACCATGTGACATCCAGACATCCAGCATCCCATGACCTTCCGATGTTTGATGGTCCTGTATGTCACGTAA
>JASJBW010000189.1 GCA_030066315.1 Gammaproteobacteria bacterium
GGGCTCAAGTTTAAGCGATTTTTCATTAAATAAACCCACGTGTTCAATTGAAGTTAATGGCTGGTTATACCACCTTCATTTTGTATATCAGGTTATAATAATGATCTCCCAAATCAGTAAATAAATCATAAATCCATAGTGCGATCATTTCTCCAGGTCTAAAGATGCAAAAAACGCAACAAAAAATAAAACAACAGGAAGATAAGCTACAGTATTTCGGCGGTATTCTTGTGGATACTTTTCATTATGGCGCTTTATTTGTCATTGGCGCGACCATAGTCTGGTCTTCGGTCTATGAATATATCGCCATCATGGAACAGGGTTATGCGGGATTGAAAGATATCTTACTGTTATTTATTTACCTAGAACTCGGGGCCATGATTGGTATTTATTTCAAAACGCATCGGCTACCCGTGCAATTTCTTATTTATATCGCGATCACTGCACTGGCGCGACACCTGGTTATTGATATGCAAAAGGTGACTGAGCAGTTTCATATTTACCTGATTCTGGTCATCGTCTTTGCCATATTGATCCTCAGCCTGGCCATTCTAGTGTTTGCATTCACTGCACGTCGTTACGGCCGACCGGAGGATCAGATCGACTCCCCAACAGAAGCTCAGAAGGATGCTATTAAGCCTGATATCTAAGGGTTACCTTGAGATTCATCGCTTGATATCAAGATCAAGTATGTAACGGCTGTTGAATTTCTTTTAATATCAAAGCCTTATTGTCCAGGCTGTCGGTATTAACTGGAATTCTAACGACATGACCAGATCCCGGAGCGGAAACCCGGGGTTCACCCTTTTCATTCTCCATGCGATCGATGGTCAGGGTTTGGTTGCCCGTAGGTGACATCAACTCTATTCGGTCCCCTACTTCAAAGCGATTCTTGGCTTCGACAGTGATCATCTGCTTTTCCTTATCGACACTCACCACCTCACCTACAAATTGCTGTTTTTCCGCAACGGAGGTCCCCTGCTCGTAACTCTGGTACTCGTCATGCACATGCCGACGATAAAAACCTTCCGTGTAACCTCGGTTAGATAGCTTTTCTAAATCATCCATTAAATGCTTATCAAAAGTTTTGTGCGCCAAAGCATCATCGATTGCTTTGCGATAAACCTGGGTCGTTCGTGCAACATAGTAGTGGGATTTTGTTCGTCCTTCTATCTTCAGAGAATCAATACCCATTTCAATCAACTTTTGTACGTGCTGAACGGCACGTAAATCCCTGGAATTCATAATATAGGTACCATGCTCATCCTCAAAAGCAGGCATGTATTCACCAGGACGATTCTTCTCCTGTAATAAATAAACCTGATCATTGGTGATTCCCTCACCCAATGTGGGTGGAGTAAAATTCACTTCAGGTTCTATGGCGGTATAGTTGCCTTCAGCCGTTTCCCTGGCTTCGTGAGCATCGTATTTCCAACGACAGGAATTGGTACAGGTACCCTGGTTAGGATCCCGATGATTGGCATAACCAGATAATAGGCATCGGCCCGAGTAAGCAATACACAAGGCGCCGTGTACAAATACCTCAAGTTCGATATCAGGACACTGCTCCCTAATTTCCTGGATTTCTTCAAGTGAAAGTTCACGCGATAATATAACGCGCTTGATCCCCACAGACTGCCAGAATTTTACAGCCGCATAGTTGACGGCGTTGGCTTGAACGGATAAATGAATTTCAGTGTCCGGCCAGCGTTCCTTTATCATCATAATCAGGCCTGGGTCGGCCATGATTAATGCATCCGGTTGCATCTCTATAACCGGCTCCATGTCGTGCAGGTAAGTTTTGATCTTGCTGTTATGGGGCAGAATATTGCTGGCTACAAAAAATCGGGTCCCGTGTGCGTGCGCATATTCAATTCCTTTGTGTAATGTCTCGAGATTAAAGTCATTGTTTCGAACACGTAGGCTATAACGTGGTTGTCCAGCATAGACGGCATTCGCACCGTAAGCGATCGCATACTGGAGGTTTTTATAATTACCTGCCGGTGCCAATAATTCTACTGGGGTATTCATAGATGAAATAAGGCCTTGGCGTTTGCGCTGGTTGATGCTGCAATAGTCTCCACGTCAGTATGACGGATCTCAGCCAGTTTTTCTGCCACCAAGCGCACATGTCCCGGATAATTGGTTTTCCCACGATAAGGTACGGGTGCCAACCAGGGAGCATCAGTTTCAATTAAGAGGCGATCTTCGGGGATTTTAGCGGCCATTTCGCGAACATTATCAGCCTGTTTGAAGGTGATAATGCCTGATATGGAAATATAAAAGTTTAAATCAATGGCTTGTTTGGCCATGGCCCAGTCTTCCGTAAAGCAATGCATGACCCCCCCTACTTTTTCAGCCGCATGTTCTTTGAGAATACCAATAGTATCATCACGCGCCATACGCGTATGAACGACCAGCGGTTTATGTACTTGATTTGCGGCATCAATATGTGTGCGGAATCGCTGTCTCTGCCATTCGGGCCCCTCAGTATGGTAATAATCGAGGCCCGTTTCCCCAATGGCGACAATTTTGTCCTTCTGACTGAGCTTAACGAGGGTGGGAACGTCTGGTTCCTGGGCCTTTTCATAATCTGGATGGACACCGACGGTGGCATAGGCATTCGGAATATCCTTTATTTTTGAATACATTGAGTCAAAAGACTCGAGATCGACACCAATGCAGACCATATGACTGACCTGTTGCTCAGCGATTGCAGTCAACAGATGGTTGAAGTCATTATCAAAGCCCGCGAGATCGATCCTGTCCAGATGACAGTGAGAATCAAAGAACATGGTTTACTGCGATTAAAAAAGGCCCATTATATCAGGCCCTGCAGCTGTTTTTACATGGTGTGAGTAGGTCTATCGGCTTGTAACGCACCGGCGAGGAAACCCTCTATTTTATTACGCGTGGTACCGTTATCCTGAGAACTGAATTGTACTCCGATGCCAGCTGCCTTGTTACTTTGCGCACCTTGTGGGGTGACCCAGATAATCTTACCCGCCACCGGTAAACGCTCTTTGTCTTCCATGAGGGTCAATAACATGAACACTTCGTCGCCCAGGTTGTATTTTTTATTCGTCGGAATAAATAGTCCGCCGTTTTTTACATAAGGCATATAGGCAGCATATAAAGCACTTTTATCTTTAATGTTAAGTGACAAGATACCCTGGCTCGGTGCTGGCATTATCGTTACCCCTATTTTGTATTTGTTTAAATGATATTAGCACGTCTTCCAGCTGAAGTTGGAAATTTAGATTATTTTCTTCAGTTTGAAGGATAAAGTTAGAGTGTTTTGTTAAGTCTATCAACTTTATGATCTGATGCTTAGTCGAGTCATCAAGGGGTTGTTTCAGACATGCATGAATGGTCTCTGATAATAAATTCCTCACGAGGAGACGAAAAGTCGATGGGTCCATATTTTTCATCGAGCCTAAGAGGCTCGTCACATCGAGCTGGTTACCCAGGTATTCTTGCATCCGACTACGGAATTGGTCGAGATCCTTGATGAATTCCTGGTTACTCAGTTTTAATGCCTGTTGAGCATCCCTCTGCGCGATAAGCAGATATTGTTTTACCTGTTCAACCGTAACACCCTGCTGTTTTAACCAATCCTCTGCATCATCTGCTGAAGGATTACCCACTAACATATTCTGGCAACGGCTGCGAATCGTGATAGGTAATTTACCAGCATTGTGGGTTATCAGAATCAGTGTGGCCTGATCGGCAGGTTCTTCCAGTGTTTTTAACAGGCTGTTAGCCGCAGATTGATTCATTTTTTCGGCCGGATAGATCAATGCCAGTTTGCCACCCTTAAGATTTGATGTCAGTGACAATTGATGGATCAGACGTCTTATCTGATCGATCTTAATATCTTTATTCAGTTTATGGGTTTTATCATTCTCTTCCAGGGTGGTGAACGTGAAATCCGGATAATTATTGGCGTCCATCAGGGAACAGGACTGACAACTCCCACAGGGCACGCCAGGCTGATCCGAGTCTTCGCATAACAATGCGGTTACCAGGTACCAACCAAAATTTCGGCTATCCATACGAGTTGACATTTGGATCAGGATGGCATGGGGTAATCGCTGGTTTTGTTTTAGTTGGACCAGTTGTTTCACCGTCTCCAGCTGCCAGGGTAACACTTCCGGCGTAATGGTATCGCTGGCGGTAACATCAACCGACATGACTAGTCACTTTAAACGGTAAGTTCAATTTCAAAACGTTGGTTGATGATATCAAGAATTTTTTGATGGACTGATTGTATGGAACCAGAAGCATCGACCAACTCATATTGTCGGGTATCGGACTGCGCTATCTCACGAAAGGCCTGACGAACCCGTTTATGATAGTTGCTGCCTTTTTTTTCAAAGCGGTCTTCTCCAGAGCCCCTGGCTTCCGCCCTGGCCAGGGCAACATCCTGGTCAATATCCAGAATAATAACCAGGTCGGGTTTAAAATTTTGAATGCTGATCTTGTGTATGGCCTCAACCGTTTCCAGGCCGAGGTCTCCGGCTATTCCCTGAAAGGCCCGACTTGAGTCCGCGAAACGATCACTGATCACCCAGTTTCCTGCTTCCAGTGCGGGCCAGACAGTGTCTCTCAGATGGGCTCGGCGGGCGGCATACATTAATAACAACTCGGTCATGCTGTCCCATTTATCAGGCTCTCCATTGACCAGTAATTCACGTATATTCTCGGCAGCGGCTGAACCACCCGGTTCGCGCGTCAAGATACATGAAATTTCCATCTGGTTAAAAACGGAATGCAAGCGACGTGTCTGTTCCCCTTTGCCGGAACCATCAACGCCATCGATGACAATCATTTTATTTTTTCTGGATGAACTCGGGTCTGCAGCACTCATCCCGGTTCAGCCTTGCGTTTGGGTTTTTTACCCTTCAATTGATACTTGCTTACCGCGGCATTATGTTCCTCCAAGGTAATAGAGAAATGATGGGTACCATCACCTTTGGAGACAAAATAAACCGCTTCCGAATTAGCCGGATGCAACGCCGCATGGATAGCATCGACACCCGGCATGGCGATCGGAGTAGGTGTCAAACCCTTGTGCACATAGGTATTGTACGGTGTATCTTTACGCAAATCGGCGTAACGGATATTACCATCAAAGTCATCGCCGAGCCCATATATGATGGTCGGGTCCGTTTGTAAGCGCATGCCTTTTTTCAGGCGTTGGATAAACGCTGCTGCAATTAATGGTCGCTCAAAGGCTGCGCCGGTTTCTTTTTCAATAATTGAAG
>JASJBW010000190.1 GCA_030066315.1 Gammaproteobacteria bacterium
CGTGGTATAAAATATGGCGTCCCTATGGGAATATGATCCTGAGTATTAGCCAACGCCAGCGTTTTATAAGGACAGGCCGTCACACATTGACCACACTTAATACAACGAGCATTAAAATCAACTTCCTGCAGAGCGCCGGGAGGACGGAGGGCAAAAGGCATCGCCCTAGCCTCGCGTTGCAATATGCTGGCCCAGATCAAGCCACCAGTGGCCGCGATTGCTGTGTTCTGCACCACGCCTTTGAGAAATTTTCGGCGTGCTTTTTCAGCGGAAGCACTCATCATTCATATGTGGATACTGGCTGTGTCATAAACCATACAACCAGTCCCACTATCTAAGCTTTATAGACCTTAACCGCTGCCTTTTTGAAATCCGTCTCTTTGGACATAGGACAGGTCATATCAATACAGATCTTGTTAACGAAAACCCCTTCATCAAAGAATGGAGCAAAGGTGTAACCCTTTGCGGGTCGATTGCGTCCCTGGGTTTCCAGGATTGCCTTTATCTTACCGCGGCGGGATTCAATCCAGACCACATCGTTTCTTGCCAAGTCTCGAGCTTTTGCATCTTCAGGATGCATCCATATTTGAGCAGTAGGCACTGCACGATGTAATTCCGGAACACGGCGCGTCATGGTGCCTGTATGCCAATGCTCGATGACGCGCCCGGTTGAGAACCACAGGTCATAATTATTATCGGGTTGTTCCGGTGGTGCCGCATAAGGGCGGAAAAAGATCTTGGCTTTATGAGCCAAGGATACCTTTTCCTTATTAGTGACACCGTCTAGGTCACCCGTGGGTAGAGCCTTCAGTGCTTTGCCGTAGAAATCAAAACCACTGCCCGTTTTTACATAGGGATCGTATTTCTCGTTAAAACGCCACTGGGTCTCTTTGCCGTTGATAACAGGCCATTTCAGACCCCTGATATCATCACGCATGTAGGTATCAAAATCAGCAAGATCATGCTGGAAGTTCAATGTAAACTGGCGGTATTCATTAAACAGTGCTTTTTCTGGAAACCAGCCTTCATCTAGCCATTCGGCGGTATTACAGGCATGCCCTTTAGCCACTGGATCGGGCCAGGCCACCTTTTTATTGTCCTGGGTGGCAAACAAGACATCATACAAAGTATCTTCAGGGCTATATCCCATGGCCTTGGCCTCTTGCAGCACATCCGGTAATTCACCATCTTTAAAGCCTTTGCTCTTGAGCCCAGGAATTTTCTTGGCCCCCCAAACCTCCTTTAACTTGAAACGCTTGGAAAATTCAAGCGTTTGCCATACATCTGTTCGAGCTTCACCGGGAGCATTGACCTGCTGACGCCAACCTTGAGTGCGACGTTCAGCATTTCCATACAACCCCCACTTTTCAAAGATCATCGCTGTCGGCAGAATAAGATCTGCAACCTTGGCAGATACGGTCGGATATGGGTCTGAGCAAACAATAAAGTTATCCATCTTACGCGCAGCCTTGATCCAGTGATTGGCATTAGCAGAAGCCTGGAACGGGTTATTCACCTGAACCCAGGCAAATTTCACATTACCGTCTTCCAGACTACGCAGGATCTTCATAATATGGGTACCGACTTTTGGATTGAGCGTGTTGGCCGGCAGTTTCCAAATTTTTTCAGAACGTGCGCGATGCTTGGGGTTCATCACCACCATATCCGCAGGAAGACGATGCGCAAAGGTGCCGACCTCACGAGCAGTTCCACAGGCAGATGGCTGACCCGTCAGTGAAAAGGCACCATTGCCAGGTTCGGCCTGCTTACCCAGTAACAAGTGCACCATGTAAGCCTGCTCGTTGACCCAGCTACCACGATAGTGTTGGTTCATACCCATGGTCCAGAAGCTGACTACTTTTCGGTTTTGTTCAATATAGGCATCGGCCAGTTGCTTTAACTTGTTGCGATGGGACTCCAGTGACTCATCTGGATCTCCTTTGGACAAGCGTGCCACGAAATCCAGGGTATAGGGTTCAACGCCACGCTTGAATTCATCGAATGTAATCATCCAGTGTTTAACCGGCTTCTTGGTATTGTTTTGTTTCACCTTCATACCAGCCGTCTTGCGTTGAGCGATGGCTTCATCAGCATCCAGGACGACTTCTAACTCCTTGGCCTGAACATCTTTTTCTGCATTAAAAGCATACTGACTGGTCGGGCGCATGCCATATCCAATGTCATAGGGACCGGTGGCAAATACACAGTGCTTTTTGACAAAGTCATGGTTTACCGCGTCACGCTTGACGATCTCACGTGCGATGTAGTTCCAGATCGCCAGATCCGTACCTGGCTTAAAGATAATCTCAGTATCGGCTATATCTGAAGTCTGATTCGAACACGTGGTCAGATTGATTAACTTGACATGTTTTTCATCTGCCAGTTTTCGATCAGAAACACGTGCCCAAAGGATGGGATGACACTCAGCCATATTGGCACCCCAGGTGACCACTGTATCTGTGTACTCGATATCGTCATAGTTGCCTGAAGGCTCATCAATTCCAAAAGACTGGATAAAAGCTACCACCGCGGAGGCCATGCAGTGGCGTGCATTGGGATCAATGTTATTACTGCGAAAACCAGCCTTCATCAATTTGGCTGCAGCGTAACCTTCGGGAATGGTGTATTGACCGGATCCAAAAACAGAAATACCGGTAGGCCCCATCTCGTTATAGGTCTTCTTGAATTGCTTCTCCATTTCATCAAAGGCACGATCCCAACTCACAGGCTGGAACTTGCCATTCTTATCGAACTTGCCATCTTTCATACGCATCAGTGGCTGCGTCAAACGATCCTGACCATACTGAATCTTTCCATTAAAATAGCCCTTGATACAGTTCAAACCCCGATTGACCGGCGCATCCGGATCCCCCTTGGTGGCGACAATACGTCCATCTTTAGTGGCCACCATGATGCCACATCCCGTTCCACAGAAACGACAAACCGATTTATCCCATTGCCATTCTCTTTCAGCTTCCTGGACGGTTTTGGCTTCAACAGAACTCAGTGGAATACCCACGGTTGCTGCAGCCGAGGCGGCAACACTTGCTTTAAGAAATTCTCTTCGATTGACTTCTAACATTTCTCCTCCCGTATTTTTCAGGCAATGGCCAAAATAGGTTTGTTATTGATTCAGGTATTCAGGAATGCAGCTGCTTGCGGATGAAATACCACATTGGTCATCCATATTTTCGATGTCCTTAGCGGAATAAAGATGGGTGTCTTCACCAAAATAGTGCTGCACCATTTCTGCGAGAATAATACCGGGTATTTTTTTGATTCTTTTCAATCCATTCACTTCATCCTGAATGGAATTGGCTTCTTGAATGACAATAATTTTGCCGGTGGTATTGTCATGGTGAAAAACTTCCAAGCCTGATAGATCATTCAGGATGTTTATCATGGATTCTGTATTATCCAGTGAGGTCGTGACCAGTATGGCTGAAATATTCATAGGCGATTACACTACTTTAATTAAAGGTACCAAAGTCAGGTGTTTTTTTCAGCACCTGCCTAAACACATTCATAGATAAAGTATCAATTTCTTATTATTCTTATGAACTCAGACTTTAGAAAAAATCTGTATATCTCATTCTCCAATAGCGTTAATAGACGTTAAAACCGGTGGAAAATTGGTATAAAGACTGACGCGTGCATAGTTACATTGGAGTAGAGGAAATCACTTGATATTTATCAATTAATAAAATAATTGAACTGCCAATTGACCTAGATCAAGACTTAAAATCAATCGGTGAGAGAATAAAGATTGATAGTGTTAGTGACCTTGATCTATTGATGACAATAGCTTTTCGGCCAACTTTAAATCTTGCGGGTGGGTGATTTTGATATTGCGACTGTCACTTTTGACTAAATGGGGATGGTAACCCGCATATTCCATCGCTGAGGCATCATCAGTAATCTCAATGTCATTTAAAATAACCATCTTAAGCGCCTGATAGATACGCTCCAAAGAAAATGCCTGGGGCGTAAAGGCACGCCATAAACCTTCTCGTGACTGCGTATTCATGATGTTCTGATCATGATCGGCGCGTTTAAGGGTATCTGCAACAGGTGCGGCAAGAATGGCACCCGCTTCATTGGACTGTATGGCCAGAAGCAACTGATCCAGATCTTTATGGGTAACAAAGGGGCGGACTGCATCATGAATCAGAACGTCACAATCCTCGGCTAGATAGTCACGCAATTTATCCAGGCCGTTAAATACGGAGTGATGGCGTTCTTTTCCTCCCTCGCATGACAACAGGTTTTTTTGAGAACGATAGTTGAGACTGGGCCAGTGATGGTCGTCCGGGTGGAGTATCAGAACTACACCTTGAATTAAAGGATAAGCATTAAGGTTATCCAGTGTATGTTCCAGGATCGTCTTATCGCCCAAAGTCAGATACTGCTTGGGTCGGTCCGACTGCATACGTGAGCCCCGGCCGGTAGCCGGTATAATGGCCCAGACCTGTCGATCATGCGCTTTCACGGCTTGTTCTTATCGGTTTTTTGGGGAGTCACGATCTGGAAGAATGTTTCACCTTCTTTGATCATGCCGAGGTCATGACGCGCTTTTTCCTCATAAGCATCGAATCCATTTTGCAGATCCAGAACCTGTGCTTCGAGCTTGCGATTGCGCTCCTCGAGCTCTCGAAGTTTTTGTTTTTGCAACTCGAGTTCACGGGATAATTGAACGACTTCAGATAAACTGCCATCACCAAACCACAATCTGTATTGCAGCATGATAAAAATCAGAATCAACGCAACGATCAACAGGCGCATCCGTTAACCTGAAGATGGAAATTACAAGGCCTTGAAAACTGACTTTCCAGGATATACAGCTCTATCACCCAGTTGAGATTCGATACGGAGTAATTGATTATATTTAGCCACCCGGTCAGAACGCGATAACGAACCGGTTTTAATTTGACCGGTATTGGTCGCCACAGCGAGATCGGCAATCGTGACATCTTCGGTTTCACCTGAGCGATGCGAGACGACCGCAGTATAACCAGCCTTATGCGCCATAGAAATAGCATTGAGTGTTTCTGTCAAGGTACCGATTTGATTGAACTTGATTAAAATCGAATTGGCAATCGACTGTGAGATACCCTGCTCAAGAATACGGGTGTTGGTTACAAAAAGATCGTCACCAACCAATTGGACCCGTTGACCCAGTTGTTTCGTGTGAATGGCCCAGCCTTCCCAATCATTCTCTGCCATGCCATCTTCTATGGTCACAATCGGATATTGATCAACCCAGTTGGTGAGATAATCGGAAAACTCAGCAGAATCAAAACTACGATTTTCCGATTCCAAAACATATTGCCCATCTTTGTAAAATTC
>JASJBW010000191.1 GCA_030066315.1 Gammaproteobacteria bacterium
ATCTTTGCTGACAGGCTGAGCTGTTTATCGACCTGGTAATTGGCCTTCAGGTGGGCAATGGTATAACCCTCGTAGGTCCGAGTATTTTCATCATCCAACCAGTATTCCCCAACGTGTTCGATCTCGAATATGGTTTTCAATCCATTGACCGCGCGTGGCTGATAGATTAGCCTCAGGTTGGCTAGGTCATTGGGTGCAGCAGCCTGTTCGTTATCACCATAGACCTCATCATCAACATATTCATGCTTGGAATAACTGTAAGCGACCCGTGTGGAAAATTCATCATTGATCTTCGCCAGCCAGGATAATTCTATACCCTCATGGGTGGTCTCTCCGCCATTCACATAGTAACGATCACCGGTTACGCTATCGGTACGTCTCACGATGCTGTCATCGATGCTCATCAGGTAGAGTGCGGCCTCGAACTTGTTGCTCTCGGTAGCCAGTTTATACCCGAATTCCAGGGTATCAGATACTTCAGGGTCCAGCTCGAATTCGGTGTTATTGGTTTTCAGTGAATACAGGCGAGTGGCCTGTGGAATGCGAAAACCATTGGCAAAGCGGACATAGGTATTTTGGCGTTCATCGATGCGATAAGCCAGGCTCAACTTCGGACTTAAGTGATTAAAACTATAATCACTATCGTCGCCCGGCCGACGGTAGTTGGCATAGTCACCATCGGCTAGGTTGTTGGTGTAATCGAATTCACTGCTATCATAGCGCAGCCCCGCGCTGAACTGTAATTTATCTGAAATATCATGCTCGCCCCTGATATAAGGTGACAAAGCGGTATAGTCGACATCATAGTCATAAATGTCTCCTTCATCGACCGCGGTACCCCATCCCGTAGGGACGTAGTCGAAAAGCTGTTCATAGCTGCGTTGGGCCTGGGTTATCTCCAGATCAGTTCCCATGATCCAGCGCGTGGGCCCCCGGTCGATATCAGCCTTAAACATGACACCTAAAGTGTCTTCGTTACTATCATTCTGCGGCAGATTGTTTTCCCAGGTTGCGATATAGCGGTTTCTATTACTGCGCAGATAAGCAATGGTACTGAGCTGAGTGTTGTCACTGACAATATGTTCCCATTCTGTGCTCACACGCACAAAGTCGAATTGCCTACGAATATCCAGGCCCGAATCCAGGGCGCTTTGGATATCGCCTACAGAATCGGTATTGTTTTCCAGTTCGTCAAGGCCGATCAGGCTACCGGCCATTTCGGCATCCGTTGTGTTGGCGGTAACAATGGTCTTCAGCGAGTTGGCGTCATCCAGTGCGATGAAATGGGTGATGTTAGCCTCGTTTCTCTCGCTCTTGGTGTGATCACGCCAGCCATCACTGCTGTTATGCGAAAATTCATAGCCGATGCTGGCATTTTCGCCGCTAGGGCTGCCACCAGCGATTCCTAGCTTGTAAAAACCATCACTGCCAACATCGAGCGATAAGCGATTTCCATCCATCAACGAAGGGTCACTGGACAGGACGTTAATAGTCGCGGCGATAGAGTCAGAACCATACAGGGCGGTACCTGCGCCTTTCAGCACTTCTGCTGAATCAGCGGAGCTGAAGTTGGTATAGGCCAAGCCGTTATGATTGAAAAAGCCCGACGACTGAACCGGTATGCCATCTTGCAGGAACAGGTAATAGGGCCCAGTGTTCAATGGCATGCGAATACTGGTGATATGGCCTAACGTGGAGCCGGTCTGGGTAATCCTTACCCCGGCAATCGAATTGAACAGATCTTTCTGGTAGTTCGGTTGGTCGAGCTGGATCTCTGTCTGATTCTTTACTCCGATACTGGCTGGAACCTCCAGAGTTTTTTCCTCTTCCCGTGTCGCGGTAACACTGATGTCATCCAGTACATCGGCAGTATTGTTTTCTGTTTGTCCATAGGCTGGAAACATAGCAAGCAACGAAAGCCCGGTCGCGTAGCTGATAATTTTTCTCATTTTTCACTTCTTAGTTATTTCAAAAACTGCGGCAAACTAACTAATGTGATTAGATTACTGAAGTGACAAATTGTCGCAGCCCGCTATTTCAAGTTATGTTTTGTGAGGCTTTATATTTTTTAATTAGCGAAACATTACTGCGTTTGAATGATCAGTTTTCTCTCCAAAGATATTGTTAAAAGAATGTTTTGAGTTAATAGTGGCAATAGGCACAGGCCCCTTTGATTATTTCCTTTCCAGAAGCTGGCCTTCCCGGATATAGTCATCAATTCCTGAAAAGAGCCAGTTGAAATCTCAAAAGTATCTGATCTACTTTTAATTATTCATAATGAGGCGACACTCCTAACCTATTAAATGATAACTTTGGGGCGACTGTGATCATTCTCGTTAGCCTGATTTGCCGCAACATCCGGTTGTTTGACCAACCAGCAACTGTCTAACTTGTTTCTATCTATCAGAAATTGTTTGCTAATGATGTGCGTCTTTTTTCGCATACCAAATATGCAACTCATATAATTGTTAATAGTTTGCTCGGTCAGTAAAATCTATCTAGATGCTTGGGGACTGCCCAAGCTGCAAACAGTATTTATAAAATAGGACTAAATCTATGGCCATTGATCAACTGAAAGATTTTTTACGTAAAATGCAATCTGAACCAGAGCTTAAAAATGAGGTACTACAAGCCGCGACTGCTGATGACGTTGCACGTATTGCTCTAAAGTTGGGTTTTGAATTTTCTGGTGATGAATTACTGAGAATGTCGGGTCAGAAAGTAGATAAAGTTACTGTCATCAAGAACGATATTCCTGGTGAATATAATTAATGGTCATACCAACTTTCAGATCATTGTATAAATGCGTAAGTGATTATTTTCCCTTTGAGTGACCGCTCCTTGGACATAGCTGCGACCTTTTTTACTTTCAATTATCAGTAGCTTTTTGTCGATACCTGCTTCCAGGAAGTATTCGTTCACTCTAAATATCCCGTAGGACTTCAAAGTGCCAATAGCGGTTATTATGAATATTCCGAAGCGGTGGTAAAAAGATCAACAAATGCATCAATCGTGGGCGTGATCGGTTCCGCATACCCGCCTCCCATAAAAATTACGGTTGGCACGCCTGCGGCATGTGCACTCTCAAAAACTCTTCGATTCCTTCTGTCTAAGCCATCCCGAGTGACGGCAAGTCGACCGAGTCGATCTTCCTGGAGCGGGTCCACGCCCGCCTGGTAGAGTAATAGATCAAAGTCGCTGATCGGTAGATATTCAAGCGCGCTTTCAAGTGCATCGAGATAAGCGATATCACCGGTATCGTTGGGCAAAGCGATATCAAGATCACTCCGCTGCTTGACGAAGGGAAAGTTTTTATCACCATGAATGGAGCAGGTCACCACATCCGGGTGCCCCGAGAGGATTGAAGCTGTGCCATCGCCCTGGTGTACATCGAGGTCGAGGATCAGGACATGTTTAATATTGGGGGATTGCAAGGCCTGAAGAGCGCAAATGGCAAGGTCATTGAAAATGCAATAACCACTGCCATGATCAGCAAAGGCATGATGCGTACCACCCGCCATGTTCCCCGCCAAGCCCCCATGCTCAAGCACCAACTCGAGGGCCTGAAGACTGCCACCCATTATATGAAGTGTGCGTGCTGCGATGTCAGTGGTCCAAGGGCGCAAACCAATGTGTCGCGTTTCCTGCTCGGTAAGTGCACCCCTGAGAAAACGATCCACATAGTCTACATCGTGCGCGACGAGCAGTTCTGTGCGCGTAGATTTCCGAGGTTCGCAAAGTTCAATCTTTGAAAACTCAGTCAATCGTTCAGCAAGGAGCCGATATCGATCCCTTGGGAAGCGAGCTTGCGGATCAATGCCGTCTGTGTAGATGGGGTGATAAAAGAGGGATAGCACTGGTTTTTAAGAATATTGTGAGCTACAAGTTAAGGTAGTAAAGGGCAAAATTCGCTTAACCGAATTGTATACTCGGTCATTTCATTTAGGCAGCTGACTTCCGCAAGCTGTTTTCATATTCCCTAGTTTTTGGATATGAGCGCATTAATCTAAACCCGGCTTTTAGGTAAAAACTAGTCGCGTCCTTCTGGGATTTAACTGTCATTCCGCTCAATCCAAGGTCCATGGCTTGGTTTAAAGCAAAATCTAACATCTTCAAGCCCAGTCCTTTTCGCTGATGTTCCGGCACTATGTAAAGACCATGAATAGACAAGTCTTGCCTGTCTTTTTGACAAGACATCATGGGGATCTCTAACACGAGGACTCCCAGGACCTCATTGTCACTTTTCATCAAGTAAATACTTAAATCATTCAAGTCTGCTTCATCATACAAATAGCTACTCAGCGATAACTTTTTTACTCGCTCGGGCAATTGCCATCCCCATAGCGAGGAACGCACGATTGCATTAATTTTGAATAAATCCGTTTCTTGTGCTTTTACAATGTTAACTTTCTTTGGGTTCATCTCATTTCTCAATGAAGGGGTTATCTCATATCCGCTTGGCGAGGGATACGGCGAGCGCTGAACCTTGCCAGATTACTTTATTCCATAGTGAGATCAGTCTGGAGGATTTTATTGTGCCCGTTCTTAATGCAGCATCCTTCTGATGATGAGCCTCATCTTCCTGCAAAGAGGTTAGAAGAACTTTGATGTCTTGGGGTGCATATCGTATTTGTTGTTCATAGTGATTGATCACAAATGACTCAACCGCGCTAATCGTAATGAATGTGAATCTCCTGCCACCTATTACACAGAGTGCACCTAACATCCACCCAGAAAGCCACCAAAGCGGTATTAACCGTGATTTATATTGTGCTGGTAGCCAGTCAGTAAGTAGGTTCAGGTGACGCTGTTCAGTTTTGAGATGGGTATGTGCAAATTCCAGTATTTCTCGGTTACGACTGACGGCGATTATCCCCTTATACATTGCCACTGCACCGGTTTCG
The DNA here is from genome assembly GCA_030066315.1 of Gammaproteobacteria bacterium. Lineage (GTDB taxonomy): Bacteria > Pseudomonadota > Gammaproteobacteria > JACNJF01. Next base: position 4,905 of record JASJBW010000191.1, read on the forward strand.
CCCGCATGATCTGATCGGAGTTCTGCGCATAAAAATGAACCTAACTCTGATTCGTCAAAAATGGGTAGTGAATCACTTCCAAACGTCATGCTTCGCCACCATCATGTAGTTGATTGCGGTAGACTGGCTCAGACTAAAACGCTTGTTTAGTGGGTTTACTTTAATGCCTGTGGTGTTCAGTAGGTTAAAACTGTTCTGTTCCAAAAAACCAGCTAACTCTTCGGGTCTTACAAATTTACGCCAATCGTGAGTGCCTTTTGGAAGCCAACGAACCACATATTCGGCACCGAACTTGGCGATTATGAGTGATTTCAATGTACGATTGATTGTGGCAACAAACTGCAACCCTCCATCCCGAGTCACTCGGCAGCAACCAGATAAAAACTGCGATAGGTGTTCAACGTGCTCAACCACTTCCATGTTTAACAC
>JASJBW010000192.1 GCA_030066315.1 Gammaproteobacteria bacterium
TATGTAAGATCCAGTCAATTTTTCCCGGGTATGTATTTGGTAGCAGTACTGGGAGAATCGGAATTAGAGCCCATTACACAAAATCTCGCTTTGACGGTAATCCTGATTACCATTGTATCGATCTTGATTTTTTCATTCCTGGTTTTCTTTTTGATTAGGCGTCTAGTGTTAATTCCGCTAGAACAACTGGATCGAGTATCAACCCAGATTTCAAAGGGAGAATTGAATGTACAAGTTGAGTCTCATGGTGATGATGAAATTTCCAGGTTGGCGACAACCTTCAACGAAATGATTATTAATCTTCAAATAGCCAATCAAGACATCAAACAATTCAATAGGGAACTGGAAAATCGTGTTCATGAACGGACTGCAGAGTTAAAGTCTGTTAATCATGAATTAGAATCCTTCGCTTATTCCGTCTCGCATGATTTAAGAACACCATTACGTGCGATAGATGGATTCAGTCACGCATTGGCTGATGATTATGGTGACATACTCGATGAAAATGGCAAAGAATATCTGAGACGTGTGCGCAAAGGTGCGCAACGAATGGGCATATTAATCGATGATTTATTGCAATTATCACGGATTAATCGTGTAGACATAGAAAAGAAAGCAGTCGACCTTGCAGTCGTCGCTGAAGAAGTCATTGAAGAACTTAAGGCGGGTGATCCAGATAAAAAAGTCGACATCAAAATAGGGGGAGACCTTAAGGCATTTGGCGATTCCCAATTACTACGTGTCTTAATGGATAATTTACTCAGTAATGCCTGGAAGTTTACTGGGCGTGAACCGCTGGCATCGATTATTTTTGATCATGATGACAAAAATCCCGATATCTTCTATGTTAAAGATAATGGTGTTGGATTCACCATGAAAAATGAAAAAAAGTTATTTGGTGCATTTGAACGCCTCCATAATATCAGTGAATTTCCAGGTTCCGGTGTAGGATTGGCCACGGTTAAAAGAATTATCAATCGTCACGGAGGAGAAATTTGGGTGGAAGCGAAAGAGGGAGAAGGCGCCACGTTCTTTTTTACTCTTAATCCCAAGGATAAAAAATAAAAATACTTTTAGTGCGATCCTGTTTCTGATAGGCGATTTCTGCCAGCGACTTCTATTCCAGTTCTTAACTTTTTATATCTGGTTCAAGCACTGCAGGGTTTCATAGATGGTGCTAAGTCATAATAAAATAGCCAGTCATCAGCGTGAATTTAATGACTCTGATACCTTTAATAGGGTCTTGTGTAATCAGTCGTAACGGTAATGATTCTACAAGGCGAGTGTATTGCAATGAATCGCTTTGTCATATTGGAAGTCTATCCATCAGTACCCCCGAAGAATTTTCAATGACAGTGCAGAATTTTAGGGCCTCCATAAGAGGGGTAATGGGCTGTGTGATATCCGCAGTTAAAGGTGTATCATGAGTGGATGGCAACTTACCAGTTTCATCCCGCAGTTAGCGATTGGTTTGAGCGTAATTTTACCAGTCCTTCAGAGGTTCAAGCCCAGGCATGGCCTGCTATTCAGGCTGGATTGCATACGCTGATAGCAGCTCCCACGGGCTCTGGTAAAACCCTTGCTGCTTTTCTGGCTGCGATAGACCAGTTAATCCAGGACGGTCTGCAATTTCCTTTGCCTGATGAGACCCGGGTACTCTACGTTTCTCCGTTGAAAGCGCTATCTAATGACATCCATAAAAATCTGGAGCTACCCCTAAACGGTATTCGTGATGCCTTATTAGAAAATGGTTTTGCGGATGTACCCATACGTTCCCAGGTGCGAACGGGAGATACTCCACAATCCGAGCGCAATCTCATGAAACGGATGCCACCGCATATCCTGGTCACTACACCTGAGTCCTTGTTTATCTTGCTGACTTCGGAGTCTGGCCGGGAAATTCTGTCTACCGTAAGAAGCGTGATTGTTGATGAAATTCACGCGCTGGCGGGTAACAAGCGCGGGGCACATTTGATGTTGAGCCTTGAGCGTCTGGAGGCATTGTGTGAGCACCCACCTGTACGTATCGGTATATCAGCAACCCAAAAGCCGATTGAAGCGATGGCCTCCTATCTTTCTGGACGCCATGATGATAAGGAACCCAGGCAATGCAGTATTATTGATACTGGACATGTAAGGAAACGTGATCTGGCCATTGAAATGACAGGTTCTCCGCTTGAGGCGATCATGGCTAACGAAGCCTGGGATGAAATTTATCGAAGGCTGGAACAGCTTATAGAGCAGCATCAAACCACGCTGATATTCGTCAATACTCGTCGTTTAGCAGAACGTGCCGCGGCAGCACTCGCGGAGAAATTGGGTGAAGAGGCGGTTACGTCACATCATGGCAGTCTTGCCAAAGAGCACCGCCTGGATGCGGAACAACGGCTCAAGTCAGGCCAATTAAGAGCATTGGTCGCCACGGCCTCATTGGAGCTTGGAATCGATATAGGTGATATTGACCTAGTCTGCCAGATGGGTTCACCGCACGCGATTGCCACATTTCTGCAAAGGGCTGGGCGCTCTGGCCACCAACTGTCGGGGATCCCCAAGGCGCGTTTGTTTCCCTTGAGCCGCGATGACCTGGTCGAATGTGTAGCCATGCTGGACGCGATCCAGCGTGAAGAATTGGACCGTATTCCAATACCTGAGCATCCACTGGATGTACTGGCGCAACATATTATTGCCGAGGTCGCCAACAGGGAATGGCGAGAGCAGTCGCTATATCAACGCTTTAAATCAGCCTGGCCCTATCGTCATTTAAGCTTAAAAGAGTTTACCGATATTACGTGCATGTTGGCGGATGGCTTTCACACCCGGCGTGGCCGCCGAGGGGCTTATTTACATCGCGATGGTGTCAACGGTATTTTGCGAGCTCGGCGGGGAGCCCGTTTGACCGCTATCACCAATGGTGGCGCGATCCCGGATCAATTTGATTATGATGTGATTTTGCAACCTGAAGGCCTTTTTGTAGGTACCCTGAACGAGGACTTTGCCTTTGAAAGCATGCCGGGTGATATCTTTCAGTTAGGTAATACCTCTTACAAGATGCTCAAGATTGAACAGGGCAGGGTGTATGTTGAGGATGCTCATGGTCAACCCCCCAGTATCCCGTTCTGGTTTGGAGAGGCTCCCGGTCGAAGTGATGAATTATCCGTTGCTGTGTCACGTTTGCGAGAGAAGATTGACCAGTTACTCGAACAGGGGCAACAAGCCGTCAATGATTATCTGCAGGGGGCGCTGGATCTAGATCCTTTAGCGACATCTCAAATTATTGAATATCTTGCCAGTACCAAGGCCATGTTGGGTGTGATTCCCAGTCATCATCATATTGTATTCGAACGTTTCTTTGATGAAACCGGCGATATGCATTTTGTTATTCATGCACCTTTTGGCTCTCGGGTGAACAAGGCTTGGGGATTGGCCTTACGCAAGCGTTTTTGCAGGCGTTTTAATTTTGAATTACAAGCCGCGGCGAATGAAGATAACTTGATTCTATCTTTGGGCCCTACTCATAGTTTTCCTCTTGAGGAGCCAGCCACTTATCTGAAATCTGAATCTGTTGAACACGTTCTGGTGCAGGCATTACTGGATGCACCGATGTTCCCTGCGCGATGGCGTTGGGTTACTAACATTTCGCTGGCCGTGCCACGTTTTCGTGCGGGTAAAAAAGTACCGGCGCCATTCCAGCGTAATGATGCTGAAGACCTTGTGGCTTTGGTTTTTCCTGATCAACTCGCCTGTTTTGAAAACATCCAGGGGGAACGCGAGGTGCCGGATCATCCTCTGGTCAACCAGGTGCTGCAAGATTGTTTACACGAATTGATGGATATTGATGGATTAAAAAAGGTACTTGACGGCATTGAACATCAGCACATTGAAGTCATTACGCGGGATTTACCGACGCCTTCCCCGATGGCACATGAGATTCTCAATGCTCGTCCCTATGCGTTCCTTGATGATACTCCAGCCGAGGAGCGCAGAGCACTGGCCGTGCAACAAAGACGCTCCATAGATCCGCAAAACGCAGCAGATATGGGGCGGTTAAATCCTGAGGCGATTATAAAGGTCAGACAAGAGGCCTGGCCTGAGCCTCGCGATGCCGATGAATTGCATGATGCGCTGAACATCCTGGGTTTCATCGTTGAAAATGAAATCCATTCTTCTGATCTGGAACGTTGGCAGCATTACCTGGCTAAATTGCAGCAGGCGGGTCGAGCCACGCGCCTCGAGACAAAAACAGGCCATTTCTTATGGGTGGCTGCAGAAAGATTGGGCGCTTTGGGTTTGCTCTTTCCAGAGGCAAAAGCAACTCCCGCCATCAAGGCGTTAGCGAGCAGGGAAAATACCTCCATCGAGCAGGCACTGATGGAGATTGTGCGCAGTCGTCTTGAAGGCCTGGGGCCGGTGACTCAGGAACAGTTAATCCATTCGCTGGAAAGATCAGAAACCGAGGTGATTCATGCCTTAATGGCTTTGGAGCAGGAAGGATTTGTTATCCAGGGACAATTTGATCCGAAATTGCCCTCTAATCAGTGGTGTGAGCGCGGATTGTTGGCACGCATTCATCGATATACTATAAAACAGTTGCGTAATGAAGTGGAGCCGGTCTCCCCAGCAGTTTTCATGCAATTTCTATTTAAGTGGCAAGGACTGGAGGAACCTGCTGAAGGCCTGCCAGCTTTGGAACGTGTCATGATGCAACTCGAGGGTATCAGTTTGCCCGCGGGGAGCTGGGAGAGTGATATTCTCCCGACGCGATTACAACCCTATTTTTCCAGTCAGCTAGACGAATTAAGTGGTTCAGGTAAGTTGACCTGGTTACGCATGCAGCCTCCTCCTGACAAAGAAAATAAGCGCAAAAATCCTGCCATTAAAACCACGCCAATTGCTTTTATCTATCGTCCGCATCTCATGTATTGGTGTCAGAGTAAGGTAAGTGAACCTGCTGGATTAAGCGCGGGGGCGACAAAGGTTCTGGAGGTGCTTAGGCATTGGGGCGCGAGCTTTTTTGAAGAAATACAACAACAAACCGGTTTGTTGAAGACCCAGTTAGAACAGGCATTAGGAGAATTGGTTGCCTGGGGCCTGGTCAATTCAGACCAATTCCAGGGGTTGCGAGCCTTGATTGCACCTCAGAAATTCAAGGAAAAACGTCATCGTCGATCCGTGATGCAAACTCCTTTAGCGGGCGGTGGACGCTGGTCCTTGATACGACCATCGATGAGTGCTGAAAACGATAAACAAAAGGTTGAACATATCGCCCGCACGTTGTTATCTCGTTATGGCGTGGTTTTTCGTAAATTATTGGAACGTGAGAGCGGGTTGCCATCATGGCGAGACCTGTTGTATGTGTTTCGTCGCTTAGAGGCGCGGGGTGAAATACGCGGGGGGCGTTTTG
>JASJBW010000061.1 GCA_030066315.1 Gammaproteobacteria bacterium
GAAAAGCTGCCGCCACCCATGGCCCATTCAATCGAGCGTTGTATCAACAGGTGGCCGTTGGCATTCAGGTGTTTCCAATCGAAACCGGAATCGCCGTATCGACCGACCGGCAGTGCGACGCGCTTACCCGCAGCGGCCCCGTTGAGACCAATAGCACCGGTATTTAGCACCATCAGGCTCGCGATGCCACCGACATTAGCAAGTGCTTGCATACCACTGCCGAGGGCGCCACCGCCATACAAAAGTTCCATGTCGCCGTTGTAAATTGACAGATATCCGTTAGCGAATGGTGCGGTAATAAAGTGGCTGTTGTCGACGATTTCGACCGTACTGCCGATGTCATAGGCTTCGGCAGCAGAGAAACCGATGTTGTCATGTAGATCACCTTCCTCGTTAACGATTCCGATTGAGCGCCATTCGATCTGTCCCGAAACATCACCGGCACGGACCGTTTCTGAAACGTAAATCAAGTCATAGTCGTTGAAGTTAACCGTCCAGATATAATCATCATCCACATGATCGACCTCATATCCCCAGGATTCGATGAGGGTCTCTTTCCCGAGGTCAACAGGGTTTGGTGTTGGGCCTCCCCAATTCCCGATCATAATGATGCGTCCACTACTGGCCTTGGTTTGTGGACCCATACAGACCGTTCCACATTCACAGGTATAGGTAATGCTGAGGCTTGGCCAGTGAGTTGAATCCGTGTGGTCACTGGTGTGGAACCGTTCGCCGGTCATGCCGGCAACTGCCGGAACCAGAATGACCCCATAATTTGGAAAAGTACCATCAACCCAACCCTGTACTAAAGAATCAATTTCCCATTCGTAACGGATATTGGCAGAACCAATTAAGGTGGTTGACACTGCGGAATTTTCGAAATCAGCGCCGGACGAGTTCCAGTTAACTCCGTTTTCTCGTCGATTCCAAGTGACCTCATCTTCTATCCATGGGTTGGTGATGCGATGGGCAGCAACGGGAAGGTTCGCTCCCTGGCCACTTCTTCGTTCAAGAGACAAAGTAGCACCCAAAATTTTTGCACCATATGGAACCTGACCCATATTAAAACGGAGCAGGGTACGGGTCTTATCGTTATTGGCGGATGAAACCCAGGTTTCATCCGCGTTGCCGTAATTATTATTCGGTGACTGATCCCAAATTTCAGCATCTTGCCCGGCCGAGGCATCGGGTTGTAAATGGACCAGGCTCAACGGATTTTGCTGCAACGTGACGTCTGTACGCAGAATCGTGCGTTTAAGGCCATTGGCCAGGGTGCCTACTGATTTTAAAACTGCATTGGGTGATGGTGCTGTGCCTGTCACGACTTCTATATAGGAGGCATTACTGGATTCTTGACTGGCAAAATCGCCACGAGTCCCCTCAATGGTTGAGTTGAGGGTGATGCCAAAGTTCGGTTGACCGTTAACCCAAGCCTGCACCTGGCTGGTCAGGTTCACCTCAACCCATATATTCGCCGAAGGTTGGGCAGGAATACTATTGATAACGAGCGCATCAATTTCATCACCCATATTTCCATAGGTGGCGGTGTCCTCGGCCCAATCTGCCGATATGCGGTGGATATCGACGGGACCCTCGGGGAATGATGAACTTACGTAAAAAAATGCCCGTGCCGAAATAACTGGTGAATTTGCCGGTATCGCAGACAGGTCATAACGAAACATGGGGCGTTCGATATTACCGTTCTCGAATCGAACTTGTAGTGTGTTATCCGAGCCATAGTTGTTCATCAAGCGATCGCTACGTATCCAGTTATCCTGATCCGTTGGAACGGTATAGAAGTTGGTGGGACCGAGGTCATTGGTCAAGCTGGTACCGTATTGATCCGCACCGAAATTAACACTGGTTAAATCGCTATAGGGGCCACAGCCTTGATGCGCTGCCTGGCGAAGACCATGTTGTAACCCAGCCTGGGCGACCAGCTCTGCCCGGGTCGCTTCCACTTCACGGTTGGTACTGTTGACATTCATCGCGCTCTGGTTGGCGCTGTAAAAGGCCAGTACACCAATAATGGCGATTGCCACGGCCACCGGGATCAAGATGAAACCACGAGTGGATTGCAGATCAGGCCTCACAAGGCACCTCCCACTCGTACCGAGGTGTGTAGAGCAATGGATTCACCCGTGTTTGGATCGGTCAATTCCAGGATCAAGTCAACGACTTCATCCGCGTTGCCATCATCGAGGCGTTCGACCCGAAAACGGGTCACATTCTCGGCAATGGGTGCTTCGATAAAATCACGTCCATCCACCGGGCCATCCGGTGAACTGATGCCATCGGTATTCCAGCGTGCTGGCAGGCGTTCAATCAGCGAGTTTCCATTCAGATAATAAACGACGGGGTCGTAGGGATCTTCAAAGGTGCTACCGTCTTCGTCATCGTCATCATTGCTGCCTTCATCGATGTCGCCCTTGCCATCGTCATCAACGCCACAGATACCCGGGCAGCCATCGCCATTCATATCGCTGGCGGTGTCTTCATCGATATTGCCATCACCATCGTCATCGATACCGTTTTTTGGATCCTCGTTATACACCCCGTTGACTTCATCATCGTCCCACCAGTTGGAGGGATTTTCGTCGACAGAACCATCGCCGTCGTCATCGATACCCATAATACCGGGGAAAAAATCATGCGTATTGTCATTCGGTAGATCTTCATCAAAGAGGCCGTCGCCATCGTCATCGGCATCGGGGATGCCATCCTGGTCGAGATCGATATCATGGGGTAACGTGATCGCGAGTACCGCCGTGGCAAAAGTTTGATCGCCGATGGGTGGAGAAGGGGGGATCGTCTGCTCACGGATGTTCTCTGGGAAGTTAGTATCGGGCCGATCACGCAAGGGTAGCATCAGCTTGGGCGAACGACGCGTCATATCCACCATGCGATTCAACGCAAAACGGGTTTGCTGAACCAGGTCATTGCGCGTACCTACGGTGGAGGTGGTTTCGGTGGCCGTGTTGACCACGCCCATGAGTGCCAGCATGACCATGCCGGTGATCGACACCACGATGAGTAATTCGATGTAAGTGAACCCCGGGTCGCCTTGTCTTCGGTTTAACATCGTTGCAACACTCACTCAGTAGGGACTCAGCAGCGTTTGCAGGTCATTGAGCCCATCTGTGGTCGCGACTCGCACCCACAGCATGTCGTCCTCAACACCGGTAAAGCCATTGTCATCGGCATCGGCATTGTCGACATCCCAGCGTGATAGAAACACTTCATGGGGAATGGCAGCGCCGGTATTAGAGTAGGGGGTAGGCGTGGTCGCTGACCCCGCGGCCAACGCCTCGGCATCCAGGTCGTCAAAGGGCTGGGCCAGTACTTCTTCCATTTTTCCCTGTAGGGTGAAATGGACTTGTGCCTGATTTAGATGGATTTCCGAGCCCTGCAGTCCCGGTTGCAGACCTTCCAGCATCGGTACCAGAGTGACCGCGATAATCACGGTGGCGATGAGCACCTCGATATACGACAGGCCGCGTTGTTTTAAGCCCCTCATTGGATGGTCACCTTGCCACTAAAGCCATCGAGCGACACGATACGCGTCTCATTACCCAGTCTGAGCGTTACTTCATAAAGCTCCACTGGTACCGTTTCCGGGTCGGCACAGCGGGCCATACCATTTTTATCAAAATAGATGTTGGCGGGTGTATTGCAGGTACCCTGGAAGATCTTGTTGGTCGATACATTATCCGCGGCCGCGAAGGGATGTTCGTCCAATTTAATATCCCAAATTTTCTTGCTGATGGGGTGATAGATATCGTAGTTCACGGTCCACGGTGCGGTACTCGTATCCAGGCTGTAGACGCGCATGCGTTTCTGAGCATTTTGTTGCCTGAACCCCATAGGTTGACCCCGACGCATGGCTTCGGTGCGGGCATAACGCATGGCCTCGGCCTGTATCTCGGAGGCCGCTTCAAGACGTTCCACATCCGTCGAATAAAAAGCCGGGATCACCGCGGCCGCCATGATGCTGAGTATCAATACAATAATAGTTAGTTCGAGTAACGAGTAACCTCGCGGGGTGCCTGTCAGGTTTTGTGGTTTCGAAATGGCCATGCTCTGTAACACTCGAACTGCGCACAGTGCCTAGCGGGGCTTCAATTGAATCATAGTGGCCCCTTTCTTTTTATCAGAAGGGTCGCTGATAACGACCTGGTTACGGCCTCGTTCCTTGGCCTGATATAAGGCGCTATCGGCCCTGAGCAGGACCGCTTCAAATTGTTCCTGGCTTTCCAGGCTGGCCACCCCGATACTGATCGTGATGCGGCCGACCGGCTCAATTTGCATGCTGCTGATACTGTCGACGATGCGCTGGGCAAAATCCACCGATTCATCGATTTGGATATGCTTGGCAATGATGACAAATTCTTCACCCCCCCAGCGCCCCAGGTAATCGGTATCGCGTAATTGCTGTTGAATGGCTTGTGTCAGGGTGATTAAGATCTGGTCTCCGACCTTGTGACCAAACTGATCATTCACCTTTTTGAAATGATCGATATCCAGCATGAATACGACATAATGATCCTGGTACCTTTTGACTTCCGCGTCCAGCATTTGGCTGATGTGTTCGATGGAACGGCGGTTATGCACGCCGGTTAATGGGTCCGTCGTGGCCAGTTTTTCCAGCTTGTCATTAGCCGCCTGTAATTCGTTTTCTATTTGCTGACGATGCTCGATCTCATGCGCCAGGTTATCCAGGTTTTCTTGATCCAGGATGTTTCGCCCCGTCATGACCATCGTGAAAAAGCCGATTAAAGCCGTGAATATCAGGCCCGTAATCAATACGAACCAGGAAGCCCAATGACGGTTTTGCACCAGGTAGTCGGTCGTGGCGAAGACCTTAAAGTGCCATTCACGTTGCCCGAAATTGAGCGTGGTTTGCCATTGCAGGGAGGGATTCATCATGGCGTCGGTTTTTTCAGTGACTAATGCACCCTGGCCGTTGCGATCATAAGTAAAGTAGGCGAGGGGGTCATCCGCATGGGAATGATCCGATAAACTGACTTCGAGGTTGGATTCGGAAAAGTTTTCCAGTGCTTTGGCGACCAGGTCTCCCAGGCGATAGACCCCGACCGTAAAACCGCGTAACTGCGCGTTACGTTGGTTATAAGGTGGCACTGATGCGCTGTCATAGACTGGCAACATGAACAGGATACCCGCCTGGTTGCCCGTTTCCTGGACCAGGGTGATGGACGCGGTGGCGACCAGTTCACCACTCTGGGTAGCTTTATCCAGGGCCTCACGCCGTGATTGATTGGAATAGATGTCATACCCAAAGGCTTTTTCATTACCCGTCAAGGGCACGATGTATTTGACCGTGACATGCTTGTCATAAGCCTTTGCGGTCACCAATTCACCTTCTGCGTTACGTTCGGTAATGGCGAAATCCGGGTAACCCTCTGCACGGACGGATGATTCAAAATCGTCGCGTTGGTGTTTTAAAATCACCGGATTCCAGCCCAGGGCCTGGATGTCGGTATTACGTTCCAGGGAGCGTTGCACATAACTGTCGAAGAGGTCACGGTCGACCACACCATTGCTATTAAACAGGTTTTGTACCGAGTACAGTACCTCGATATTCTTCACCAGTTTTTTTTCCAACGCATCGGCCAGGCGGGTGGCTTTTTGTTCGAATTGACTGTTCAGGCTCAGTTGTTGTTCCTGCTCGGTGAGATTATGAATGAACAGAGTGACGATCAAGGTGGTTAACACAGGAATCGAGATGGCGAGATTCCGCTGATTCCATAAGGGTCGTGGTTTGGCCAAGAGTGCCAGTAACAGCGGGAGTAATACCAAAACGCCGACGGTGTCTCCGAACCACCAGGTTAACCAGCTCATGGTGAATGCTGACTGCAGGATCTGGCCGGACATTAACAGTGACAGGTTGCCCCAGGTGGCACTGACCAGGCACGCTATCGGACCCCCCAACAGCATGACGCGCAGTACGTCGTTAAAACGGGTCAGTCCTGCTTCGAAATCCACAAAACGATGGATCAGATAGGCGCCCAACAGGGCTTGCAGTGTCACACCCAATGATGAACTGAATGCCATCATTAAAAAGCTGCTGAACGGGTCACTCTCCATGGAGTTCAGGTAAAGTTGGGTATTGACCAGAAATTCACCGGCAAATACGCCGAACCCAAGCCCACGTCCGAAAAGCAACACCGCAGCCAGCGCAATAGCGGCCGGGGGCCAAAAAACACTGATGTTGCCCGGTTCGATGGCCAGCAGCATCCCCAGCTGGGCAAACAATAAGTACAGCAGTGCCGTGCCGGTATTCAGCGTAATGCGTTTAATCCATGGAGACTGAAGTTGATGCATTCAAGTTTTTCAGTGTGTTGGGTTGAACAAAAAAGGGCCATGATGTGATCATGACCCTTTGAGTTTTCCTACTAATTCGGAATGAATCCGGTTAAGTGCTGCTTACTGTTTATGTTGCCGTTTTACCGATACAACATTACCCAAATTTAACGGTCATCATAAGGATTACCGCTGGGGTCATTACTGGTATCGTTGGCAATGAACTTTCCACTTAAGTTATCAAAACGCCAGCCCAGATCTGCTGCGGTACCATTCAAGTTCAAATCACCGGCATTGGCAATTAACAGGGTCGATACGTTGGTAATCGGGTTCGCACTCAACTCACGTTTTTTCAGGTAGGGACCAAAAGGATAGGCATTGGCATCACCCACGCCGTCATCCTTGGTGGTGCAAGCTTGCCCCGCGGCATTGGTGTAGTAAGCCAGTTGGTCCAGAAAAGCGGTGTCAGAATCCACTGCACCCGTACCCGCGGTTCCCGCGCAGGCACCACCTGAAGACACTACAGCGCTGGGATAATGACCATGCTGTTGATAATACAAATCAATAGCGCTTCGCACATTGGCCAGTGTGGTATCCAATGCGGCCTCTTTGGCATCGTCCGTGGATGAGGCAAATTGGGGCACCACGATAGCCGCCAACAGGGCCAGGATAATGACCACGATCAGCAGCTCGACCAGCGTAAAACCTTTTTGAAGTTGAGACGTTAAATCTTTCATACAAATAACCTGTTTAGTTATTGGAAAACCTGTTTTTGAGTATAGTTACGATTTCTATTTTTACTTGTAAATCTTGCTGATTTATCAGCAATTTATGTGATTTTAGTCAAGCTAATGACTACTCACTTAAAATTCCTGAATGTGTTCATAGGGCACTATCGGCACGCGTTAAAAATTCTTGAGTCTTTTTTTACGATGGCGCTTCTAGCCCACAGCGCGGGACAGTTTGAATATGGGTAAGATCAGCGAGGACACGATCAAGCCAACCACGCCACCCATGATCAATAGCATCAGGGGTTCCGCCAGGCGTGACAGGGTTTGCAACTTGTTGCTCAGTTCCGTTTCATAGTAACTGGACAATCGCCTCAACACCTTGGGCAGGTTGCCGGTTTCTTCGCCGGTTTTGATCATCTGCGCGACCACGGGCGGAATGAAGTCGGTATCTTCAAATCCGATGGCGACACCTTTACCCTGTTCCACGTTATCTTCCACATGGCGAATAAAGCGTTGAAATAAATTATTACTGACCACTTCACGGCAGGCATGCAGGGAATCCATGATGTTGACGCCATTACCCAGCGATAAACTCAATACGCGCAGGGATTGCACCAGGTATAACTGGGTAAAAACCTCCTTGAGTAGCGGGGTATGCAACTTGGCCCAGTCGAGTTTTTCAATACCTTGATCCGTTGAGGCCCAGTACTTATAACCCACGATCAGGCCGACCGTACCCACGATCAGCAGCATCCAGTGCTGGGAAATGATGTTACTGGCACCCATCAGAAAAACGGTGGTGGCGGGTAATTGATCCGCAATGAGGCTGAACAGGTCGGCGAACTTGGGGAACACCACGACCAGAACAAAAATAATGACGGCCAGCGCAAAGATCATCAGGAATACCGGGTAGGAGAGGGCCGACATCATGGTCTGGCGTAACTCTTCGCGTTTTTGCTCCATCTCCAGCAGCTGTTCGAGGACCTCGTGCATGTAACCGCCGTCCTCACTGGCGGCCACCAGGTTGACGTAGGTTTGGGAAAAGACCTCGGGATGTTGCGCCAGGGCCCAGGAAAACTGTCGTCCCTGTTCGACGTCTTCCTGTAACTGACTCACCATGCGCACCATGTCCGGTTTATCCAGCTGGCTTTTCAGGGCTTTGAGGCTGGCTTGCAGGTTGCTGCCAGTTTCCAGTAACAGGGCCATCTGCTCGGTAAAGAATTTACGATCCTTGTGATTGATGGTGGTCTTCTTTTGTAATCCGGATAGAAAAGTTGTCAGGCTTTGTCCGGTGTTGCCATGATCCGAGGGTTTAGGGGTTTCAACCGTTTTTTGAGTTTGTATGGCCATGTGTTTAGCTAGCTGTTCACCACGCGTGAAATTTCTTCGATGGTGGTCTTGCCCTGCAAGGCACGATCGAGCCCATCATCAAACAGGAGCTTGATATGGTGCTCCTCCATGTAATCGGATAACTGGTCACGTGAAGGATTGGAGATGATCAGTTTCTGCAAGGGGCCATCGGTTTCAATGATTTCGTGGATGCCTAGGCGCCCCTTGTAACCCGAGTCATAACATTCGTTGCAGCCCCGTCCCTTGGAGAGCTTGACCTTGCCATGATCAGACCAGTTGAATCGTTCAATAATTTCCGGGGAAGCCAGGTATTCAGTCTTGCACTTGGGGCAGATGGAACGTACCAGGCGCTGGCCCACGACACCAATCAACGCCGAAGAGAGCAGGTAGGGTTCGATGCCCATATCCAGCATGCGGGTGACCGCGCCGATGGCATCATTGGTGTGTAATGTGGATAACACCAGGTGCCCGGTTAATGCCGCCTGTACCGCGATTTCAGCGGTTTCCTTTTCGCGTATTTCACCGACCATGACCACATCCGGGTCCTGGCGCAGGACGTGTTTCAACATCTTCGCAAAGGTGAGGCCGATGTTTTCCTTGACCGGATTCTGGTTGACGATGTCGAGCTGGTATTCCACCGGATCCTCGATGGTTACGATATTTTTTTCGATGCTGTTGATATAGTTGATCGCCGAGTACAGGCTCGTGGTTTTACCACTCCCCGTGGGACCGGTCACCAGGATCAGACCATAACTGCGTTGTAACAGGCGCATGAAGGCATCCATGTTGTGTTGCTGCATGCCGAGGCTGGCAATGTCCATGATGGAAGCCTGTTTATCCAACACCCGGAGGACAATTTTTTCGCCATACATGCCGGGCAGGGAACTGAAACGTAAATCCACTGAACGTCCCTGGGTGTGTACCTGGATACGACCATCCTGGGGCATGCGGCGTTCCGCAATATCCAGGTTTGCCATGACCTTGAGCCGTGAAACCAATGCCGGGTGTAATTCAATGCGCGGTGCCATGACTTCATATAACAGACCATCGATACGAAAACGCACCCGACATTTTCTTTGTGAAGGTTCGATGTGAATATCACTGGCCTTGTCATGGACAGCCCGTTGAATGATGGAGTTCACCATGTTGATGACCGGGCTTTCCGCGGCCATGTCGTCGATACCGGTATAATCATCCGGTTGGGTGTTTTCGACGATTTCAAAATCCTCACCGATATCATCCAGGACTTCGGCACCATAAATATTGGCATTACCTGCTTCATTCAGGGTTTTAACGAT
>JASJBW010000062.1 GCA_030066315.1 Gammaproteobacteria bacterium
ATAAACGTCTTCGAACGCCGCTTCCGCAACCGTGACACTCGTCATGCCACTCGTGCTGCCCGCAATGATCAGGATCGTCTCACCATTGTCCAGCGAGACCGTCAGATCAGTCTGGGGCGCATTATCCACGCTCGCCATGTACGTGATCGTGCCACCATCTTCCGTCAACTGCGGTGTCGCACTTAAGCTGATTGTGGTTATATCATTATCATCAATTACTGAAGTATCCGCAGAGGCTGGGTTGATTGCTAAATCTTCAAATCCACCACCGGTAGCAGCCGTAATCGTGACGCTGGTAAAATTGCCGCCGGTATAAACATCATCGCTGGCAGTATTAGAGATACTACCGACAGATTGTCCATCCGGGATGATGATGGTTTGGCCATTACTTAAAGTGACCGTTACATCTCCCTGGGCAGGACTGGTTAAACTTGCCGTATAGTTAATCGTGTCGCTCTCTGTGACACTCGGGGTAGAGCTGAGGCTCAGTGTTGTTGTATCAATGGTGTCATTGACCGTGATTCTTGCAGTGTCAGTGGTATCAAAGGCCTCGAAATTACCACCACTGGTACCGGACACCGCCACATCATAACTATGATCACTGGTATAAACATCATCAACAGGGGAACTGAAAGGCGTTGATGTGCCGGAGTTAGCACCGGCGGCTATAAAAATAGTCGCTCCATTATCCAGCGTTATCGTGAGGTCGGTTAGTGCCGGATTGTTGATTGTCGCCGCGATAGCTGCACTTCCGCCCTCGCTGATAATGACATCATCCAGTGTCAATACCGTTGTATTAACACTATTAAAAGGTAAAACATTATTATCCCGTGGTTGGTCATTTTCCTGAACAGAAGCCGAAACGTTGAAAGGTGTTATTTGAGTGTCGACTTGCCCTTCCTCACCATCCCGGGTGTATAAAGAGGTCGAATGCAAGGCATCGGCTTCATTAGCGCTATTACCTGCCGCAGTCGCCTCCAGTTCAGATAAATCCAGGCCTTCAACAATCAGCTGCTGTAACTCGGCTAACTGATCAACACGATCATCGGCAAATGGATCTAGATCGGCAAATACGGTTTCATCGAGCAATATTTCTGCGTTTTCACCAACTTGTAAGCGCTGGCCATTATAGAATTCGATGAGGATGTCGGTATTGACACCAGTGGACAGTAAGTCCCCCTCATAAATCTTATCACCCGCATTAACGACACGAATAATGCCTTCTACTGAGCGAACTTCTGCAGTACCCGTTAATTCAACAACGAACCCGATATTTTTTGTGGCCATGACTTTTCACTAAATTTAGAACCAGCATGGAATATAGGCCACGTCAGATGAGACGTATCGTACTATGGTCGTAGAGGACTTAAATAATTGAATATAAATGAGAGCAAAATCACAGGATTCGACCAATTATCTCTGAATCCAGTGACTGACCTTACTTCAGATGGAGCACCAAACCCACCCGGTCCTTGATTTGAAGTTTCTTGAAGATGTTGGTCAGGTGAGTTTTGACCGTGCGCTCAGAGATAGAGAACTGATCGGCTATTTGCCGATTGGTCAATCCTTCAGAAACTGACTTGGCCACTTCCTTCTCGCGATTGGTCAAGCTCTCCAACCGTGAATCCAGATAATTTCCACTCACCGCGCGATGAGCCAGGGCAAAAGTCTGTTCCAACAAATGGGGTGGAAACCAACTCTGTCCATTGTCCAATAATCGCACTAAATGCTGATAATGTTGTGTTTGCATAAAACTGTTGCAATACGCTTTAACACCATACTGAATACAATCGAGCATCTGTTTAATGCCCGGGTTATCCGCACAAACACCCACTTTTGCTTTATCGTCGATTATTTCGCCCAATGACTGAAGCGACTCTTCAGTAAAAGAAGGGGCATGCACCAAATGTATTACATCAGCCTGGAGTGGTTCCACCGGTAGTTTCGAGCTAAATTCAACTGGAAGATCAAAAACACCACCAATAAATTGCTTAAACGTCGATGATGACGTGTAAACCTTTAATTTCATCAACGCTCTCGTAATGCTTTATCCAATCCTCGATTCACCGGGTGCATGAGGTAAGACAATATACTCTTCTTGTCGGTAATAATGTCAGCTTCAGTGGTCATACCCACTTTAATCTCCAAAGGACTCGATTCATGGCCCAGGTAATCTTGTTCGGGTTTTACTCTGACCAGATAAAAACTCTGGCCTTCCTCATTCGTAATTGTATCGGCACTTACAAATGAAACTTGACCAGGCAAGGAACCATGTATAGCAAAATCGTAAGCTGAGAATTTCAAGCGTGCTGTTTGTTCTTCATGAACCGATGCAATATCTGCCGGTTTAATCTTCAATTCGATCAATAAAGAATCTTCTTGGGGCACGATTTCGACGACTTCATTTCCAGGACTGACAACACCCCCTATAGTATTGGTATAGAGTCGTTGTACGATGCCCTTAACCGGAGAACGCAGGGTGGTGCGGGTTACCCGGTCCTGCAATGCAGTCTGAGTCTCTCGAATACGAGAAATTTCAGCGTTAACTTCATTCAGTTCTTTTTTCGCCTTATTACTAAAGTCTAGTAGTTCTCTCTGTTTTTTAAAGCGGGCTTCATCAATAGATGACTGGAAACGTGGAATAGATAGCGTGACTGAATCCAGCTCTCCTTCTATTTCTGCCTCACGTTGCTGTAGCTGAAGAAATTCAACCTCACTGATAATGCCCTTATCTTTTAAAGGTTTTTTGATTTTTATTTCTTTTTGCATCAGGTTCAGGGACTTTTCCAACTGCCTCTTCTTGGCTTTCGCCTCATCCAAAGAACTCTCCGTTTGGCTGATTTGCTCTTCCAATATGTTGGCCATATCCTCTAATTGCTGCCGATTCGATTCAAAAAGACCGATTTCGGATTGCATCACTTCGGGGGCACTTAAGGCCACCTCTTCATTTACCCTTATATCTTCATTAAATCCTTCTGCTTTGAGCCGACTGGCCCGTGCTTGCAGTTCGAAATAGAGTAAACGGTTTTCTTCAAATGAACTGGAAAAGGCGATATCACTGATTTTAACCAAGGGTTGGTTGATATCAACGAGTTGGCCTTCCTTTACCAGTATTTCCGAGACAATGCCTCCCTCCAGACTTTGAATCAGTTGGACCTGGCTTGCGGGTACCACTTTTCCAGATCCTCGTATCACTACATCAATCTTTGCCCAACTCATCCAGATAACGGCACTTAATACAAAAAGGCTGAGAATCAATACCACCAGCATGAGATGACGAGGTGACCGTTGCACCACGGCCGCAGAGAGACTCTGCATATACACATGATCGTTTTTACCATAAAGGCCTAATTGTGTGCTGTCTTCATCATCGTTATGCATTTTGACCACCACCTTTCAAGGCTTTCAGCACATCTTGTTTGGGTCCATCCATGATGATGCGACCATCATCCACGACTATGATACGTTCGACCAGGTCCAACATCGGTGCCTTATGTGTGACCAATATCAGAGTCTTATCTCGACTGTATTCATACAAGCGGTTTTTGACAATTGACTCGGTTGTGTTATCGAAACTGTTAGTCGGTTCATCGAGAATTAAAATTGGCTCATCGAGTAGCAAAGAACGACCCAGCGCTATCGATTGCCGCTGCCCACCTGAAAGTAAAGTACCATGCTCGCCCACATCTGTATCAAACCCCTGGGCCAATTTATTCACGAATAAATCCACCCCACTGGTCTTGGCCGCTTGAATTAAGCGCTCATCATTAATCTGTAAATCCTTATAAGCAATATTATCTCGAATAGAGCCACGGATCAGTTCAACTTCCTGAGAGAGATAGGCAATATGCTGGCGTAGGTCTGCCGGATCGATTTGGTTGATGTCAATATTATCAATAGCAATAGATCCTTCATTAGCCTGATATAAACCCACGATTAATTTTATGATCGAAGTCTTACCCGAACCCACCTTGCCAATGATACCGACATGCTCTCCAGCCTTGATATTGAAAGAAACATCTGACAACGAGGGTTTGACGGCTTCAGGGTAACTGAAATTGACATTTTTAAACGAGATATCACCTTCAAACTCAGGGCGCCGGACGAATATCTTGCCCTCGGGTCTTTCCACTGCCTTCTGCATTAATTCATTCAGTGAGTTATAGGCTGTTTTGGTTTGTTCAAATGAGGTAATTAAGGTGGCGATCTGACCTAATGGAGCGACCGCCCGGGAAGACAGCATCACAATGGCAATCAATCCGCCCAGGGATAATTCGAGCTCACTGATTCGATAGATACCAAATATGATCAATCCAACGGTATTGGACTGCACCAGCAGATTGGTCACCACGGTAATCGAGGAAGACAAGGTCCTGGCGCGCATAGACTTATTAGCTATGGTGCCCGAAGACTCTTCCCAAACCCATTGAGAGTAATTTGAAGCCCCTAGTGTTTTAATTGTTTGGATCGAATGCAGGGTTTCGATCATATGTGCATTTTTATTAGCCGTAGCCTCGTAGGTTGCTTCAACACTCTGCTTGAGCGGTTTCACTAAGAGCCCACTATAGATCAATAGAATGGTAATGGTAATGAGGGGAACCACGATCATTGGACCCCCAATATAGAAAATCACCACCAGAAATATGACCGCAAAAGGTAAATCCACTAAAGTCGCTAAGGTCGAAGCGGTAAAAAAATTACGAATACTCTCAAAATCTCTTAACTGGCTGGCAAAGGCTCCAACTGATTTGGGCCAATGGTCCATCCTTAGATTCAATGTATGCGCAAACAAGATTGAGGACATGATGATGTCACTCTTTTTACCCGCGATTTCCAGCATGTAATTACGAACAAACCGTAATGTGGTATCGAATACATAAACTACTAGAATACCAATGGCTAACACCCATAGCGTTTCAATAGCATCGTTAGGGACCACTTTGTCATACACATTCATGGTAAAGAGTGGCGTGGCGACCACAAATAAATTAATCAGGATCGATGCCAAAACTACACTGGCAAAAATATCCTTCGATTTAGCCAATGTACCCCAAAGCCAATGACCGCCATCACGCTTAAGAGCCCGATGGGCCGTTTCTTCTTTTTTATATTCACGCTTTAATAGGAAGGCATAGCCAATATACTCCCTTTCAAGCTGATCCAAATCCAGCCATTCTTCACCTTCACCCACTTCTGGCAATATGACTTTGGCTCTTTTATTTTTACGATCAAGGCTTTCCAGAATACAAGCATTACCATTACGCAGTACTAATATACAAGGTAATAACAACCTTGAAATCTGTGCTAAATCACGCCGAATCAGTCGACTTGCAAACCCTGCCCGAGCGGCGACCCGGGAAAACATGCCTTTGGGGCTATGAATACTAAATAATTCAGGACCACTGTCTCCGGGCTTGACGGGCAATCCTGCGATCAGGGCATCCACGCTGATCGGTCGATTGTGCAACTTGGCAAAGATGACCAGGCATTCCAATAACGGATCATAATGGTGTTGAGGATGAGACATGAGCAGGTTTATTTAGTCTGGTCTGAAATCAGTAATTCTTGTTGTATTGCGCAACTTCAGAAACCAGCTGCACGATGGCTTGCTATTGTAGATAAAAAGAACGTTGATTTTAACCTTAGCCTCTGAATATTTAACCATCTTTAAATAGACTCTGGCTCACCCAGTAAGTTGCCCTGCATGACTTCTATTCCTGCATCTCGCAATTGATTAAATTGGGATTGCTCATCAACACCTACCACAATAATACGAATATCCAGCGTATCCGTTATCTTTTTCAACGCTTGAAAACCACTGGAAACCTCTTCACTGGAAAAGTCACCCAGGTTACTGGCATTGATTTTGACGTAATCAAAACGGGTAGTTTGTAATAACTGCAATGATAATCCCAGATCCAGATTATCTACACCAAACTGATGTCCATTCTGCTTAACCTTTTCGGAAACCTGATGACACATGTTTGCATGATGCAGTAATACATGATGACTGGCTTCGATACACAGCTGAATGCCCCGGGCAGCACATTGCTGTAACATTTTTTCAAAAGCCTCCCGAGCATCAGCCAACTCGAAAAATGCAGCACTCAAATTCAGGGCTAATGGTATTTTAGGATCAAGCTCCTGATTTTGATTAACTAATTCAAATACGGCTTTATCAATATCAATGGAAAGGCCCAGGCTGGAAGCCATTGGCATAAAGGATGACGCAGGTATCACCTGGTTTTCATCATTCCGTACCCGAATAAAAACCTCCTTTTGTACCGGTTTCTTACCCTGGTCCAGAGCCAGTTGCCCCACAAGGAACAGCTTATTTTCACTAAATACCTTTTCAAACCAATGACGCCATTGCATTTTACCTTGCGGTAACTCGAGATCAGTCATGGTTTTCTGCTCAATTGTATAGGGCCCCCCACTGAGTGCCCGGGTTAAGCAGTAATCCACCCCAGACAATAAATCTCCCATGCTACGCCCTGATGAAACGGCTGATACACCTGCAACCAGGTAAATTTCTTCCGCCAAACCCGTTAACTGTGGCAATTGTTTAAACTGTTTATAAAGGCTCAGAATAAATTTATTTACGGAATCTTCATCTGCTGCTAATAGAAAAGCAAACTCGTCGTCACTGAGACGAGCCGTTTTTTCAGCCAGGTAGCCAGAATGATCAAGGCACAGTAAATTCGCCAAGTCTTTTATTAAACTATCTGAGACTTCGTAATCTAATCGTTCCCGTATATGCCCAAAATTCACCAATTTCAGTATCCCCAAACAACCATGGAATGAAGACTCTTCGGCGAGGGATTGTTTGATATGGTCCATCATATAACGCCGATTACCCAGTCCACTCAGATTATCGTGGTACAGCATATGCTGATATCGAGCGATGGCATTCTCCTGATCATCAAAGATGCTTTGCACCTTGGCGACCATACGATTCATGGCTTCAACCACGCTTTTCAGTTCGGGAGTTGATGGTACCTTTTGTTGTTGTACAAATTGATTGTTATGGATTGAATCAGCCTGCTCTTTGACTCTTTGTAAAGGTTGGAACAAATAATGTAGAAATAACCAGAGTAAGACCATCGTGCCTACAATGATGATGACCAACCACTTTAATGTCGTTAGAAAAGCTGCATACAAACTGCTGTAGACATAGCCTGGGTGTAAATTTATATTTAATTGACCCAGCATATTCCAACCCTGCATCACCTGGGTGGAACCCCTGGCTGGCTTTAGCTGAACCTGCTGAATAAACCACTCAGGTACTTCTTCAATTTCAATCTCCTGACTTTTCTGGTGAATAACCGACCCATCTATCCCTACCAGTTCAATATTGGAGTAATAACCACTATCGAATACCGAATTGAATAATACTTCGAGAGAAGCCTTATCTGATCCATCCGGCATATTGGTAATCGCAATACCCAAAGTAGTGGTCATATCCTGAGCGGTCGTGGCTAATTGACCTTGTAAGAATTTCGCTGAACGACTGAAATCATTGACGATGAATATGCCCGCCAGCAACAACAGCATTAGAGATACCAGAATGGCAATTTGCTTGAATAAGGTCATTTTTCATTCTTCCTCATATCGGCAAGTAGCTTTTGCCACTTGCTGTTTTTAATTTTATCGGTCGGTAAAGCTTTACCCAATCCCGCAGAAGCATTGGTCAAAAACAAAGACTTGGCATTAAAACTGTACACCGGCAACAAGTCCTTCCGCAGACTCCCCTTAAGGATTTCAGGATTATAATTATCCAAAATCAGCGGATTACTTTTAGGATTTTCAAAATAACTCAATACCATATGAGCCACGTTCAACTTTAAGTGTTTTACATAAGTGAGGAATAGCTTTTCATCGGCTATACCCAACGAACGTAAAACGAAATATTTAGCAATGACAAAATCTTCACAGTCACCCATCTGTGTTCCAATAAACTCTTCAGGGGTCGCCCAATAATCTTTTTGCCCCCAATGCTCACTATCCTCTCGATATTCAAACTGGTTAAAGAAACGATTGACTTCATTCAGTTGTTCACTGACAGGACGATCCTGAAGTTTTTGGATCAATGTATTGACGGCTCTACCACGCTTTAACGCCTGCTCTGAATAATCATTCTTTAATCGGGTTAACATCGCAGCATCCACTAAAGGTTGTGATGACTCGAGAGAGGGTAACCATAAAAATAGGAGCACCCAAAGGGAAAACATCGGGCGAAATTTTACTGTGAAAGATTCGAACCAAGTATTGATGATGTTCCACGCAGTCGCTTGCGTGAATATCGGATCAATCAATGTTACTGGAGCTTGGGATTTCAACAATTAGGCCAATGATGGGATTCACTTTGAGTGTAGACCATAGTCAACTACCCTGAATAACAATATCAAGGCCAATGGATTATTCAGCAGAGTAGTTAATTCGCGCTTGGTTTTTGACCTATTCTTCAATACCCAGTGCTTTGAAGATAAATTCACCTCGCCGATTGATAGCTTGTCCTGCTTTACTTGCATTATCAGCAATCGGATTTTTCTCTCCCATTCCGACCGCGGTGATCATTGCCTCTGGCAAGCCTTCATCAATGAGGCGTTGTTTTAAGGCCTTGGCCCGTTTAACTGAAAGTTTTTGATTATAGCGATCTGAACCAATGTTGTCGGTGTAGGTATAGATCTCAATCTTTATATCCTTGGCTTGTTTAATCTGATTGATGATATCCTTTACCTTTAATTTAGAAATTTCAGTTAATTCAGCCAGATCATACTTGAAATTGACGAATTGCATTTTACTAATATCAATGCTGGAAACTGCCATGACATTCAGATTAACGGTTGCTGTAGAAGCTGCACCATTACCATCTGATACCGTGTAGGTAAAGGTATCCAGTCCCTCGTAGCCCTCTGCTGGCCGATAAATCAAATTCTTGTTCTCGTTAAAGGCCAGTTTTCCATGCTCAGGGCGTCCCACATCAACAATTTTCAAGGGATCACCGTCTGGATCACTATCATTAGCCATTAGCTGTTCCTGGGAAATAATGATCATACTGCCACTGTCCAGATTAAGTTGATCGTCTGCGACTACTGGCGCAGCATTGATGTGGACATAACCCATTTCTACCTTGCCTGCTTCAAGACAACCATAGTTATTGACGCTGGCCTGCGCCTGACTGTTATCACAATGATCCATCTGATCTTCTTCCTTGTCCTCATCTTCATCCGTGGGCAATGGTAAAGCATCGACCGCTCGAGCTTGGATACGGGCAACCCTAAGATCGTTCTCTGATAGTTGAGTTTCCAGGTTTAAGGCTTCAAATAACGAGCCCGTACCTTCATAGATACGGTAACGTGCAGCCAACGCATCATAATAAGCCTCAGTATATTGATTCTGTGCCGTGTTTAATTCATTTTCCGCATCGAGTAAATCAATCAGATCCCTTTGTCCGATAAAAAATTCTTCGCGGTAAGAAACCACCGTTTCTTTGGCTTTAACCACATGCTGATTCAGAAATTCAATCTGGCGCGATAATGACTCATCGGCTACCCAGGCCAAGCGTAAAGTATTGATAATCTGGCGCCTAACACGAGCTGCAAATTCCTTTTGCTCATAAACAGCACTGACACGTTTATCCTGGTCCGCACGATCAGCACCACCATCATAAAAATT
>JASJBW010000003.1 GCA_030066315.1 Gammaproteobacteria bacterium
GCTTTTTATTTTAAATCGCTTTCAATACTCTTTCATGAATCAAATCCAGCAAAATACGACCATCATTGGCACTTAGCGTATGCCCCCCTGGAACGATAAAACTGTAGGCTCGACCCTTAAGTGCTTGCACTTTTTCCAGGTATTGACTCTCCTGTGGCACAATTAAGTCTCCTCCAGAGGGTGACCATTGATCACGGACTATCGAAATATACTCCGCTTCAGGATGGGGTTGCCTATTCAGCCAAAATAGGAAACGATGGGGCATCTCAGGTAATAAATCACGGTAAAGAGGCTGTGAACGATTGAGGGTACCCGCACCCATCATCGGGGCTATCAGTGCCAGTGGGCTCTCGCCCATCAACTTTCCAAACTCTGCGGTATCCGTTCCCAGATGAGGGCTGGCAATAGTGATCAATTGATGGATATTTAATTCCGGATTTCTGACCATAACGTATCGTGCAACGATGCCACCTGCAGAATGTCCTACCAAAATGATCGGTTGTTGTGGGTAGGCGCGACGGATTTTTTCAAGATAGGCCGTCAGAAAATAAGCCTGATTTTGTATTGAAGCCTCGGTGGGCAGGGTGACCTGGTAAAAGCGGTTGACGGGTTTCTGGGTAGACTTTGCATACCCGGGGGGATGCAATAACTGCGCTCCATGACTGTTGTAATGAAATTCACCGGTATAAACCCAGCCGTGCCTGACTAATTGCTGGGAGATACCCGCCTCTTGCCAACTATTAGATTTTGCCAGATACCCTTGAACTAAAACCAATTGTTTGGCAGATGCCGAAGCCGCAAACAGTAAAAAGAGGATAGGGAATAGACGAAGCATTTTAAAATCACTCAATATAGCCTGAAGATACCAACGTCACTGTATCAAAAAAAGACGGGCCAGGGGCCCGTCAAAACAATCACCAAGAGGATAAAACTGGTTAGTCAGGAACTAACCCAGGCCGTTTCGTGGAGGAGGAGAGAGGAAACGACCTGGCTTAGTTCCCCCGAAGAGCCAGGCTCTTCGGAGAAACTCGAGGCTAGAATTACTTAGCTTCAGGAGCTGCAGGAGCAGGTGCTGCTGCTACAGGAGCTGGAGCATAACCATAGTAAGGAGCGTATCCGCTGTTACCATAGTAGTTGCCGTAAGAGCGTCCATCACCGTAGTAGTTACCGTAACCATTACCAGAACCATCAGCCCGCCAATCAGTGTCAGCATCCCAATCGCTGTCCAGGTTACCTTTAGCACGGCCCTTGAAGTTCATTGAGAAATCCATCTCGCCGTCGCCAGAACCGGTTCCACGACCACGTCCACGACCAGCACCACGAGCGCTTCCGTCAGTGTATCCGTAACCATTTCCGTAGTTGTTTCCAGCAAAGTTACCGTTACCGTAAGAGTTGCTATCGTCTCCGAAGAAAGGGAAGTCTGAAGCAGAAACTGAAGTAGCAGCGACCAAAATTGCAGCAGCAGTGATTATTTTTTTCATGACATTAAGTCTCCAAAAAGTTAAAAAATAAATTCATTAAAAACCTGATGGAGCGAACTATATTAGTATTTTCTTATATAGTCAAGCTTTAATTTATTAGAAAATACTAATGTGCCTTGTAAGTTACTGTTTTTATTGAGTCATTATTTGTGATCTTGTCACTTATCCGTCTTTGTTATGCGGGTTGCAGGTTGGCATAAGCGAGCATCAGCCACTTGCTTCCATCATTTTCAAAGTTGACCTGCACCCTGGCCTGTGCCGCCTGCCCCTCAATATTGATGATAATGCCGTTACCAAACTTATTGTGTGAAACGCGCTGCCCCACACTCAGGCCCACTTCTTCTTCCACCTGATTGCGACTGATCGCACCGGGTGGGTAGATAGGACGAGAAAATTGTGCCTTGGGGCGGATTTCTTCAATCAATTCTGATGGTATTTCCTTGATGAATCGAGACAGTACATTGTAATTATCGTTACCATACAGTCGTCTGACTTCGGCACTGGTCATAATCAACTGTTGACGAGCACGGGTAATGCCGACATAACACAAACGCCTTTCTTCCTCCATCCGCCCAGGTTCTTCACTGGAACGCTGATGGGGAAACAGGCCTTCTTCCATTCCCACCATGAATACCAGGGGAAACTCCAGGCCTTTGACCGAATGCATGGTCATTAATTGAACACATTCTTCCCATTCATCAGCCTGCCCTTCACCCGCCTCCAGGGCT
The DNA here is from genome assembly GCA_030066315.1 of Gammaproteobacteria bacterium. Lineage (GTDB taxonomy): Bacteria > Pseudomonadota > Gammaproteobacteria > JACNJF01. The sequence continues at coordinate 2,210 of JASJBW010000003.1, forward strand.
GCATGTGCGAGAAAGGCATCCAGGGATGACATTTCATCTAGATCAGTGTCATGATCAAACTCAAAACTTTTCCCGGCACCAATCAGTTCCTGGAGATTTTCCCGTCGTGCTTCACCTTTCTCGGACTTATCTTTGTCAAAATGGGCCTTCAAACCGGATGATTCGATACATAATCCTATTTGTTCAGCGAGACCCAATATTTGGCTTTGTGCTCTAAGACGGTTAATCAGTTCGATATAAGCTGCAATTGAAGTGCGAGCTCGAGCCGTCAACTGGTTACTTTCAGCCAACTCACGGGCTGCGTTCCACAGTGCAATTGAATGTTCACGCGCATAGAGCCGGATGGTATCTACTGATTTCTGGCCCAGCCCCCGAGGTGGATGATTAATCGTCCTTTCGAAAGAGGTATCATCCAAGGGGTTGCTGAGCATTCTCAGGTAAGCGAGCGTATCTTTAATCTCGGCACGCTCAAAAAATCGTAATCCGCCATAAACACGATAGGGAATGCCCCGAGAAATGAGATATTCCTCGAATTGTCTGGATTGTGCATTGGAACGGTATAACACAGCGATTTCATTTCGACTGCGCCCCTGTTCCACCCAATTCTGAATGCGGTCAACGACAAAACGGGCCTCGTCTTTTTCGTTATAGGCGTTGTAATAGAGAATGGGCTCTCCTTGTTCACCTTCGGTCCATAACTCCTTGCCCATACGTCCTTGGTTATGATCGATCAACGCGTTGGCTGCATTGAGTATCGTAGCGGTCGAACGATAATTCTGTTCCAGTCTGATGACCAGGGTATTGGGGAAATCACGTTCAAAATGCTGGATGTTTTCAATCCGCGCACCACGCCAGCCATAAATGGATTGATCATCATCTCCAACCACAAATACCGGTGTATGGTCTCCCGCCATTAACCTCAGCCAGGCATATTGAATGGCATTGGTATCCTGAAATTCATCGACCAGGATATGCTGGAATCGGCGCTGATAATGGTTACGCAGTTGGTCATTATCCCGGATCAGTTCCAGCGAACGTAACAGCAACTCGGCAAAATCTATCACGCCCGCGCGCTGGCAAAGATTTTCATAGGTCTGGTAAACCTGCAATAGCTGTTGACGGATAGGATCCTGGCCCGGGTCTACGTGAGATGGACGTAAACCATCATCCTTGCATTGATTGATAAACCATTGTGCCTGTTTAGGCGGCCATTGTCCTTCATCCAGTTCCATTTGACGAACAGCACGTTTAACCATTCGCAACTGATCATCACTGTCTAGAATTTGAAAAGTCTGGGGTAAATCAGCTTCTTGCCAGTGCGCTCTTAACATGCGATGCGCGAGCCCATGAAAAGTCCCTACCCACATGGCCCCTGCTGAAATACCCAGTAATTGTTCTACCCGCCCCCGCATTTCGCTGGCCGCTTTGTTAGTGAAAGTAACCGCCAGGACACTAAAGGGGGATAATCCCCCGACTTCGCAGACCCAGGCAATTCGATGGGTGAGCACACGCGTTTTACCACTTCCGGCACCGGCGAGTACCAGGATTGGCCTCATTTCAGCCGTTACGGCCTGTCTCTGGGGATCATTGAGGGCATTAATAATGTGTGAGACGTCCATCTCTATAAGACTGGTTTAAAACGTCTTATTCTATCAGTAAAAGCGGGGACTTAAATCTCGCGTCTTAAATAAAAATATCCACAATCCGGCCTTGCCGAGGAGTCTGGGGCTGACCTACCGTCTGGTTGTGAAGATAACTGTCAATTGCATTTCTTTTGGCGGGATCGACGATTTGCGCATATGGTGAGCCCACTTGATCCCGAGCATAAAAATCTTCGTCAAAATCACCCTGAAAAACATATTCCACGGTTTGTTGACGCTGATGCTGTTTGAAATCAGGGTCCTTAAAATTCTCGAGTGAAGACCGTTGCTGATGCAACCGATTTGGATCAGCAGGGTTAGAAAAAGAAGATACCGCAGGAAGATATTTACCCGATATCACCATAATAGATTCTCAACAATACTCAGTCTCTTAAATGATCGGGCGTATTCATATAGTAATGCACAAATGAAAAATTACCAGATCATTGTGCTCGTTAAAGGATAATTTTCAAGTATTTGCTTCCATTAATATTAAAAGCACACGCAATAGCAGCGCTGATAGGGTGTATAAGGGTCCCGACAACAGGGGTAAAACTACTATGCAAGGAATGGGCTTGAACTAACCACCTGTCATCGACATCAGGCGTACCACCTGACCGGGTTTCTCATTAAATTCATGGCGTTCCGGTTTACGGGCAACGGCATTGATAATGGCTTGTTTTAAATCTTCATCGGAAATACCGGCACGTAACAAGGGGCGTAATTCCAGTTTGTCTTCCTGGCCCAGGCAAAGATATAACGTGCCATCAACAGAAATCCTAACCCGGTTACAGGTTTCGCAGAAATGCTGGGAAATAGGGGTAATGAACCCTATCTGGAAATCCGTACCATGGATACGGAAATAGCGTGCAGGCCCTCCCCCCGTATTGATGCCGGGAACGAGGTCGTATTTCTCCATCAACTGCTGTTTGACTGATTGCAGACTCTGGTATTGATTACTCGCATCTCGTCCAGGCGTGCCCATGGGCATGGTTTCAATATAACGCAAGGTGAAATCATTTTGTATACAGTATTCCAGCATCCGCTCATAATCTTCCTTAAGCGTATCCTTCATAACAACCATGTTGATTTTAATGGGTTTGAAACCGACCTGACGTGCTTTTTCCAGGCCTGACAGGATTTGAGATAATTTTCCGCCACCGGTAATTTCTGCAAATCGTTTTTCATTCAGGGTATCCAGGCTGACATTAATTCTACGAATGCCACCTTTATAAAGCGCTGCAGCTTGTTTACCCAACAAAGTCGCATTGGTCGACAAAGATAGATCTTTAATGCCCTCTATTGCGGAAAGCCGATGGGTTAATTGCGCAAGGTTATGCCTGACCAGAGGCTCGCCGCCGGTTAGCCGTATGCGCTGAACGCCCAGTTCGCTAAATACCGCGATTACACGGCCTATTTCATCAAAAGTAAGCCAGTTATCGGGCTCTTCAAATGACTTGAAGCCCTTTGGCATACAATAAAAACAACGCAGGTTACACTTGTCGGTGACCGATAATCGTACATATTCGATTGGCCGCCCAAAAGAATCAATCAGTGCTCGATGGTTTGATGTTGAATGAGTGCGCTGCATTGAAAAAAATTCACCGCCCTGTTAGTGAGGACTAGAAAACTTGAAGTTAAGTTACCGTATTCTATATTGATCGATTCCAACCTTACATGACAAATATCACGCAGTCAGAAGGGTTTACTAACCGACATCCGAATATTGCGCCCGATGTCCTATCCAGTTATGCAACAATTGACTCCTCTCATGTTGATAAGTTTCGAGCATCAGGAGGTTCGCCAACTGCTCAGCTTCTTTAAACCAGCGTTTATCTCGCATCAGGTCAACCAGTCGAAAACTGGCTTCCCCTGTCTGACGGGTGCCCAATACTTCTCCTGCCCCCCTGATTTCCAGGTCTTTTTCTGCAATGACAAAGCCATCCTGATGATTTCTTAATACCTCAAGTCGGTTAGCCACTTGCGAAGAGAGCTCGTTTTTCACCAGTAATATACAATAACTTTGTTTATGACCTCGACCTACTCGACCCCTTAATTGATGAATCTGTGATAATCCCAGTCTTTCAGGATTCTCGATAATCATGATACTGGCATTGGGGACATCAACACCCACTTCAATCACCGTGGTGGAGACTAGAACTTGCAGATCGCCCCTTTTAAAGGCTTGAATCTCGTGTTCCTTTTGGGTTGATTTCATTCTACCGTGTACCAAGCCCACCGAAATCCCGGGTAATTGCTGTTTCAGCTTGGTATAGGTCACTTCAGCCGCTTCACATTGCAAAGCTTCGGATTCCTCAATTAGGGTACACACCCAATAAACCTGCTGCCCTTCAACACAGGCCTTGCGTACCGAATCTATCAAATCCTGGCGCTGGCTATGCGCAATGAGTGATGTTTTAACCGGCGTTCTGCCCGGTGGTAATTCATCAATCTGCGAATAATCCAGGTCCGCATATATCGCCATCGCCAATGTTCGCGGAATGGGTGTAGCTGTCATGATAAGCTGATGCGGCATCAAGTTTTTTCTGGCCTTGTTCCGCAGAGCCTGGCGCTGATCCACACCAAAACGATGCTGTTCATCAATAATGACCATACCCAGATTATGAAATTCGACACTGGCCTGGAATAAAGCATGGGTTCCGATAACCAGATCGACCTGCCCGGTTTTAATGGCCGCTTCCTTGGTTTGACGTTTTTTACCTTTATCCACCCCCATTAAACTGATCACAGAAAATCCCAGTGACTCAATCCATGACTGGAAATTTTTAAAATGCTGTTCCGCCAGAATTTCTGTTGGTGCCATTAAGGCGCACTGATAACCTGAACCGAGTATCGGTAAAACGGCCATGGCTGCTACGACGGTTTTACCACTACCGACATCGCCCTGAACCAGGCGCATCATGGGTTGATTTTTTTTCAGGTCTTCGGTTATTTCATCGACAACCCGATCCTGGGCCGGTGTTAATGAAAAATCCAATGCTTCGAGAAAGGCCTGCGTTAGTGCTGGATTATCTTCTACCCGCGGTGATGGCAAAGCTGCGGTTTGTTGGCGACGTTGTAACAGACTGATGCGATGAGCACTGAGCTCTTCAATAATAAATCGGATCTGAGCGGGATGTTCAAATGCTTGGATTAAAGCAACATCCTGTTGGTTGAGTGGATTATGTAAGATCTGCAATGCCTGGCTGACACCTGGGAAGTCATATTGCCTCAACCAGTCATCCGGAAGCGTTTCTTCCATTCGGTGTTGCTGTAGCTCGGTTAATAACTGCTGCATTATTTTTCGCAAGCCGATTTGGTGAAGGCCTTCCGTGGTTGGATAAACAGGAGTTAAAAATCTCTCCAGTGGCGGCGGATGATCCGGATTGATGATCTCGTACTCGGGATGGACCATTTCCAGTGCACCCATGATAGTGCGGGCTTCGCCATAACAGCGCAACCATTGACCCTTTTGTAAGCGCTGCTGTTGACTGTTACTAAAGTGAAAGAATCTTAACGTCAGAAACCCCGTTGCATCCGCGAGTTTAACTAATAACACCCGGCGAAAGCGCCCCTGACGTCGAAAGCTTGATCCTGCCTGAAGTATTTCCGCCTCAATCAGGGCCCGCTGCCCCGACTGTAAGGCACCCAAAGGTGTCAGGTGGGTTCTGTCCTCGTAGCGCAGAGGTAAATGAAACAATAATTGCTGTTTGTTTTGTATGCCAAGTCGATCGAACTTTTCCTTAAGCTTGGGACCGACACCTTTAAGCGTGGTGACATCGTCCCTGCTCCAGTCAGACATTATTAAGCAGTGTAACCCTGTCTAGGTACCAGAATACCGTCCATCTCCACTCCAACCCCTTTTGGTAATGACGCAACGCCTATGGCTGCGCGTGCTGGATATGGTTGTTCAAAATAGTTACCCATGATTTCGTTGAGAATTGGGAAATTATTGAGGTCAGTGAGAAAGATATTGAGCTTGACAATGTCCTGTAAATCTCCACCTGCGGCTTGGCACACTGCGCGTAGATTTTCGAAGACCTGTCGTATTTCAGCTTCAATACCCCCGCTAACGACTTCCATTGTTGCTGGATTAAGCGGAATCTGTCCGGAGAGATAAACCGTGGTATCCACCTTCACAGCTTGAGAGTAGGTACCTATGGCGGCAGGCGCATTCGGCGTTGATATTATTTCTTTGTGCATTTTTTTTACTTGTGATTAAAGTGAATGTAATTGTTGACTCGCCCAGGAGACAGAATCAAGCTCTTTGACGATCATCATAAAAAATATACCGAAGCTGATCGCATGACAACATGTCCCGGACCAAAAATGAAATCCTAGTTACGCCAGATTTTATTCACGACCGGTAAAGCGCGTAATTTTTTAATAATCCTGGCCAAGTGTATGCGGTCTCGAACGGTCACAATAAAGTCGGTCGTTGATATTAAGCCATCCTTCTCCGATTGATTGACATTCTCGATATTCGATGACATGTCTGCGATGGTCGCGGCAAGTCGGGCAAGAGCACCACGTTGATTCTCAACCTGAATCCGTAAACCTGCCAGAAATTCCCCCTCCACATGTTCAGACCATTGTACATCCTGTTTGCGATTGTCATGCTGTGGATCAACCAAGTTCTTGCAGTTGAGCCGATGTACCACGAGTCCTCGCCCCTGAGAGAAATGAGCGACAATGGCATCGCCGGGTACTGGATGACAACATTTGGCATAAGAAACCACCATGCCCTCGGTTCCCCGGATCGGTAAGGGTTTACCACTGGGGTCAAATTGGGTGACGTCTTCATCCACGGTTTCCTGATGATCTACCAGTGCCTTTGCGACCAGGCTGGCCGTACGATTACCCAGTCCTATCTCGGCCAGTAACTGATCATAATCCTTTAGATGATACTCTTCGACGACCTGTCTCATCTGGTGTTCATCGGGCTGATATTCCTTGCCCATCAGCTGGTTCAATGATTGCTGTAGCAATCGTTGTCCCAGTGACACTGCCTCATTCTGTTGCAGCGATTTTAAGAAGTGACGAATATTGGTTCTCGCTTTGGCAGTGACTACATAATGCAACCAGCTAGGATGGGGGCGGGAATTCTTGGAGGTTATAATTTCAATTAACTGTCCATTCAACAAACGAGTACTTAAAGGCGACATGCGATGATCAATCCGTGCCGCTACACAAGTATTGCCAATATCGGTATGTACGGCATAGGCAAAATCTACTACTGTCGCCCCACGCGGTAATTTCATGATATTGCCCTTGGGCGTGAACACATAGATTTCATCCGGAAACAAGTCGACTTTAACGTTTTCGAGAAATTCCAGTGAACTCCCCGCTCGCTGCTGCATTTCGAGCAAACCTTTAAGCCATTCCAGGGCTCGAGTTTGCGCGGTTTCGGTACTATTTTCCTGACCCTTTTTATACAACCAATGAGCGGCAATTCCTGAATTGGCAAAACGCTCCATGGCCTTGGTACGTATTTGCACCTCGATTGGAACCCCATGAGGACCAAACAGGCTGGTATGCAGTGACTGATAACCATTGGCTTTTGGAATAGCCAGGTAATCCTTAAACTTGCCAGGTATGGGTTTATACAGATTATGCATGACCCCCAGAACGCGATAGCAATCATCCACCGAGTTCGTCAATATCCGAACCCCGTAGACATCGGTCAACTCCTTGAACCCCACCTTTTTTTCACGCATCTTGCTATAGATACTGTGAATATTCTTGCGGCGATGTTTGACTCGAGCCTCTATATCGACGGCCTTTAAGCGTTCCTTGATGGCTGACTTGATGGTATTGAATACTTCTTTTCGATGACCCACGACTTTTTTACAGGCATTATTCAGGGCCCGGTAACGCATCGGGTAAGCATTTTTGATCGAAAGATCCAGTAATTCATGGCGCATGCTATAAATACCCAAACGATTGGCTATAGGCGCATAAATATCCATGGTCTCATGGGCAATACGCCGACGTTTTTCGGGTCGCATGGCATCCAATGTGCGCATATTATGGAGGCGGTCCGCCAGCTTGATGATGATAACGCGAATATCCTTGACCATCGCCAGCATCATCTTGCGAAAGTTTTCCGCCTGCTCTTCAGCCTTGGAAACAAAATCAAGGTGGGTCAGCTTGCTGACACCGTCTACCAGCTCTGCCACTTCATCACCAAAATCAGCGGCTAATTGCTCTTTCAAGGTAGGCGTATCCTCAATAACGTCATGTAATAACGCCGCAATGATACTTTTATAATCCATGCGCATTTCGCACATGATACGGGCCACTTCGATGGGGTGATAAATATAGGGCTCACCGGAAACTCTTTTTTGCCCTTCATGAGCCTGGGCACCAAATAAATAAGCCCGGTAGACTTCCGCAACCTGGGAAGATTCCAAATATTCCTCGAGTTCACTACATAGATCACTTATCAAGTAGCGATCGGAATCAGTGTCGTAAGAGCGCTCCGGAATAAGAGAGGTGGTTTTGACGGGATCCGGACTCGCCATAGGGGGATTTACCCCATATTCATGCTATTTTGCGCGATTTCTTTAACCAGGTCTTCATCTGAAGCAATAGCCGCCATTTCCTGTTGGGTTTCCATTTCATCCATGCCGATATGGGTCACGAGGTTGTCAGCAATTTCACGCAGTGCAATTACAGTGGGCTTGTCATTATCTTCTGGGACCAGTGGATCCGCTCCTTTGGAAATCTGGCGGGCACGTCTGGCAGCAAGCAATACCAACTCGAAACGGTTATCAACATTTTCCAGACAATCTTCAACAGTAATACGTGCCATTCTGTAATCCCAAAGTGTAATTAAAAGTTAAACAGCCCTTAATAATAATCAATATAGACAAAATTCTAAACCGTTTATTGTTCAATTGATGCAATTAATTGCGGAAAATTGAGTTTTTGGCGTTCCAGTGTCAAAGATTGGCTATGAATGATGCTTTCCAGATCGATCAGGGCCTGACTGAAATCGTCGTTAATGACCAAATATTCAGCATCACTGTAATGAGACATTTCTGCGTCGGCCTGGGCCATTCTCCGCTCTATGATTTCGATATCATCCGTTGCGCGGTCAGTCAGTCGTTGGCGCAATATCTCGCGGGAAGGTGGTAAAATGAAAATCGCAATGGTATCGGGTATTTTCTGCTTGACCTGCAAGGCGCCTTGCCAGTCGATTTCAAGAATGACATGTTTACCCTCATCCAGTTGATCGAGAACCGCCTGTTGAGAAGTTCCGTAGTAGTTATCAAAGACCTGTGCATGTTCGAGGAAAGCATCCTGCTTAACCATACTCTCAAAGGTTTTCACATCCACAAAATGATAATCCTTACCCTCCACTTCACCCGGTCGTTTATCACGGGTGGCATGAGAAATGGATACAACCACCTGTGAATTTTTCTCCAGCAGGGCTTTAACCAGGCTGGTTTTTCCGGCACCTGAAGGCGCAGAGATGGTAAATAAACAACTGCTGTTCATAGTTTTTCCGAGTTAAATGCTGACGCTATTGTAATGACAGAATGTATCAACTCCAATACACTGCCGCTTTCATATTTTTCCTTATTTCTTATGCTTAGCGAAGAATATCTTCAGCGCTTCTCCGGCTTGTCACGAATCTATGGAACAGGCGCCCTCGAGCAACTGAACCGCGCTCATTTCTGTATTGTTGGCGTCGGTGGAGTAGGTTCCTGGGCAGCAGAGGCCGCTGCTCGCAGTGGGATCGGCCAAATTACCCTGATTGATCATGATGATATCGAGTTAAGTAATACTAATCGACAAGTCCATACTGAACTCGGCAACCTCGGCAAGAGCAAGGTTGATACCCTGGCTGACAGAATTAAATCCATCAACCCGGAATGCCACTGCCATGCTATCGATGACCTAGTGACCCGCGCCAACCTTGATCAGTTCGACTTTCATCAGTTCGATTATGTCATTGATGCAATTGATCATGTTCAACAAAAAATGGCTCTGGTCCATTATCTACGCCGCCATAAGATTCGCCTGGTGGTAACGGGTGGTGCGGGTGGTTTGACCGATCCAACCAAGATCGAAATCAATGACCTCACCCGCACCTACAATGATCCGTTGCTGGCCATGTTGCGTTCTAAACTTCGTCACCAGTTGAACTATAGTCGAAATCCGAAACGACGCTATGGCATCGACTGTGTGTATTCCACCCAACAACCGGTCTATCCCAGTAATGATGGCACCGTGTCCTATGCCAAGCCCGGTAGCGAGAATCAAACCACGCTGGATTGTGCAACAGGTTTGGGTTCCTTTGTCGGAGTAACCGCCAGTTTTGGACTCACAGCCCTGTCTCATGCCATCAAAAAGTATCTTAAATACGATGCCCAAGATCAGGATGGCGTGTCAGATCGGCCTGCAAACAACCATTAACGGTCGGAACTGATTGCAATTCATGCGCATTCACCACGCAGTTCTTACTTTTTTTTGCTCGGTATAACGTTTTATCTGCAATATCTGCCAATCCGAGCAATTCCTGGATTTCCAGGAATGAATCCACAGGATGGGGCTGCGGTTTTTTAAAGCAGATCTGAATGTTAGGTCTTTAATCCCGTTAAGCCATGTGGCTTAGACCATCACCACAAGGGATTTAAGCAGTGCGGAAGAGATGGAGTGCTTTGATGACATAACGCGCATAAGCCGCGGCCTGACCACCGCCCATTTCAATGGCCACATCGATGGTTTCATAGATTTCCTCGTCACTGGCATTGGCTTGCAAGGCCTGGTGTAGATGCCACTCCATACAAGGTTCACACTTGGTCACTATGGATATGGATAGCGCCATTAATTCCTTGGTTTTATGATCCAACGCCGAGGTTTTGAAAGCCTGCTTTTCAAGCTCGAGTAAGGGTGTGAAGGTACTGACCTTTTTCTTAAAATCTGAAAAAGTCGCCTTGCGATCCTGGATACTTTGGAGAATTTTCTGTTCGGTTAAATCGGTCATGACATTTCCCGCTTTCTCAAGTTTTGACCTCTATACGAATTCGAATGCGCCTTCTTCCCGGTTCTTGACCACATCATTGGCATTAAATACTCGACCATTCATGGTTATATACACGCCGCTCGGTAAACATTGGACTGCTGCAAATGCTGTACCCAGGTTGAACAGCGCATCTGATTTATCAAAAACATAGGGAATCATCGCTCCGGTAAAAACGACGGTCTTGGTGTCCAGATGTTCCTGCATAAAACGAGCGCTTTGCACCATGGTATCGGTACCATGAGTAATAATAATTCGTTCTTCATCGGCCTGTTCACAGGCAACCAATAGACCCATACGATCAGCATCGGTCAGTTCAAAGCTGTCTTTTAACATAAGCTTTTCAAGAACAAAGTCAGCCCTGCAACGTCCTTCGGTTAACAGGGAAGGAATATGAGAGTCGACAAAATGCAGCTCACCATTATTCATGTTGTATGACTTATCGATGGTACCGCCGGTGATGATTACTCTTATTTTCATAGTTTGATTCTGATTGTTTTCGGCATTATAGAGATGATGTCGGAGAGCGACAATCCAATGAATTAACGAGGTTTAATCGAACTGAATTTAACCATTCCTGTTGCCAGCGATACACCGATTAATATGGTACCACCACCCGCTACCATCCACAGGCTCAGCGCTTCCTCAAGGAATATCATGCCCCAGAAAACCCCAAACAAAGGAATCAGATAAGTAACCGATATGGCCTTGTTAACACCCACGTGGGCAATGAGGCGAAAGTACAGGATAAAGGCAACACCGGTGCAGGCAATCCCCAGAACCGTTACCGAAAACCAGGCCTGAATAGAGGGCATTTGATGTGGCCATAACCATAGGGAAAATGGAATAAGACCCAGTGCCGCCCCGGCCTGACTGCCACAGGCTATAACCAGAGGATCCACGTGAGCCAATTTTTGTTTGGTAAAATTCGCTCCTAAACCATAGCAGAACGTGGCACCCAGGCCGGCCATTACCGGCCACAGATTGATGCCGTCAGTACTACCTTGTTTATCAAATACCAGGATGAAAACCCCCAAAAAACCGATCAATAATCCCAGCATGGCTGAAAAACTCAGCCGATCATCGACCCACCACCAAGCGATCAAGGCTGTAAAGATGGGGGCCGTCGCATTTAAAATGGATGCATAACCGGCAGTCACATACAGAGTGGCATAACTCAGTAAACAAAAAGGGATGGCCGTACCCACGAAACCCACCACAAATAGCAACCGGGCATTGTCTTTGATCTGGCGTAGTTTATTGAACCACATCACCAGTGGTAATAGAAATAGCGCCGCGATCGCGGTGCGTAATTCTATTAACGCGACTGGCCCGAACTCCGGAGCCCCAATACGCATAAACAGAAATGACGCACCCCATAATGCGGCAAGGCTTACCAATTCTATAAAATCCCGAGGTTTCATCGGTTCAGGATGTCGCCTGTTCCAAATCAAGCAGATAAGCTTTTCTGCGTAAGCCCCCAGCGTAACCCGCCAGTTGCCCACTTTTAGCAATGACGCGATGGCAGGGCACCAGAATCGCCAACGGGTTTTCCGCATTGGCCCTGGCGACCGCTCTCACGGCCTGCGGCTTATGGATGGCTTTGGCCTGTTGTTGGTAATGACGTGTTTCCCCAAAAGGTATATCCAGCAATGCTTGCCAAACCTGTTGCTGAAACGGAGTTCCCGTCATATCTAACGGAATACTGAAAATCGCGCGTTGTCGTTTAAAATATTCATCAAGTTGCCGCTGAACCTCTTCAAATAGTGCGTGGTCTCCAGGCACCATGCGTGCATTCAGTTTTAATTGCACACGTTCGATCTGTTTTTGCAGACGTTTTCGATCATGAAACTCCAACAGACACAGACCTTTGTCACTGGCTGCAGCCAGCATGGGTCCCAAAGGCGTTAATAATTGGGTTATCGCTAAGATTTTATTTTTCGGACTATTAGAAGGAACAAATCCTGTAGCCTTTTGGAATGAATCATAAAAACCACTTAACGAGTTATAACCACTGTCAAATGCGGCATCAATCACCCTGGCCCCCTGATTCATGCTTGAAAAAGCCCGATTCAATCGATATTGTCGCTGAAAAGCCTGGAAGGTCATGCCATGATGCGCCTGAAACCAACGACGCAGCCTGGCCGGATTGATGCCGTGCAATGACAGTTCTTGATCACTAATGCGCTGGGCAGCGTCTTGTTTGAGCAGCGCCAGGGCTTGTTCTACCCATCGCGGTTGCTCGCCGGAGCGTAATAAGGGCTGACATTTTTTACAGGGGCGATAACCCTGCTTGATTGCGGCATCGCTGGATGCGAAAAACTCCACGTTCTCACGTTTTGGGAGCCGGGCCTTGCAGCCAGGACGGCAAAAAATTCCCGTTGTTTTAACCGCTAAAAAGAATTGCCCCTCGTAAGAACGATCATGATTTTGATAGGCCCGGTAAAAAATATCGTCCTGATTAATCGATGTATTGTTCATCTCATCGTGTGTACTGAAATAATGCTGTTATGCTGCATCATTTGTCATCGACCTGCATCCGTTTTTTTAACAAGCAATTCCGAATGGTTGGAAGGTACAAGAAGGCTGACGTGTTCAGTTTTGCCAAATCATGGCATTTTAATCTGCCCAGTTTTTTTAGGAACCCGATTCAGAGTTTACGTTTGGGGATCGTGACGGTTTTTTTAATACCGCCATAACCATGCTTTGAATCACGGGCACGGATCACCACCTGCTTGATGTCAGCGGGGACAGTCACGCCACTCAAGGAGCGGGTGAACGGCTGCTCCTTGACATGAGGATGATGCAACACGCGACTACCCAGGACCTTGCCTTCCATGGTCACCACATCCCATTGATTGGCATAATGCTGCCACCCGGTATCCGCATGACGGACCGTCACATTAAATGTGCAACTGCTACCCAGACACTGAACCTTTACCTTGACTACATCCGCTTCACCTGCCTGTAAAACGGGACTCAGCATGAGGATACCCAAGGTCGTTATTAATCGTTTCATTAGAAAAAATCTCGTCCGTTGATGGTGTAAATCATAATCCAAGGTTCCTCTAGGTCAATACCATCCTGCATTCAAACACTTGCCTGAACCGGATGAACAGTTCACACTTTAGCTGAATACACAGAGGAATCGCCGCATGTCTTTTGAAAGTGGATTGGCTTTTTTTATCGCCATCATCATTTTCTCCATTACTCCCGGACCCGGGGTCTTTGCCCTGCTGGCTCGGGCCATGACTCAAGGCGCCTGGTCCTGTTTTCCCCTGGCCCTGGGTATGGCCATCAGTGATATTGTTTACCTGGTTCTGGCCTGTTTTGGCCTTGCGGTCATTGCCCAGAACTGGGGCGTTGTTTTTACGGCCATTCGTATCGTGGGTGCCTTGTACCTGATTTACCTGGGCTGGAAGATGTGGCGAGACCGCTCTCACCTGGTCGAAAAAGCCCGTGAAGAACGCTCCAGTTCCAGATTCATGGGTTTTATTCAGGGATTTTTAATCTCCGCATCCAACCCGAAGGTCATTCTTTTTTATATTGCTTTTTTACCCACGTTCATGGATCTGACCGTACTGACCGCAACAGATATTCTGATTGCTTCGGTGCTCTGCCTGTTAGGTTTGATGATCGGCCTGATGTCCATAGCCATCAGTGCTGCGTGGGCCCGATCTTATTTTCGCTCGGAACGTGCGATGACCGGTCTTAACCGGTTAGCAGGCAGCATCATGATTTCAGCAGGTGTATATCTGGGTTCCCGGCACTGAGATCGACACCATAATCGATCTTGACTTGATTTCGGCCCTGTTCTTTGGCCTGGTAAAGGGCTTCATCTGCCATTTTATAAAGTTGGGTCATCTCTGGAGGCAAATCTCCCCCAGAATGATGTATCTTCATACCAATAGATACCGTGACATAGGGTGAAGCGGGGCTATAATCATGCTCAATTTTCAGGTCCTCCACTTCCCGGCGGATTCGCTCAGCCATGTTCTCTGCAACCCGGTCTTCATCAAACGTGAGAATGGCACCGAATTCTTCACCCCCGATACGGAATGCAAAATCACCTGCCCGCCTTAGAATGTCTTTAAAAACATTACCAATGGCTTTTAAAGCTGCATCACCATGCAGGTGACCGTAGTTATCGTTGTAGGGTTTGAAGTAATCTACATCGATAATTAATAAGGCGATGTGCTTTTTCTCGCGCTCAGCACGCGCGAGCTCTTGAGGAAAGATCAGGTTGAAATAACGTCGATTATACAGCGCGGTTAATTCATCGGTAATGGACAATTGTTCCGCTAACTTTTTGTCAGTGATATCCTGGCGAATAGCCGTATAACCCTCAATCTGGTTATTTGAATCCAAAATGGGTGAGATATAGGCATCCACCCAGTAAAAATCTCCATTTTTTTTGCGGTTCTTAATCTCTCCTTGCCAGGTTTTCCCCTTGCTGATGGTTGACCATAGGTCCTCATAGAGGGCTGCCGGCATATCCCGGTGGCGTAAAATTGAATGACTCGTCCCAATCAATTCTTCCTGGGAATAACCCGAGATTTTACAGAACGCTTCACTGACATAATTGATCAATCCCTTTTCATCCGTTGACGAAGTGATCACGTATTTATCCACAATATCCACATAATTCATTAACTGTTGATGAGCCTGTTCGAGTTCCACACGGGCTTTTTTCAACTCGGTGATGTCCTGATGTACCCCGGCGGCACGGATCGGTTCCCCGGTTTTACTCCATTCCACAATTTGACCCCGGGAACGCATCCAGAGATATTCGCCTGAAGCAGACAACATGCGAAACTCTTCATCGTAATATTCCTCTTCCTTATCGAGCAGGCGTTGTACGGCAACTTGCACCGCCGGCTTATCATCCTCGTGCAATAGGTTATTCCAGAAATCGAAGTTTATCTCGGTCCGATCAACCGGCATGCCAAGCATGGTTAACCAGCGATCATTAATTTGAATAACATTCGTTTGGATGTTCCAGTCCCATAAGCCGAGGTCGCCACCGCGCAATCCGAGTTCTAAGCGTTGATGTGTTTTCTTTAATTGGGTTTCAGCTTCTGTCCTACGTCTGACTTCCTGGCTAAGACGGCGATTCCAGAGCAGAATTAAACCCACAACGAAGGCAACCGCTAATAAAACCTTCCACAGAAAAGAATAATCCGCTTCATAATCGTAACGAAGCTTGATCCAATGTTGATGGATTTCATCTTGTTGCGCGACCGTAATAGAATCCAGTGCCTTTTGCAAAATGGGTATCAATTCCGGCCAGTCCTTGCGTACCGCCATAGAGAGATCAAATTTATACGGGGTTTGCCCGGATACTTTTAGGTTGGTCAACCCCTCCCGTTTTAGGGTTTCACTCACCGAGGCAATATTCCCGATATAGGCAAAAACCTTACCCAGTGAAACCGCTTTCAGGGCTTCAGTCAGGTTTTCGGCACGATACAGGTTCAGCTCAGGATGGTTTTTTTCTAACAAGTCCTGGGTTGCATAACCCTTAACCACAGCAACTGACTCATTTCGCAGGTCCCGGATGCCATCGACATAGGTTACCTTATCACTGGTGACAATCACCATGGGAAACGACAGATAGGGCTTGGTAAAGTTGACATACTCACGGCGTTGTTCCGTCTCCAGTACACTCGAATACATATCGAGTTCCCGATTTTTTACGGCTTCCACGACTGCAGCCCAGGGTTTCTCTTTTTCAACAATAAATTCAATACCGAGTTTCTTAGAGACCAAATCAATGTACTCGGAAGACATACCGACATAATTGTTGTTTTCATCGATATATTCGAACGGCGGCCAGGCAATATCCACGGCCAGTCGAATGTTTGAATGATTCTTTAACCAGGCCTTTTCATCATCAGTTAACGGAATATCAGCAGCCTGCGAAGGCATTGCTATCATGAACATACTGATCACAATAAACCCGTAATTCAGGCACTTCAGGATGAACGGAAATTGAAAAGGAAAGAACATTAAATGAATAAACTCAGGGTGCTAATGGAGCATTATTTTATCTAGGTATAGCACACTATCGGCAGAATACCGTTTAGCTTTAACCTTATCCGATGCTTTCGAGTTTTATCCGGGCGGGTTAAAAGTCAGTGTTATTTCGGGTTGATATAATTCCGGAATTTCCGGTAAGGGCCAGGGTTCAGATTTCAGAATGGCCGCTTTCACTGAAGCACGGTAGGATCGTGAACCCGCACAATCTCTGAATACTACTTCAACAATACTGCCTTTGATGCCTTTAAAAACCGAGGCTTTACAGGCTGGAAATCCTGTTTCACCCAGCGGTGGAATCCAGTGTTGCTGTATTCTGTTGATGATTTCTTGTTCATACTCCTGCTGCTTGACTGCCAATTCGCTGTAATTGATGCTGGGTACTGCTTTTTCCTGTGGCATCACTAAACGCGTCTTTTTGCGCGGCGCTATGAGATGAGCCGGTAAATTTACCGATTCGGCTGGCACAGGATCAGGACTGTGATTTTCAGTTTCTACTTTTTCCAGTTGTTTTTTTAACGTCCGCGCCGAAATCGCTTTCAGGCGGGCTTGCTCAAGTAAATCATCCCTATAGCCATCGGTAATACCGACAACCCAGGAGGGTTTTACAGGTGAAGTGGAATCGCTTGCGTTATTTGAAGACCGTGTACACGTCATCCAAACCACTTCTCGCGTTTGATAATCGGGTAACAGGATTCTTTGCCCCACGAGGTATTTTTCCCCCTGATGCTGGCAATGTTCAGAAAGCCCTGAGGCTTTCACCATTGAATGATGCCAACAGAACATCGCGAGTAGTGCCGTCAAAAAATAATTGAATAGTGCTTTCATCAATAATGACCTACCCATGCGACATGAGGCACTGGTATAAAAAAATGATCAGTTAAATGCTCTATTTATAGTACAACCGGGAACTCACCGCTGTGATAAAAAGAGTCCAGGCGATTGGAAAACGCCGTTAAATCGTATTGATGATTTTCCAGCCATTGCGGATTGTAATAGGTATGCTGATAACGTTCACCTCCATCACAAATCAATGAAACTACACTGCCACTTTGTCCCTTATGATGCATATCGGCCATTAACTGGAAAGCCGCATAGACATTGGTTCCGGTAGAACCGCCACATTGACGGTTTAACAGTTTTTGCAGAAAGTGGATTGTGGCAAAGGAGGCTTCATCAGGCACCTTGATCATGTGGTCCACTACGGTAGCGATAAATGAGGGTTCAACCCGGGGGCGCCCTATTCCCTCGACATTGGAAGCCTGCTTAATCATTAATGAAGCATCGCCCTGTTTATAAAAATCATAAAATACAGAATTTTCCGGGTCCGCGACACAGAGTTTCGTCTGGTGTTTTCGGTATCTTAAATAACGTCCCAGAGTAGCTGAGGTACCACCTGTACCTGCACTCATTACGATCCAGGCCGGCTCGGGAAAGCGTTCATACGACATCTGGGCAAAAATGGAATCCGCAATATTGTTATTACCGCGCCAATCCGTAACACGTTCAGCATTGGTGAATTGATCCATATAATGCCCATTGATCTCCTGTGCCAAGCGTCGAGCCTCACCATAAATATCTCCATTATCAACCAGATGACATTCCCCCTGATAAAAACCAATCTGGTCTATCTTTTCCTGCGAAGTTCCCCGTGGCATTACTGCAATGAAGCGTAAACCCAGCAATTTGGCAAAATAAGCCTCTGATACCGCGGTACTCCCTGAAGACGATTCAATGATAGGCGTACCTTCCGTAATATATCCGTTACATAATCCATATAGAAATAAAGATCGCGCCAAACGGTGTTTCAGACTTCCAGTGGGATGTGTCGACTCATCCTTTAGGTAAAAATCGATATCAGGTAATACGGGCAATTCCAACTGGATCAGGTGAGTATCTGAAGACCGCTGAAAATCGGCCTCTATCCTGGCCACTGCTTGATTAACCCAGTTTCGCATTGGGTGCTCCTAGTTTTATATGGTAATGATGGTGATACTGGGTATTACCAGTACCTGGTTCAAAAGATAAATAGCCGATTATCAATGGCCATCACTCTGCGCTACATTGCGTCGTCTTTTTCGTTATCATAGAGCATTAGCAGTTCACTTGAAATTCATGATCACGAAAATACTCTTCACGCTCAGCGTTATTATCGCCATCTTTATTTTTATGCGTATCAAACATGAAAATCAGGCAACGCAGTCCCGCAAGATTAAAAAAGCGGAGCCCAGTGAAAATCAAAAGCTATTCCGCCAGGGCGCCTATCTATTTTTGATTTTTATGGTAGTCAGTGCATTAGCGGTGATGTATTTTGAACTGGGTGATCGATATGCCAAGGTTACGGTTCATGTCATTAATACTCAAACGGGTCAGAGGGTAACCTACCAGGCTGAACAACAGGATATTAAAAGTCATCAATTTAAAACATTAAAGGGTCGAACAATTTATATTGCCGATATCGAACGAATGGAAATAGAGCCTCAATAAACATCAGTTCAATCATTTAAACCATTAAAGAGTACATGAATACCCCCGACTTAGATGAAGATTTTGTCTCGCCCAATCCAAAAGCACGTATCTTTTTACTGGTAGTGATTCTCTTGTTATTCGGATTGATGGTTTTTATATTATCTGAATTAAAATCCATTCAACCCTCTGAGGAGGCCAGCCCTGCACAAATCGATGAGGCTATTCATCATCTGGAAACACTCTTATCCCGATTATTATCCTTTAGCCTCATTGTTAGCTTGTTGATAAGCCTTTATTTCATTCACCTGTCTTTAAAAACCTATCAATCTGGTCGTTTTCCGCCGCCCTATTTTTCGGTTATCCGCCGGACCAAGATCAGACGCGGTCAATCATCACAAAGGTATGCCGCATTATCACTTTTCATGGCGCTAATAAGTTGGTCACCTGTGGTTGTGTTGTTTTATCTGCAATGGATAATACACACTCAGCTCTGATAGTACTGGACTCGATCGATGCACTCCACATTAAGAAATTTTTTCTGGTTCATCCTTAAATACTTCGAAGAAGACGGTCAAGATTACGTCTATAAACCGATCAATCGCATCATATTGTTAACCGTGGGACTGTTATTTAGTGCGCTTGCCATCCTCATCGTTATTTTTTCGGTTTCGTCCGATGGTCTTGGGTTTCTTATACCCGTGGTGGTTTTTTTAGCAGTCGGTATCACCTGCCTGGTAGTCGGTTTTCTGGGCACTGACCAGGCCGTGGCTAAGATCTGGGGCAATCGCTAGCCACAATAAAAGATCCGTTAAACCAAATAGGCTTTAAATTGCCGGTAACGTTGATGCAAGCCATTATTTTTTTTGGCATCGTAGCTTTTTCCCGGTTTCCTGCTCATCCAGCGCGAATGGTCATCCAACGCTAACCAGGCTATTCCTTGAGCGGTGGCTTCGCTGGATTCATTCTTATCTACAGTCAGTGACACGAGGTCCGCCAGGCATTGACCGATATAATCATTGTTGGAGAGCCCGCCACTGATTTCTATCTTTCGTATCCCTGATCTCACGCGCAAAATAGCCTCTATGTTAAGCGTGATTAAAAAAACAATACTTTCAAGCACCGCTTTTACTCGATTAGCGGGATCACCATCATCATTGATAAACCGGGGCTCAATATCATGCCTCCATAGCGGTGAACCCAGCCCTCCTACTGAGTTTATAAACAAGACATCATGCTCAGCAGATGTCAGGGCATTTCCCAGGAACTGGTCAATGTCGTTCTGTTTATCATATTCCCGCAGCCAATCTAAAGCAGCAGATGCTCCATTGACGGTACCTTCAATATAGAATTCATTTTGGTCATCAAAACTTCTTGCAATACCCGCAAGTAACTGACTTTCCTGAAAGGTTTGGGATTGCAACAATTCCGGTTTCACCGGGTTTAGCACAAATGCTCCGGTTCCCAGATTGACATACAAGCAAGATTCGTAGGTGTGTCCTTTAGCATACAAGGCAGCTGTCTGGTCCCCATTAACACATTGTATTTTAATGCCACATTTTTTTATAGTGCCATAGTCATGGCAGGAAGGTAATACTCGGGGTAACACTATCGGATCAATATCAAAGAGTTCCAGCAATTGTTGATCCCAGTCTTGCTCTACTAGATTAAATAGCAGAGTTCGCGCGGCATTAGCACCGTCAATCACTACACACTGTTCTTCGCACAAATGGTACAGGATAAGGCTAGCCAGTGGAGTAATAACACAATCATGTTCCGCAACAGCGTTGGCCACGCACTGCTCATGTTCAAGCAACCAGCGCATTTTGGTCACACCATAATGCGCGGTCAAGCGCAAACCTGTTTTGGCTTGAATCATATTCGATTGACTCTGATACGAATCAAGCTGCTGAAAAGCACGTGTATCCTGCCAACTCAATACAGGACTTAATATTTCACCGTTCGATGGTCTCCAGGCTACGATGCTCGATCTTTGGGTAGCCAGTCCTGCAGAGGTAATTTTTTGATGTTTATCAACATGCCTTTCCAATACCTGACTTAAGGTTTGCTGAACAGAATTAATAATTTGTTGGCCATCCTGTTCAATTTTCCGTTGGCTTATTCGATTAAGATCAATACTCTGTTGAGCACTATCAATCATTTGACCTCGATCATCAAATAAAATACAGCGACTGGAAAAGGTCCCTTGATCCAAGGCTAATACATAGCGGGTTTCCGTATTCACTGGCTTAATCGATCTACTGGATAAAGTTTCAGTTTCGCCGTATCTTCTAATGGTTTTCTATCAGGTAAAACCGATTGCAGGAAATGCAGGGCTTTCAAAGCGGTGCGACGGTATACTGTTAACTTGCCTCCAATAATGGATACCACTCTTGGTTTATGAGTTCCATTGAGTTCAAATACTGTCTCCCGTGATCTTTTATACAGATTATTGCGGGATGCTGGTAATACCCTGCAACCGGCCATCTCACTGAGCAATCGATCATCGTTTAATGGGAAATAATGCCGGTATACCTCGAGTAAATAATTTCTCTCCTCTTCCGTCGTTTTAACCTTTGCGGGATCACCCTGGTAGATGCGTTCGGTTGTTCCTAGCAAGGCCCGGTCTTTCCAGGGTAAAAGAAAGACGGCTCGACCATCTTGCGGAGCTTCCAGATAGTAAGCCTGGTGGACTGGTGCTTGCATAACCAGGTGCGCCCCCTGTACTAATTCAGGCTTAATCAAACGTTGTGGTGGGTCAATCTGAGAGATGACATCAGATACCCAGGGACCTGAGGCATTGACCATGACTCTACTCTTTAATACATGCGTCTTTTCACGCTGTTGATAGACCACTTCAACGCCCTGTGAATCAATTCGGGCATTGATAAAATGCGCATTAAGGTGAATCAAGGCCCCTAACTTGATGGCTGACTCCATCACCGATAGTGTGAGTGCCTGATCATCAGTTTGTGCATCCTGATACTGAAACACGGTTCTCAGATGACGTTGTGTTAACCCTTCTAACTGCTCCCACTCCTTTATTTTTAGCTGCCGATAATAATGATGTTTTTTTAATCCTGCTAAAATAGCGTATAGGCTCAACCCGGCATGTAATGTAAGTTTATTTCTACGAGTATGCTGATACAAAGGGATATTGAACCGAGTCAGATGTACAAGCTCTGGTGCCAACCTTAATAACAGCTCACGTTCCTGCAGGCTTTCACGTACAAGGCTGACATCAAATGATTCCAGATAACGTAACCCACCATGGACCAGTTTGCTGGAACGACTGGATGTTTCCATACCCGGGTTCTGATTTTGTTCCAGTAGTACGACCCGGTGCCCTATGGCTGCAGCTGCTTGAGCGACTCCGGCTCCATTAATACCTCCCCCTATAACAACGACATCATAATTTTCAGAAGTCATTACTGACTTCAATATTTTTACAGATCTGCTTCAGTTCGCTGTAATTGTCCGTTTCGAGAAGTTCGATGCCCACTCCCGCCAGTTGCCCCACTTGCTCACAATCATTGATGGTATATGCGACCCATTGCCAGGTACCATTCCATAATTCACCCTGCTCTTGAGGACAATAATCCACGTCCACAAATAAATATTCAGGTTCTAACGCCAGGGCTTTCTGATAATTCTCTGCTGACCATTCTGGTAAAACCCAGCCCATACGGATTTTATAATTGTCCTTAGCATACTGTAGCGCATCATATTCAAAGGAAATTAACACACATTGATCCAAAGCCGATTCCAGTTCTCTAAGTGTCAGATCTACGGCTTTATCTCCAAAATAAGATAAGCTGGATTTTTTTAATTCGATAAAACAGATTAAGTCTGGCCAAGACTTAACCAGATCAATAAATTGTTTTAAGGTAGCAATTCTGCAATCCAGAAAACGATCCTGGAATCGTTCTGGATAGCCTGCGGACATGTCCTTGATCTCTTCATAGCTATGATCGGAAATGATGATTTGTTTACCTGTCAGCTTTAACAGGTTGGCATCATGACTCAGGACAGGAATACCATCGGCGGTAATATGAATATCAGTTTCGACATATTCTGCACCCGCCTCGGCTACATGTCTGAACCCTTCAAGACTATTCTCCGGGAAGGACAGTGGCTGACCCCGATGACCAATCAAAGAAACTCGACCCATCATACTTGTTCACTCCTCTGATAGTGTTTTGACAATTATAGTGGAGAGGGATCGGTAAGGCATGACCTTTATCTCAAGGCACGGAACCTCAGCGTAGGTTTAAAGGGTTACAGGTCCATTGATTGGATACAAAAAAACGGGGTGCACAAATGAGCCCCGGGTGAACAATGCGTAAAGAACTAGTTCATATAGGCTTTGGCTTCTTCGCCTGGATTGGGTAAACCCGCCATTTTCCACAAGGCAAGGCAGCTCCCGAACTGTGCTTTGAGTTCATTTTTATCGATACCAACCGCCCGGCAAACGGATCTCATGGGCGGAAGCGCACCTAGACGAAGGTACTTATCACGAATTAACTCAATAAGCTGCCAGTGTAATGGTGTTAGTTTCAGGTTAGCCTCCTGGGCACGGCGCTCGGTAAAAGCCGGATCCCAACTCGACGCATCCAGTAGGTAACCCTCTTCATCCAGCCGGGCAAAATTTTCGGTTTGTGGTTGTGCATAATCTTCTTGAATACTTAACATGCTCTCTCTCCTCGATAATTGGCATTGATTCTAGGCCAGACTTTATATGACATATAATGATTTATATTGATTTAATATCATTAATTATGATATTAGTGCTGGATGGATTTTCGACAACTACAGACTTTTGTTCACCTGATAGATAACGACTTCAATGTCTCGGTTACGGCAGCGAAAAGCTTTTTGGTACAATCTGCGGTATCACAGCAAATAAAAAGAATGGAGCAAACCCTTGAGTTTGACCTGTTTACTCGCAAGGGCAAGCGCCTTACGGGGCTGACGCCTTTGGGTAAACAGGTAGAAATTCAGGCCAGGGCCGGATTACTGGCATTTAATAACATCAGTCGAATCGCCGATGATGCACGATCCATCAATCAAAACCTGTTGCGCATTGGCTGTACCCATACTCAGGCCCGCTATATTTTACCCCCCGTCATCCGCCTGTTTAATCAAACTTACCCAGACATAGAACTCCAGATCCACCAGGGCAATCCGCAACAACTGGTTGAATGGGCTAATTCTGATAAGGTTGATTTTTCCATTTGCACCGAAGAATTGGCTCAATCTCAATCCCTGGAAAGCATCCCTTGCTATCAGTGGAACCGCAGTTTGATTACCCGGCCGGGCCATCCCTTGTTGGATAAAAAAAATCTGACATTGAACGACTTGTGTGCCTATCCTATCGTGACCTATGTGGCCGGATTCACTGGGCGGCGACATTTTGATGACAGCTTCAGGCGCAAAGGTTTACAACCCAATACCGTGCTTAGTGCTGCAGATACCGATATTATCAAGGCTTATGTACTGGATGGTTTGGGCATCGGTATCATTGCCAGCATGGCTTATGATCCGCAGCAGGACCAGACATTGGTTGCCCGTGATCTAAGCCATTTATTTCCTGCCGAAACCTCGCGCATTGCTTATCAGAAAGACCGTTATTTACGTCGAACACAACAAACCTTTATTAATCTATTTTTGCAAGCGATACAATTGGATGACAGCAAACGATTCAAAGCTATTCCTATCGAATAACTCCACTGTATTTCTGCTTAAGTGACCAGGTATTCCATTAACCTCAACCCTTTTATTGTTTTGGTCGTTCTTTACCGATCCCAGTATCTGAATTAACTATGATTTCGCTGGAGAGGTTAATCTGAGCCACAAATAACCTGCCACACCCGCAATCACCGAAGCAAACAAGACGCCACTCTTTGCCAACAGCAGTGCATCCGTATCACCCTTAAAGCCCAGTTCTGCGATGAATATTGACATGGTAAAACCGATACCGCCCAGCAAGCCGACCCCTATCAAGTGATTCGCATTCGTCCCCTCCGGCATCTGACCAACACCCAACTTAATGGCCAATAAAGAGAACCCGGCGATGCCAATCAATTTACCCAGGATCAATCCAACCATGATTCCCAGGGTAATTGGATTGGTTACCAGTGATGAGATCTGGTCAAGATGAATTGGAATTCCTGCATTGGCCAATGCAAACAGCGGTACCACCAGAAAAGCCACCGGTATATGTAAACTATGTTCAAGTCTTTGTAGCGGTGTCTCAACCATGTGAATGCCATTTAATAAAGTCTGTATGACTCCACGTCGCTGCTCTTCATTTTCCATCAAGGTACAGACCGCATTGGATTCTCGCCTTTGACTCAACTGATGACTGACTGCACCGATTTGTTTCTCAAATAAATCCACATCAAACTTTGAACGTGCCGGTATGGTCCATGCCGTTAAGATTCCCGCAACAGTTGCATGAACGCCCGATTCGAGGAATGCCATCCACAAAAATGTCCCCACGATGAAATAAGGAATGGGGCTACGGATACCAAACCTATTCAGCATGATCAATACACCCACAAGCACAGCGGCAATCCCGAGCGCTTCCCAAACCAGGTTATCGGTATAAAAAACGGCGATTACCGCGACCGCACCCAGATCGTCTACTATGGCCAGCGCAACCAGGAAAGTCAGCAGGCTTTTTGGAGCCCGGCTACCCAACATCACCAACACTCCTACCGCGAAAGCGATATCTGTGGCCATGGGCACGCCCCAACCGGATATTCCTGCACCACCGAAGTTAAAAAACACATAAAACAGTGCTGGTACCACCATACCGCCGACCGCAGCTATGATAGGGAGCAATGCTTGACGGAAATCAGAAAGTTGTCCGACAAGCACTTCTCGTTTGATTTCCAAACCTACCAGGAAAAAAAATAACCACATCAAACCGTCATTGATCCAGTGATGTAGGCTATGTTCAAGTCGCCACGCGCCCAAACTAAAACCAATAGGGACATGTAATATATGCTCATAGCTGTGATGCAACGCGGAGTTAGCGAAAATCAGCGCAAGAATCGCGCAAGCCATCAATAACAAACCTGAAGTCGATTCGTGATGAATAAATTCTTCGAAAGGTGTGACCACCTTTTCAAAGGTCTTTTCCCAGGGCGCATGCTGACTCATTATGACTTTTTACCTTGACTGAATGATTGGAATATTTTGGTGCCGCAGTTTACATCATGAAGTCATTAAAAAAAATGAAGCTGGTTCCGCTGTTTGGGAGCGCCCAACAAAACGCTCTTAAACCGCGTCATCAAACCTTCCGATGGTTTTGTGGTGAACCTGAAACCACGTGGGTGGACCTGCTCTTTGTATCTGAGAAATGGGAATATGATTAAGAGGCTTATGGTATTCATTCGCCTATCTCAACGCTTATACTTAGAATATGAACGCTATGCTGTTGCTATTAACGTTTCTTTAATTCACGTAATGACTCAATCATAGATTCACATGCGCCCCCCTTTCCCGCCTCTACAACTCATACTGCTATTGTTTATCCTGGTGATGGCGATCAGTATTATTTATCTGGGCGTATTCGCCTTTGCATTGGAAAAACTGGGTCTTTCAACCCATTCAGCAATGCTTTTGTTGATCAGTACGATGCTGGGCAGCGGCATCAACCTGCCATTATTCCAAATGCAAGCCGAAGCACCGTCCACAGAGGTTCAGCAAATGTTTCGCAACTGGTATTTTGGGCACCGCCTTCCATTCACAGGTAACACCATTGTTGCAATTAATGTCGGTGGCGCGGTGATACCCATCTGCTTTTCGATCTATTTATTTCAGGTTAATCCGTTACCGCTGTCGAAGGTTATTCTGGCCATCAGTATTGTGGCGGTGATTAGTTTTGCTGGAAGTCGCCCGATCAAAGGTATCGGTATCGGCATGCCCATATTTCTAGCACCATTGGTTGCTGCATTGACAGCATTATCCATTACACCAGATCAAAGTGCGCCGATGGCTTACATTTGCGGTACTCTGGGTGTACTCATAGGCGCTGATCTATTGCGTATGAAAGATGTTCGTAAAATAGGTACCCCGGTTGCGTCCATTGGCGGGGCAGGAACCTTTGATGGCATATTTTTAACCGGAATTGTCGCCGTATTATTAGCTTAATCACTGATCCAGTCACACGCTGTCATTGGGCGATAGGTTTTAAGGCAAGGTAACCATTTAGAGAATTCTTGAAAAATTCAATGCCCGGGTTTTGAATTAACAAAACAGCGTATTGATCACTCTACCCATTTGACCCGGCCTCTTAATTTTTTATGCTGAGCCTTGCGAGTTTTATCATCCATTCTTTTTTGTCTTGCACTTTTTGAAGGTTTTGTGGCCACTCGCTTTTTGGGTATGCGATTAACGGATTGAATCAATTGCTGAAGACGATACAGCGCCTCTTCCCGGTTTTTATCCTGGCTACGAAACCGCTGGGATTTAATAACGATAACACCCGAGTTGTTGATACGGCTGTCCGTTAGCTGCATTAAGCGCTGTTTGTAAAAATCCGGAAGGGATGAAGACAGTATATCGAAACGACAGTGAATAGCCGTGGATACCTTATTAACATTCTGTCCACCGGGTCCCTGGGCCCGAATAGCCGTGAATGTAATCTCATGATCCGGGATTTGCACCTGCTTTGAGATATAGAGCGCGATAATAGGTCTCTTTAATCCTGGTAACGACTGACATAACCGCTGCCAATTGCCGTAAAAGGAAGCTCGAGTTCCAACTGGGGCACACGTTCACCCACCCAGGCGACAAAGGTATTACTGTTTGGGCCTGGGAACGCACGATATTCGTATTTCCAGGGGTAAGTATCAACGGCCTGTTCAATGGCATCAATCATCAAATCTACACCTTCACCGCGATGTTCTTTAATCAACTGAGGTTGCGCACCAAACCAGTAACGATCCGGAATATCCTGCGCTTTAGCCATAACCGGTTGATTTCGATACTGGCGCCAACCCACTACATCGTATACCTTGTAATGATCCTGGCCACTCCGTTTGGCCGCGATCCAGGTATGAATGGCAAACCAACCACGCCAACCCCAGGCATCGGCGCCATAAACATGTACCACAGCTTCGGCATGAGTATTCGGGTCAGGTGCTATACCTGCTGAATCCCGGCTTGCGGTTCTCCAGTCACCGGCCATTGAGCAACTCCCTAAAGTCCATATCATCAGTAGACTGACACTGGTTCGAGCTAAAACTTTCATCATCAAAGTTATACTTGTTATCATTCCACTGTAAGTCTTGCCATGGACTTAAAAGTTCATTAACCAATAATCAATCGCCTATAGAAATCGAACAGGATTCAATATATGACCAATGCGTTTCAAGAACAGTTGCTCAAAGCCGGCCTGGTGACCAAGCAACAGGTCAATAAAGCCAACAAGGATAAACAAAAACGACAAAAACAACACCCGAAAAAAAAATCTGGGAAACCTAATGGACTTACTCAGGCACAACTCGCTGCACAACAAAAAGCGGCACGTGACCGTGAACTTAATTTGAAGCGAGAACAACAGGCTAAATTAAAGGCATTGTCAGCTGAAATAGACCAAATCATCAGAGAAAATGCTTTAGCACGTGATGATAACTGTGATATCGCCTACAACTTCGAGCATCGCCAGAAGGTGCATCGACTCTATATCAATACCGAAATGAGACAACAACTGATTAATGGCCGATTAGGCATAGCCCGTATCGAAGGACGCTATGAACTTGTGCCATTAACTGTTGCAGAGAAGATACAACAAAGAAATGATAAACGGGTCATCATTATGAAGTCTGAGGAAGAAACGGCTGAAGACGAGTATGCAGATTATAAGGTACCGGATGACCTGATGTGGTAAATGACTCCAGATTAAGTAACTTTGAATAAGGTAGAAAAAAAGGTTTATCAGTGCCAAGAGCTATAATAACCCTGGATAACAGGCTACACTAGTACGGAGACGCGATTCAGTGAGTCTGACTTCAAAGATAATGAAAAACCGGGGTGAGTATATGAAGATCTTGTTAACTTTTTTTAGCATGGCACTGTTAACCATGGTCCATCCAGTTCAGGCACAATGGAACAATTGGGGCATGCCTGGTAGCTCACCCTATGGCGCTCCGACACTACCTGGAATGCCTTTTTCCGGAGGTTATGCTCAACCGCAATATCCTCCTCAGCCCCAACCCTTTAACATGATGCCTTTCGCGCAACCCGCACCGACCTACAGACCGGCTCCAGCACAGCCTTTTGGCGGGATGATGCCTTTCACTCAACCGCAACCAAGATATCAAGCGCCCCAACAACCTTTTGGAGGTATGATGCCATTTAGTCAGCCGCAACCGCGTTATCAGGCACCGGCTTCACAACCTTACATGATGCCTGGAATGGAGCAGGGTATTCGGTCAATGATGCAACCGGGAAAGATCATGGCAGAAGAAGCCACGCCCGGTATGTATATGAAACCTACCTGGCGCTGATATCAGAATAACGGCGGCTGTTTTTGAGGGGATGACAAGGAAGCCTTTGCCGAACCTGTCAAGCGATGCATCAGGCCTGATGTTCTCTCGGTAACCTGCTGAATAGCCCTTTCGATCACACCTTGCTGGGCCCATATTTCAACCTGCTGTGCCGCACGAGTAATCCCGGTATAGACGAGTTCACGTGAGATCAAGGCCGATTCTGATTCAGGTAACACCAATATTACGTGGTCAAACTCTGACCCCTGGGATTTATGCACGGTCATGGCATAAGCGCTTTGATGTTTTGGGCATTGTGTCAGAGACAAGGCGGTAAATTTATTTTTTCCTCTTTCGAACCAGACCTTGAGTTGATCTTGCTGATCCGGCCACACAATGCCAATATCACCATTATGTATTCCAAACTGGTAGGCATTGGCACTCATCATTAATGGCTTGCCCTGATAAAATTCTATCGAAGGATCAAGTGCTTGTTTTTTCTTTAGCCAAGTTTCCACGGTTCGATTAATCGAATCGACCCCGTAGGGCCCCTGCCAAACAGCCGCTAAAACCTGTAACTGTTTAAAACTTTGAAACGCCTCTGCTATGGTGTGGGAATGGGTCATTTTTAAGGCTGATGGTCCAACCTGCTGTATGAGCAGTTCTGGTAATGCTCCCTGCTTCGGTTGTCGCCAGGTTAAATCTTCACTGTTTGATCTATTTTGTAAAATATACATACACTCGACACTGTTACCTTTTTTTATATGATGTGCGAGTTGACCAATGCTTGATTGTTCATTAAAGCGATGACTTTTTTCCAAGAACACCACATTATTCGCCAGTTTAAATCCTGACTCATGAAGCGGTAACGTGTAATTACCCAACTGCTGGTACATCTCTTGCTGCGAGCAGTCAAATTCCGTTCGCGATAACCCACCGCATAAATCAGCAAATACACTACCCGCCTCAACAGAAGACAGTTGGTCTTTGTCACCCAGTAAAATCAAACGACTTTCAGATCTCAGGGCTGCACAGGTCATGGCCATCATTTGTTGATCAATCATGGAGGCTTCATCCAACACCAACACATCGCAATCCAGTGGTAGTTTTTTATAAAACCTAGGACGATGTGTAAAACGATGAATACCCAAAAGCCTGTGCAAGGTTAAAGCCTCTGTCGGCAGTGCCTCAGCAACTTCAGTTGGCAGTGCAAGATGGGGTATTATGTGTTTAACAGATTCAGATAATCTGGCTGCGGCTTTTCCTGTGGGTGCGGCCAGTTTGATTTTAAGTTGGTTATTCTGCATCAGCAGTAATGCTAACAATTTACTCACGGTATAGGTTTTGCCAGTGCCCGGACCACCGGAGATAATACCTAAGTGGTTTTGCAGACAAACCATGACTGCAAGTCTCTGGTAATCCTCTGAATCAGTCACGTCAAACAGAGTATCAATATCATTCCATACTGAACCATTTAACTTCCGGCCCTCATGAAGTTTCGCTACCAGGCTCTCGGCAATCAGTTTTTCATAATGATAATAGCGATTCAAATATAGTTTATGCCGGTCAAAAATCAGTGGCTTATGCTCTGCTGGTAGGCCAATCACTTTGTTATCAATAAAATCTGATTCAAGGTCTTTTAACAACCCCGATGGTTGCCAGCCTACCTCTTTAGCCAAATGCTCGATATTGCTTAGATCCAGGCAAACATTCCCCTTACCCACTTCAATACTCAACAAAAAACTGATCCATAGATCCTCATCTTTGGCATCGGGAATCGCATCCTTGATGAAACGTGCCAAAGTATAATGACTGTAATCTAGATTTTGCGCTAGAACGACACTACGTATCTCGTTTAATACCATAAATCACAGATCAAAAAAGTTGGTCAAATTGTTCAATTAATTCTGCCGGGGGTTTATCAAAATAGATCCCAATTTTTTCAGTGCCTGGGTTTGAAGTACTCATACCGCGTAAAAATAAATAATAGATACCCCCCATATGTTGGGTGTAATCATAATCATCAAGGCGCTGTTGCAAGTATCGATGTAAAGCCAACGTGTATATCAAATACTGTAAATGATAATGATGCTGGTGCATGGCACTTGTACAATGGGCAGGAGTGTAATCATTTATTTCAGAACCTAAATAATTACTTTTATAGTCTGCAATATAATACTGCCCTTGGTATTCAAATATAAGATCGATGAATCCTTTCAGGTAACCCTTCAGTACATTAAAGTTAAACTTACGTTCTGATTGTAAGTAGCCCTGTTGGATCAACAAGTCATTAAGTTTGTCAGCGTCCAGGGAGTCACTTGTCAGATAAAATTCCATTTCGGTTAATTTCCTGTCATTTTTTATATCACTCAAGGAGAAACCATCTAGTTCCGTATTGATCACATCCTGTAACCAGTTTTTTACTGGGCGAACCCATTCGATCGGGTAGCCGTACTCACGGCATTTATCATGTACCAGTGTTTCATCCATCGCTTTTATGAAATCACTTTGCTCTAGGATATCATGTAAAAATGTACCGGCTTTGGCGCCTTTAAAAAAACTGAATCGATCCTGAATTATTCCATCACTGCTTTTCTCAGTTTCAGTTATCGGCTCTGCTAAGGCATCGTAATCAGGGCGATCAATCTGCACATCCTCATGTTGAGAAGCTATTTGGCTATATGAACTGATCCGCCACATTCTTTTTATCACACGTTTGAATTCAAGGGCCTTGGTTAATGTAATTGGTTTTCCTTTTTCATGAGTAATAGCACTTATCCCAACTTCTTTTTCAACTATTTGAATCCGAGGTTTATTTGAGTTGATTTTAACAAAGGGTCGGCGTAGATCATCTGGATAGTCGAGTTGCAGATCTCGTGGGTATTTACCTGGCCTGATCATATCCGGATAAAGACAATGTGCTATCGCACTGCTCCCTACACCTTTAATATGACCCATACCCACGTAACATCGATAACGTGCTCGAGTCATTGCCACATAAAATAAACGCACATCTTCCGC
>JASJBW010000193.1 GCA_030066315.1 Gammaproteobacteria bacterium
CGTTATGACCCTGAACAACAACGTGTGGTATATGAACCGGTATCCATCGATCCGCGTGTACTGGTGCCGCGCGTACAACGAGAGGATCATCGTTACCTTAACGAGATTGCTGAAGAAGCAAGGGAAGCATCCGAGTAATGCCCGAAATAAAGAATTACACACTTAATTTTGGTCCTCAGCATCCTGCTGCTCATGGTGTATTACGCCTGGTCCTCGAGATGGACGGTGAAGTCATAGAACGGGCGGATCCACACATCGGTCTATTGCACCGGGCAACCGAAAAGCTGGCTGAATCCAAACCCTATAACCAGTCCATTGGTTATATGGATCGACTGGATTATGTTTCGATGATGTGTAACGAGCATGGTTATGTGATGGCGATTGAAAAGCTGTTACAGCTCGAAATCCCAGAACGTGCTCAATACATTCGCGTCATGTTTGATGAGATTACTCGTATCCTCAATCATTTAATGTGGGTGGGTACTCACGCACTGGATGTCGGTGCAATGACCATGTTTCTGTATGCTTTCCGTGAACGTGAAGATTTAATGGATATGTATGAGGCGGTTTCTGGAGCACGAATGCACGCGGGTTATTATCGCCCGGGGGGTGTTGCACGTGATTTACCTGAGGCCATGCCGCAATATGAAGCCAGCAAATGGCGTAGTCAGAAAGAAGCGGATCGTTTGAATGAGAACCGACAATCCAGTTTGCTGGATTTTATCGATGATTTTTGTAGTCGGTTCCCGACCTATGTGGATGAGTACGAAACCCTGTTGACCGATAACCGTATCTGGAAACAGCGAACAGTCGGTATTGGTGTGGTTTCTGAAGAACGCGCTTACCAGTTAGGTTTTACCGGGCCAATGTTGCGAGGTTCGGGAGTGGAATGGGATTTACGCAAGAAACAGCCCTACGAAGTTTATGATCGTATGGATTTTGATATACCCGTGGGTACCAATGGTGATTGTTACGATCGTTACTTGGTGCGCATTGAGGAAATGCGTCAATCAAATCGAATTATCAAACAATGCATAAACTGGTTACGTGACAATCCTGGGCTTGTATTAACTGATAATCACAAGATCGCGCCGCCAAGACGAGAAGAGATCAAGGCAGACATGGAAGGCCTGATTCATCATTTCAAGTTGTTTACCGAAGGTTATACCTTGCCAGCAGGTGAGGTTTATACAGCCGTTGAACATCCCAAGGGTGAGTTTGGAGTTTACCTCATATCCGACGGTACCAATAAACCTTATCGACTGAAAGTGCGAGCGCCGGGCTTTGCGCATCTCTCAAGTATGAATGAAATGGCTCGAGGCCACATGCTCGCCGACGTGGTTGCCATTATTGGAACCCAGGATATCGTGTTTGGTGAGATAGATCGATAATGACCAAAGAAGATAACAATACTATGGATTTATTGACCGAGCATACGCGTGAAGAAATCGATGCCTGGTTAAAAAAGTATCCTGAAGATAAGAAACGGAGTGCGGTACTGGCGGCATTGCGTGAAGTGCAGCATCAGAATCAGGGCTATTTGACCACTGAACTCATGGATGCTGTAGCGGATTATCTGGAATTACCCAAGATCCAGGTCTATGAAGTTGCGACTTTTTATTCAATGTACGAGACCCAGCCAGTAGCACGCCATAATGTTGCCATTTGTACCAATATATCCTGCATGTTGATGGGTTCAGATTCCGTAGTGGAATACATCGAAAACAAGCTGGGCATTAAGGTGGGTGAAAGTACTGAAGATGGTCGGATTTATTTAAAGCAGGAAGAGGAATGCCTCGCAGCCTGCTCGGCGGGCCCCATGATGCAAGTCAACCATGTTTATCATGAAAAGCTGACGCCGGAAAAAATTGATGAAATCCTGGATGGGCTGGAATAATCATGGCAAATGAAGTCTGTTTCGCAACCCTGCAATACGATCAGCCCTGGACCCTGGATAGTTACCTGAAATCCGGTGGATACCAGGCGCTAAAAAAGATTTTTGATAATAAGCTCTCCCCCGAAGATGTAATCGAAGAAGTTAAAACTTCTGGTTTGAGAGGTCGAGGTGGTGCAGGATTCCCTACCGGATTGAAGTGGAGTTTTATGCCTCGAAATGCGCCGGGTCAGAAATATATTGTCTGTAATTCCGATGAATCCGAGCCAGGAACCTGTAAAGATCGCGATATTTTACGTTTTAATCCCCATGCTCTAGTTGAAGGCATGATCATTGCCGGTTATTGTATAGGGGCCACAGTGGGTTATAATTACATGCGTGGCGAATTTATGGATGAGCCCTATCTTCGATTTGATCAGGCTGTCAAGGAGGCTTACGCAGAGGGGTATCTGGGTAAAGATATATTGGGCAGCGGTGTGGATTTCGATTTACATCCTACTCTGGGTGCTGGCGCCTATATATGTGGCGAAGAGACCGCATTGCTGGAATCGCTCGAAGGGAAGAAAGGGCAGCCTCGTTTTAAACCGCCTTTCCCAGCCAATTTTGGTCTGTATGGTAAACCCACCACAATAAACAATACTGAATCCTTGTCTTCAGTACCGGCCATTATCCGAAATGGAGGTCAATGGTTTGCAGACTTAGGGATTCCCAATAACGGCGGTGTCAAACTGTTCTCAATGTCAGGACATTTGAATAACCCCGGCAACTTTGAGATCAATATGGGTACACCCTTTAAAGATTTGCTGGAAATGGCCGGTGGAGTCAAAGAGGGACGCCAGTTGAAAGCAGTCATTCCTGGGGGGTCATCAGTACCGGTGCTGCCCGGTGATATCATGCTGGACTGCACCATGGACTATGATTCAATAGCTCAAGCCGGCTCCATGCTGGGATCTGGTGCGGTTATCGTAATGGATGAAACCACTGATATGGTTAAGGCGTTGCGTCGTATCTCCCGATTCTATTTCTCTGAGTCCTGTGGTCAATGCACTCCCTGCCGCGAAGGCACCGGTTGGTTGTATCGTGTATTGACCCGTATTATTGATGGTCAGGGGCGCCCTGAAGATATCACTATGCTGGAAGATGTTTCACATAAAATCGAAGGTAGAACCATTTGTGCTTTAGGGGATGCCGCCGCGATGCCAGTCTGGAGTTTTATCAAACATTTTCGCCATGAATTTGAATACTATGTTGAAAACAAACGATCCATGGTGGCCAGCAGTGCCTCTGACTGGGCGGCGTAGAGGTAGTATGTATCATGAGTGAAACCATCACGATCACTATCAACGGTCAGCAAATCGAAACCCAGCCAGGGCAGATGCTGATCGATGTGGCCGATGCAAACAATATCACTATTCCCAGATTCTGTTATCACAAGAAGCTTTCTGTTGCGGCCAATTGTCGTATGTGCCTGGTCGAAGTAGAAAAGGCTCCAAAGCCAATGCCCGCCTGTGCCACTCCAGTAAATGATGGAATGGTGGTCAAAACACGTTCATCAAATGCCATCGCTGCGCAAAAATCAACCATGGAATTCCTGCTGATTAATCATCCGCTGGATTGCCCTATCTGCGATCAGGGAGGTGAATGTGAATTACAAGATGTGGCCATGGGTTTTGGTGGTGATGTTTCACAGTATACGGAATCCAAACGAGTCGTACGCGACAAGGATATCGGGCCGCTCATATCAACTGACTTGACCCGTTGTATCCTTTGTACCCGATGTGTGCGTTTTGGCGAAGAGATTGCGGGATTGCCCGAATTAGGTGCAACCGGCCGGGGCGAGAGTACAGAAATCGGCACCTATAT
Organism: Gammaproteobacteria bacterium; assembly: GCA_030066315.1. Classification (GTDB taxonomy): domain Bacteria; phylum Pseudomonadota; class Gammaproteobacteria; genus JACNJF01. The sequence continues at coordinate 3,758 of JASJBW010000193.1, forward strand.
TGAAAAATCAATTTCTTCTGAGCTTTCTGGTAATGTAATAGATCTTTGCCCAGTAGGTGCATTAACCGCAAAGCCATCGCGTTATACTGCGCGTCCCTGGGAGCTCATTCAACATGCGTCGGTTTCTGCCCATGATTGTGTGGGATCCAATATATATGTTCACACACGTAATCAATCGGTTATGCGCGTAGTGCCACGCGACAATGAACAACTTAACGAGGCCTGGATTTCCGATCGCGATCGTTTCAGCTATGCTGCCCTAGGCAATCAAGCGCGGATTACTGCGCCCAGACTTAGAGAAAAAGGGAAGTTACAGGATATCGATTGGGAAACCGCTCTTAATCTGGCCGTTGAAAAGTTACAGTCAGCAGCCAATCAGAACGGAAATCTTGCTGGCTTGATCAGCCCTCAATGTACCCTGGAAGAACAATACCTGTTTCAGAAATTGTTGCGGGGTCTGGGCAGTAGCAATATCGACCATCGCTTGAAACAGGTCGATTTTAGCCATCAGGATATCATGCCCACCATGCCATGGCTGGGCCGATCTATTGCTTCGTTAGAGAAACTGGATAGTGCGCTGTTAGTAGCGGGTAATTTGAGGCGTGAACAACCTATTTTGAATCATCGGATACGAAAGGCTGTTAAGATAAATGGTGCCCGAGTCTCATCTGTTTCCAGTTTGAGTGATCAGTATAATTTTAATTTAAATCAGGATTTATCGGGTAGTGCGGAACAGCTTGTTCATGATTTGGCTTCTATTACTGTTGCGGTTGCTAAAAAAGCCAAAACAGAACTAACCCCCGAATTGACTGCACTACTGGATAAAGTCAAAGCCAAAAAAGAGCACAATGCCATTGCGACCGATTTGGTTAACGGTAAGCAAAGTGCATTGATCGTAGGCGTACAAGCCATATCTCATCCAGACTATGCCTTGATCATGCAGCTGACTGAAGCCATCGCCTCTATTTCAGAATCAAGTCTTGGGTACTTGTCAGAATCGGCTAATTCAGCCGGAGCTTGTTTAAGTGGGTGTCTGCCACACCGTGGTCCTGCGGGGCTGTCATTAGATACTAGTGGACAAGATATCCGGTCTATTCTTGAGCAAGAACATAAGGTTCTGGTTTTGATGGGTATAGATCCGATGTTGGATATTTGCCAGGCTCAGGCTATAGATGAAGCCGTGAAAAATAATGACTTCATCATCTCAATCAATGCTTTTGAGAATGATTTTATACGCGAACATGCTGACCTGGTTCTACCTCTGGCAACATTCTTAGAAACGTCAGGTACCTTTGTGAACGTAGAAGGCTTATGGCAACCCTTCAAAGGCGTCTCAAAACCAGTAGGGGAAAGCCGGCAAGGCTGGAAAATTCTCACTGCCTTGGCACAAATGCTCTTACCAGGGGATAACTATAGTTACAGTGACTCCATTGGAATAAGAAATGAGTTAAAAGATCTTTGTAGAGATCTACAACTCGATAACCTAGTAGGCTGTAAAGGGGGCAAAAAGTTACCCACGCGTCCAAGAGCGCTACAGAAGATATCAGAGACGGCCATTTATGCGGTGGATGAGGTTGTGCGCTACTCTGATCCGTTGCAGGCTACACAAAATATGCAGGATGCAAGTTGTATTAGAATCAATGCAACGCAGGCTGACAAGCTTGGACTGACCGATGCCG
>JASJBW010000194.1 GCA_030066315.1 Gammaproteobacteria bacterium
CTCCAAGGCCAGGCAAGCCGACATGACTTCTCTGATCAGTCGCCCGATTTCACTATCACTCAACGGTCCTTTATTTAAAGACTTAAGTCGTTGAATCACCTGGGCTTCCCGATCAGGGCGAAAAAAATCGGGGGACTCTCCTTCCTTTAATTCACTTTTTTTAGCATCGGCAACTTCGATGGCACAGCTTGCACGCTGATTGAAAAGTTCAAGCAACTGCTGGTCAATGGCATCGATTCTGCTACGCAGGGTTTTAAGATCTTGGGCAGACATTAAAAGGCACGCGCTGTCAGTACACCATCGATTTGTTTAATTGCCTCGATTATCTCTGCAGAAACCGTTTTATCGACATCCATCAACGTATAAGCAAGATCATCACGCGATTCGTTAACCATATGCTGAATATTGATATTATTCTCACCCAGGACATGAGATATCTGACCAACCATGTCGGGGCGATTCGCATTGGCGACAGAAATACGGTAATCAGTCGCGCGCGCCAGTCTCACCTCGGGGAAATTAACGGAATTCGTGACGTTACCATTTTCCAGATAATCCTTGAGTTGTTCTGCTACCATGACCGCGCAGTTTTCCTCGGCTTCATGCGTGGAGGCACCCAGATGTGGAAGACCAATGACACCTTTACGGTCTTTTAACAGGTTTGAAGGAAAATCCGTGACATAAGCATGTAATCGATTTTCATCCAGCGCCGTCAAAACAGCCTCATCATCGACAATACCATCACGTGCAAAATTCATAATCACACTTCCTGGTTTCATTTTAGCCAGTCTATCAGCGTTGATAATATTCTTGGTCGCTTCAATCAATGGTACATGTAATGAGATAAAATCAACCTTTGGCATCATCTCGTCCACACTGTTACAGGGTTCGACGTCCGCCGAAAGATTCCAGGCACTCTTAACACTAATGCCAGGATCAAAACCAATAACATTCATACCCAGTGAAACGGCGGCATTAGCAACTTTGACCCCTATGGCACCGAGTCCTATAACACCCAGGGTTCTACCCGGCAACTCGAAACCGACATATTTCTTTTTACCCTCTTCAACATCCTTGCTGATCTCGGCATCACTGCCTTTCAGTTTATTGGTATAGTCCCAGGCGTAACATAGATTACGACAGGCTAACAACATACCGCCTATGACCAACTCTTTTACCGCGTTCGCATTGGCTCCCGGTGCATTAAAAACGGCAACACCCCGGTCACTCATCTTTTTCAGAGGTATATTATTAACTCCGGCACCTGCACGTCCGACTGCAACCAGGGAATCAGGAATTTCCATGTCATGCATTTTATAAGAACGTAATAAAATGGCATCGGGTTGAGATATTTCAGAGGAAACCTCGTATTCATCACGAGGCAAGCGTTCCAGGCCTTGCGCAGATATATTATTCAAGGTAAGGATTTTCTTCATCAATGGCTACTCCTTATCCATGTTTTGCGGAGAACGCATTCATATAATCGATGAGCGCATCGACACCCTGCTCTGGCATGGCATTATAGATGCTGGCCCGCATGCCACCCACTGAACGATGGCCTTTCAAGGTGACTAAATTCGCCTCTTTGGCACCGGTTAAAAATTCAGTATCGAGCTCTGAATCCTTCAGAATGAAAGGCACATTCATCCAAGAACGATTTTCAACCTTTACGGGGTTGCTGTAGAACTCATTAGTTTCGATGGCGGTATAGAGTTTTTCTGCCTTACGTTGATTAATTTCAGCCATAGCTGCTAATCCACCTTTGTCTTTCAACCACTTAAAGACCAGCCCCGCAAGATACCAACTATAAGTGGGAGGTGTATTAGCCATGGAATCAGCATCAGCGTGAGTGGTGTAATTGAACATCGCTGGGCATTCTGCTATTGCAGAACCGATCAAATCATCACGAATAATTACTATGGTCAAACCCGCAGGACCAATATTCTTTTGTGCACCTGCATAGATAATCCCATACTGTGAAACATCGATAGGCCTCGACAAAATGGTAGAAGACATATCCGCCACGATGGGGATATCCCCCGTATCCGGCAAACCCTGGTATTCTACCCCACCAATGGTTTCATTCGGTGTTATATGAACATAGGCCGCTTGGTCCGATAAATTCCAACTGGAAAAATCTGGTACCGAGTTAAAACCATCGGCTTCTGAACTGGCACAAATATGAACTTCACCGTATCGCTTTCCCTCTGCAATGGCTTTTTTGGACCAGGATCCGGTATTTGCATAATCCGCATGCCCGGTTTTACCCATCAGGTTCAAAGGCACCATTGCAAACTGTGAACTGGCTCCACCCTGCAGAAAGAGTACTTTGTAACTTTCCGGAATATTTAATAGATCTCGAAGATCTTGTTCTGCGGTAGCAGCAATCTCCATAAATTCCTTACCGCGGTGGCTCATCTCCATCACCGACATACCACTTCCACGCCAATCCAGCATCTCCTGCTGAGCCTGTTCCATTACTTCGGTCGGCAACATCGCCGGACCGGCACTGAAATTAAAAACACGTGCCATTAGTTCACCTTAATATTTCATTAATTATTCTTCAGAATCTTCTTCGTTATCCGCCGCAATTGGTTCTATTTGAACCAGGTTTTCTCCTTCTCCCAGACGAATAAGCGTAACCCCTTGCGTATTTCGTGACATCACAGAAATATCTTCAACCGGGGTCCTGACCAGTGTACCTGCATTACTGATCAGCATGACTTCATCACCATCGGCAGCCTTGATAGCACCGACGACTTGACCATTACGTGCAGAGGTCTGGATTGAAATCACACCCTGTCCACCACGCCCCTGGCGAGAGAAATCTGCAACACGTGTTCTTTTCCCGAAACCGTTTTCTGTCGCGAATAAAATGACGGACTCATCAGAGTCTATAGCGATCAAGGAGATCACCTTGTCATTTTCCTTAATCTTGATACCACGAACACCCGCAGCAGTTCGTCCCATGGCACGCACATCAGATTCTGCAAAACGAATGCCTTTACCCGATGCTGCAAACATCATTAAATCGTGATCTCCTCGAGTCAACTGTACACCAATCAGGTTATCGTCTTCGCGTAAATCAATCGCAATAATTCCGCTGGCACGAGGTCTAGAGAAATTGGAAAGTGGAGTTCGTTTTACGGTACCGCTGGCGGTCGCAAAAAAGATAAATTCGTCTTCTGGATAATCACGAACGGGTAAAATGGCGGTAATCCGTTCACCTTCTTCCAACGGCAACAAATTGACCATGGGTCGCCCTCGGGCGGTACGTGAGCCGATGGGTAACTGATAGACCTTTTGCCAATAAACCTTCCCTCGGGTAGAAAAACACAACAAGGTGTCATGGGTCGAGGCGATAAACATTTTTTCAATAAAATCCTCATCCTTGATCTTAGTCGCCGCCTTTCCGCGTCCCCCTCTTTTTTGGGCTGCATAGGTTTCCAGAGGCTGTGCTTTGGCATAGCCGAGGTGGCTTAAGGTCACCACCACCTCTTCATCACTGATCAGATCCTCAACGGTTAAATCCTGATGATCGATCACGATTTCGGTTCTGCGCTCATCCGCAAATTGTTCCTTGGCTTCTAACAATTCACGGCGGATCTCCTGCATTAATCTTTCTTCGCGGTTGAGAATATCAAGAAGATCCTCAATCTTTTCCAGAATTTCGCGGTATTCGTTAAGTATTTTTTCCTGCTCGAGGCCGGTCAACTTATGCAACCTTAAATCCAGAATAGATTGGGCTTGTTTCTCGGTCAGACGATACTGGTCATCTACCAGGCCAAAATCCTCGCCCAAGCCATCTGGACGTGAGGCTTCCGCACCAGCACGTTGTAACATGTCTCTCACAATTCCGAGTGACCAGGTGCGTTCGAGTAAGGCCGCCTTGGCAATCGCCGGGCTGGGCGATTTTTTTATCAGCTCTATTACTTCATCAATATTCGATAATGCAATGGCCAGGCCTTCCAACAAGTGGGCCCGATCGCGCGCCTTGCGTAAATCAAAGATGGTTCTTCGGGTGACCACCTCGCGACGATGACGAATGAAAGCCTGAAGGATTTGTTGCAGATTCAATAATCTTGGCTGCCCGTCAACCAACGCAACCATGTTGATACCAAATACATTTTGTAATTGGGTTTGCTGATAAAGGTTATTGAGGATGACATCGGCAATTTCACCCCGGCGCAGTTCAATCACCATGCGAATTCCGTCTTTATCCGACTCATCCCGCAAAGCGGTAATACCTTCTATTTTCTTTTCCTTGACCAGTTCAGCTATTTTTTCGAGCAGTCGCGCTTTGTTTACCTGATAAGGTAACTCGGTCACGATGATACTTTGCTTGCCTGAACTATCTTCTTCGATTTCAGTTCGGGCTCGTAAATGGATACGTCCCCGACCCGTACGATAGGCCTCACGAATACCTCGTGCACCATTAATGAATGCCGACGTGGGAAAGTCCGGTCCTGGTATGCATTCCATCAGTTGCTCTACGCTGGCGTCGGGCTGGTCAACCAATAGCACACAGGCATCAATCACTTCACCCAGGTTGTGCGGTGGAATATTGGTCGCCATGCCCACTGCAATGCCTGAGGAACCGTTAACCAGCAGATTAGGAATCTTAGTAGGTAAAACCTCTGGCTCATGCTCCGACTCATCGTAGTTAGGAATGAAGTCAACGGTTTCCTTATCCAGGTCAGCTAAGAGTTCATGTGCGATTTTGGCCATGCGTACTTCGGTATAACGCATGGCCGCAGGAGAATCCCCGTCGATAGAACCAAAGTTACCCTGACCATCGATAAGCATGTGACGCATCGAAAATGGTTGAGCCATCCGCACAATGGTGTCATAAACAGCCGTATCACCATGAGGATGGTACTTACCGATAACATCACCAACCACACGCGCGGACTTTTTGTAGGGTTTGTTCCAGTCATTATTCAATTCGTTCATCGCAAATAATACGCGACGATGGACAGGCTTTAATCCATCCCTGACATCGGGTAAAGCGCGACCTACGATGACGCTCATGGCATAAGCCAGGTAGGATTGACGCATCTCGTCTTCTAAATTGACGGGGAAGATTTCCTTTGCAATATCAGCCATGAATTTGGATTCTCTTAGAGATTACGTTTTGTTATTGTTTGACGATGGAGGCGGGTTTAAACAAGTCAGCTTTTGCGTTCGGTAAAAGCGCACCGAGAGTGCCTGGTTGATTCAAACGATCAACGGTAAATACATGCAATTCGATCAAGTTTTATAAACTTTAACAGCCCCTGTTTTGATTTAAGCGATTTTAACACAAACCCTTGGGTCACTACCATTAAAAAATAAACGCCCGTTAAATAGAAATCAGCAAAGATTTAGATCGTTTTTTGGGATAAAAGATCACGTATTTTCTCTCTGTCAGGATATAAAATCACACCAT
>JASJBW010000195.1 GCA_030066315.1 Gammaproteobacteria bacterium
CGCGACCATAACCGCGACCATCACCATACCAGTCGCCTGATCCATAACTGTTCCAGCGACCGTCGCCATAACCGTAACCGGTACCATCATCGAAAAACTGAGCATTTGCTGCAGTAGCAACAAAAAAGATTGCAGCAGCAGTGATTAATTTTTTCATTACAAAGTCTCCTTTAAATGATTGAGATATTTCGTGTTAACCTGGGTTAATAAGACTATAAGAAATAACTAATATAGTCAAACAATAAGTGTGATTATTTCACTTTTTCTTCATTGTAATGGGCATTGATCATAACTTGATTTGATTTAAATCAAATGACAGATTGATGAACTGTTTGCAAGAATGCGAGTCCACTGAGTATTCATCCTTTAAGGAATAAACACTGTGATTAAAATAAAAAGAGCCTCGGATTGTTCTGAATCCGAAATCACCCCCGAAACGATCTACCAGCAACGCCGCAAGTTTATGAAAGCATCCTCTGTCTGGGGTACCGGCTTACTACTGGGAGGTTGGGGTACTTACTTGAACGCCAGTGTGGATGTCAGTTCTTACAAGAAATCTGTGATCACATTGGATGATAAGTTAACTGATTTTAAAGACGCTTCCCGCTACAATAATTTTTATGAATTCGGTACAGGGAAGGATGACCCGGTTAAAAATGCACAAGAATTTAACACCGATAACTGGACCGTCAATATATCCGGTGAGTGCGAAAAACAAGGTGATTTTCCTCTAGAAGCACTCTTAGAGGGAGTCGATATCGAGGAGCGAGTATACCGCCTGCGCTGTGTAGAGGCGTGGTCTATGGTGATCCCCTGGCTGGGCGTGCCTCTGGCAGAGGTGCTGAAACAATTCTCACCCACTTCCAAGGCCAAGTATGTGGCTTTTAAAACCCTGTTTGATCCTGAAAGAATGCCCGGACAGAAACGAAGCGTTCTCGATTGGCCTTATGTTGAGGGTCTGCGTATAGATGAAGCCATGCACCCATTAAGTCTGCTGGCCGTGGGAATGTATGGTAAAACGCTACCCAATCAGAACGGAGCTCCCATAAGACTGGTTATGCCCTGGAAATATGGTTTTAAAAGCATAAAATCCATTGTCAGCATCGAATTTACTGAAAAACAACCCCCTACAACCTGGAGTTTATCGAATCCACGTGAATATGGATTTTATTCCAACGTTAATCCAAATGTCGATCATCCGCGTTGGAGTCAAGCACGAGAACGAAGGATTGGGGAATTCTTTAAACGGGATACGCTAATGTTCAATGGCTATGCCGATGAAGTAGCCTCGTTGTATGCAGGTATGGATCTCACCAAGTATATCTAGGTAACCTCCTTGCCCTTTAAATCGGTGATTTTACATCCCCTAGCAAAACCGCTGTTTTTTATCCTGTGTCTATCCCCCCTGTTAGGGATCATTCTCAATGCTATTTGGGGTGATCTTGGGGCCAATCCTGTTGAGACGGTCACTCACCAGACGGGGGATTGGACGCTAAGACTGCTGATATTAACACTGTTGATTACTCCATTGCGTCGATGGACTGGTTACAGCGCATTGCTTCGTTTTCGTCGCATGTCAGGTTTATTTGTATATTTTTATGCCAGTTGTCATTTCCTTATCTGGTTTTTGGCAGACCATTCATTAAATGTCAGTTCGATGATCGAAGACATTATCAAACGTCCATATATTACCGTGGGTTTTTCGGCATTCCTCTTACTGACACCTCTGGCGATGACCTCCAATCAGTGGAGTATGAAAAAGCTGGGACGACGATGGAAATCTTTACATCAGCTGGTTTACGTGATCATTACTCTGGGCATTCTTCATTATCTTTGGTTGGTTAAAGCCGATTACCTGGAGCCAATGATTTACGCGATGGTGGCCTTAATGTTATTACTGGTTCGAGTTGAGCGTTTTAAAAGGCTCTGGACCACTTCATCCCGTTCGTCATAATTCAATCCAGAGTTTTTCCTAACCAGAAGGTGGCAAATTGTTGAGCAATACGACCGCTGCGGGAACCCCGTTGGGTCGCAAATCTTATGGCCTCGGTTTTTATCGCTTCGGTCAAGTTGATATCCTGTTGTTTTAGTGCCAGTTCAACGACATCCAGGTATTGGTCTTGTGTAAAGGGCTGAAACGATAACCAAAGTCCAAATCGATCGGATAAGGAAATTTTTTCTTCAATGGCATCCCCTGGATGTAACTGGTCGTCGTCCATAAAGCTGGCCAGGTTATCTTGCATCGATTCGGGCATCAGGTGACGTCGATTGGAAGTCGCATAGATCAGGATGTTATCAGGTTGAGCTTGAATTGAACCCTCCAGTGTGGCTTTGACTGCCTTATAAGATTCGTCGTCTGCCTCGAAAGACAGATCATCAAGATAGAGCAGGGTATGGCGTTGGTTAGCAGCTACCGTTTGCATAATTTCAAATAGATTGGCCGTCTCACTCTTGGGTATTTCCACCATGCACAACTGGTCATCCTTGAATTGCTGCAACTGGCTTTTAATGATGGAAGACTTCCCGGTTCCACGAGCACCCCACAATAAGGCGTTATTGGCGGGATAACCATTGAGAAATTGTTTTGTATTGCGATTTAACAATTCAGCCTGGCGATCTATGTGAAGTAGATCAGCAGCATCTACCTTGTGGAAATCAGCTATACCCTGTAACTGTTTATTTTGCCAACGATAGGCATGATAAGACCAATCATGCTTAGATGCCTTCTCTGCGGGCATGATGACTTCCAGACGATCTAGTAAATCATCCAAACGTTTAAACAGCCGGTCACTCTTATCAGAAATACCGGACATGACTAGTGTTCAAGCTTTTTATATTTAATACGGTGAGGTTGATCAGCCTGTTGCCCCAGGCGCTGTTTACGATGGGCCTCATACTCACTGTAGTTGCCTTCATAAAAATAGACCTGGCTGTCTCCTTCAAAAGCCAGAATATGGGTGGCAATGCGATCCAGGAACCAGCGATCATGAGAAATAACAACAGCACAACCCGGAAATTCAAGTATAGCTTCTTCCAATGCACGCAAGGTTTCAACATCGAGATCATTGGTGGGTTCGTCTAACAACAGGAGGTTGCCACCGCTTTTCAATAATTTAGCCAAATGCACACGGTTACGCTCACCCCCGGAAAGGTCTTTCACCAATTTTTGCTGGGATGATCCGCGAAAATTGAAACGTGAGACATAGGCACGTGAAGAGACCTCGTAATTTCCGACGATGATATTGTCTTGTCCATCAGAAAGTTCTTCCCAGACGGTTTTGTCACCGTTAAGGTCATCGCGTGACTGATCAACATAGGCGATTTGTACAGTGTCTCCCACCTTGATATCACCCTGGTCGAGTTGTTCATCGCCCACCATGATCTTGAACAAGGTTGATTTGCCAGCGCCATTGGGTCCAATAACGCCGACTATACCGCCACGGGGCAATTTGAAATCCAGATTTTGGTATAGCAACTTGTCCCCAAAAGATTTGCTGCCACCTTCGACCTCAACCACAATATCCCCCAGTCGTGGGCCCGGTGGGATATACAGTTCATTGGTCTCTGAACGTTTCTGGTACTCCTGGCTGGACATTTCCTCAAACCGATTCAATCGTGCCTTACTTTTAGATTGGCGGCCCTTGGGATTACTCCTGACCCATTCGAGTTCGTGTTTCATGGCCTTAACTCGAGCTTTTTCCGCACGCTCTTCTTGTTCCAGGCGTTTTTCTTTCTGCTCCAGCCAGCTTGAATAATTACCCTGCCAGGGAATGCCATGGCCCCGATCGAGTTCCAGAATCCACCCCGCCACGTTATCCAGAAAATACCGGTCGTGTGTTACTGCAATCACCGTACCGCCAAATTCTTTGAGGAATCGTTCCAGCCAGGCGACCGATTCTGCATCCAGATGGTTGGTCGGTTCATCGAGGATCAACATATCAGGATTAGATAACAGTAAACGGCAGAGTGCGACGCGACGACGTTCTCCACCAGAAAGGTGATCGACTTGTGCTTCCCAAGGGGGTAAACGTAAGGCATCAGCGGCAATTTCGAGTTTGCGATCAAGTTCCCAGGCGCCCGCAGCATCGATTTTTTCCTGAAGCTCCGCTTGCTGCGCCATTAGATCATTCATTTCATCATCACTCATGGGTTCTGCAAACTTCATACTGATCTCATTGAAAGCATCCAGTAATGCCTTGGTCTCAGCAACACCATCCTCAACATTACCCCGAACATCCTTGGAACTATCCAGTTCGGGTTCCTGGGGCAGGTAACCGATATGAATACCTTTTTGCGGACGGGCTTCTCCAAGGTATTCCTGGTCAATGCCCGCCATAATACGCAGCAAGGTTGATTTTCCGGCACCGTTGTAACCCAGCACACCAATCTTGGCACCAGGGAAAAAATTTAGGGAGATGTCTTTCAGGATTTCAGTATTGGGTGGTACGACCTTGCCCACGCCATTCATTGTGTAGATATATTGAGCCATGTTTTAACCAGCAGTAAATTTGCGCGTATTCTAACAATACCGGGTTCAAAGTTAAGATTAAATTTTGCTTTAGAATTGGGCTCTATAAAGATAGTGATAATTCGTCTGATTACGGGGCTAAATGTCTGTTATTTTTACCAATTAATCTGCGGTTATTATGTTTTTGGGGATATAAAGCCGTGTTTAAGAACAACTCAACATTAATTAGTCTATAACCTAAGTAAAGGTCTAACTGAGAGGTCAAACCGGTAAGCCAATATGTCAATGAAAAAACAGCAACTGGAAAGTTATCTGTTTGGAAGCAATGCTGCCTATTTTGAAGATTTATACAGTCAATATGTTAATAATGAAAACAGTGTTGATGAGGAATGGCGCAATTGGTTTAAATCACTAAAAAACGGTTCAGATAAAGCGGATGCTGATCATGCCAGTATTCGTGAACAAGTCAGGGCGGCTGTTCAGAATAAAAAATCTGCCGCCTATGCGGTCAGTACCGCTCAACATACTCACCGCCTGAAGCAGGTCGCGGTACTCCAGCTTATTAATGCCTACCGTTTCAGGGGGCATCAAAAAGCCAAGCTAGATCCCCTGGGGCTCACCATTAACGATGTGGGTAACGAACTCTCCCTGGAAGCCCATGATCTTTCCGAAGATGATTTGGATACCGTTTTTGCTACCGGTTCTTTATTCGGAATTGATGAAGCTCCACTCAAGGAAATTATTGACCGACTGCAAAAAACATATTGTGGCGCTGTGGGCTCGGAGTTTATGTATATTGCAGACACCGAACAGAAGCGTTGGATACAGAAAAAACTCGAAACCTGCCTGGCCAGACCGGATTTTAAAAAGGGCAGGCGGATGCGTATCCTGGATCGAATCATCGCGGCGGAAAACCTGGAAAAATATCTTCACACCCGTTATGTCGGTCAGAAGCG
>JASJBW010000196.1 GCA_030066315.1 Gammaproteobacteria bacterium
CCCATCCCCAATCAAAGAGCGGATTATGCCTGAAAAGATTTCATACCAGAACTTTCATTCCGGAAATAGATTCAAGAATTTGACCTCACTGCCGATAAATCACTATCACATGTCTAAACAGGATCAGAGATGCCTTCAACCACCGCTCGACATAATCTGCAAACAGGCTCTCAAAACCGGTTTTTCTGCTTGAAAAGTTCCATTTTTCAACTAATTAACCCTAATAACAATAATGACTCCTGCTTACTGACTTCCCACTGGATTATCGATGCATTTTAAAGATACCCACAATGTTAACTGCTGCACGCCTCAAAATGTAGTGCTGCCGTCCGTTGGTCATAGCGGCCCTGAAGCGAGGCTATTTTCATGAAAAATGAAAAATCCAGCCTCATCATGTTACTGGCCTCCTTGCTGGTCATGACATTGACCGTATTCTTTCTGTTTGACTTTGACATCAGCAATCGTGAAAAGCAGGCCCGTGAACAGGGATTGGGGTTGGCCCGCCTGATGTCGGGCATGCCCTGGGGTGAAGTGATCAATCAACCAGGACGCAGGGGGTTACTGGACGCCTTTCGCCAGGGTCAGTCGAATCCGGATTTTGCCTATGGGGTCATTGCGGATGTCAATGGCCTGGTGCATTCCGAGGTCACGACTGCCGGGGTCATCGTACCCAATGCACCGCTACCGACGGAACCCACTTCCTGGCTAGGACAACGCGAAGTATCCGCGCCTGATGCCCAGAACACCTTTATCGAAACTCATGCCCCGTTATTCCAGGGCAATCAACATATGGGGTTTGTGCGCCTCGGTTATGCCAAACCGAGTTTCCGCTTGAGTTATGCCCAGTTACCCCTGATTGCCACCATCACCCTGCCCATCTTCCTATTGATGCCGTTGTATTATTTTTTCCTGCGCCAGGAAATTAAACCGTTAAAAAAGATCAGTGAAAGCATCGATCGTTTTACCGACCAGGGCCTGGCCGGTTCGATGCAATTGGAGCCCAGTGAACAACTGGGTGATTTCATGGACCGCTTTAACCGCTTTATGGATATCACCCAGGCCCGTTTTAACGAGTTGAGCCACGAGCATGAAGATCTGACCATGTCGACCAAGCTCTTGTCGTATCAGAACTCCAAGGTGGAATCGATTCTTAAAACCATGCCGGAGGCCATCATGGTGATTGATGATTCCGGTATTGTGAGTTACGCCAACGAAAAAACAGCCAGCGTTCTCGGCATTGAAAACGAACTCATCATTAACCAAAAACCCCAGCACTGGTGTAAAAACATTGAGGTGATCAACCTGCTGGGCGGCCAGTCCCCAAAAGGCGCCTTGAACTCTGTCTCCGCGAGTTCACTGTCAGGCCATGTATCGGACACTGATAAAAAACTGGAAATAAAAACCTATCCGCTGTTTTCGCCGATGGATGAAGAGCGTTTACTCGGACGGCTGGTGGTGATTCGCGATATCACGGATCAATTGTTTGAACAACAACGCCAGGGCGAATTCATTACCCAGGTATCACATGAACTCAAAACACCACTCAACGTATTATCCATGTACAGCCAGGCCTTGTTGGATAAGGATTTAACCTCGGAAGAACACCGCATTGAAGCCGCCAATGTCATCCATGACGAAGTAGAACGCCTGGCGAACCTGATCCAGAACCTGTTATCCATCTCTCAATATGAACTGGGTGGCCTGCAGATTGAACGCCAACGCGTGCGCATGCATGACTTCCTCGAAGATATTTTTGCCAACCTGGCCAAAAGTGACCAGGTTAAAAATCTCGATTTTGTATTAGACCTGCCCCGAGAGTTACCGGCCCTGTTTATCGACAAGGCCCTGATGCGCATTGCGATCAATAACCTGTTGACCAACGCCATCAAGTACAACAAACCCGGTGGTCAAATTAAAATGGAAGTGGTCGAATCCAGCCATTTTATTGATATTCGCGTCAGTGACGAAGGCTATGGTATTTCGGAAGAGGACCAGCCCCGTATTTTTGAAAAATTCTTCCGCTCGGAAGACAGTAATATCCGTCAGCAAACCGGTCATGGACTGGGATTGTCCCTGACCCAACAGATCGTCCAGATCCATCAGGGCGAAATTAGCGTAAACAGCAACGTCGGCCAGGGCAGCCTGTTCCAGATTCGTTTGGAAAAAGATGCCAAAGCTGCATGAGAGATGATGACTAGATGAATAAAATTATGCTCGTAGATGATGAAATGCATGTATTACGCATTCTCAAGATGTCTCTGGAAAAACAGGGTTATGACATTGACACCTATAACAATGGTCAGGAAGCTTTGGATGCCCTCGAACAAGAACAGCCCGATGTACTGATTACGGACATCCAGATGCCTCGCATGACCGGAGAGGAACTCTGTAACCAGATCGAGATTCGCTATCCTGAACGTAAATTTCTGATTTTTGTTTTAACCTCGCGTACCGAAATTGAACACCGTGATTGGTCGTCCAAAATCAATAATCTCAAGTTTCTTGAAAAACCCGTCAGTATGCGCAACCTGATGTGCGAGCTTGAAGACTATTTCAGTCCGGAAGAACCGGCTCGGGGGATCAGCCATGTCCGCTAAAACGATTACCACGGTACGCTTCTATAATTACTGGAAGTTACTGCAACTCCTGGCCCCGTCGGTCGATCTGTGCATCGTCTTCAACCATGACGGTAATTTTATCTGGCAGAGCAGCAATGCGTTACACCCACAGATGGATAAAATCACTGTATTGACACGAACCTTTCAGGCTGAAGCCAGTGAAGACAAGCAGGATACCGTGCATAACCTGGGCGATAACAATCGCTTAATGATTCTTCAATTGCAGGATAAGGATATCGATAAATTCCTCACGGTCGCCCTGATCGGTTATCAACCGGATAAAGGTCAATTGATCGCCAGTGAAAATCGCAATTCCGTGGACCTGTTGAATAAGACCCTGCTGACCGAGTATGCGTTAATCAATAAAGTCATAGAAAAAGAACAGGAACTCAATTCCATTGCCGATGAGTTAACCCATCGCTATGAAGAATTAAACCTGATCTATTCATCCGATGATCACGTACAAAATATCAGTCATGGACGTGAACTGCTGAAGAACATCGTGATCAATGCGTCCAATTTCATGGACGTGGATTTTGTTGTGGCCATGCTACCGGAAAAAAATGTGATGTTTACCCACAGCAAAAATAACCGGACCTCGCAAAATTTCCAGCACCTGATCCATCGCATGGAAAATGAAATTTACATGCATCTTAAGATTCATAAGTCACCTGTGGTGATCAACCGCTTCGAAGATGCACAATCCTTTAACATCTTTATCGAAATCCCCTACAAAATCGCGATTGCACCCATGCTCAACACCGATAATGAAGTCATTGGATTGATGGGCATTATTAACAGTAATAACCGCATTGACTTCACCAACAGTGATCGCAACCTGCTTGAAGTGCTCACTAATAAAGCGACCAATATCGTTCTCCATAACTTTGACCCCTTAACTGGATTGGAAAACACGCACAGCTTTGAAATGATACTACTGGACACCTTGAAACAGACCTGGCAAAACGACAGTCATCATGCGATCGCCAGTATTGATATCGACCGCATGTCCATGATCAATGACCTCGGCGGCATCGAAACAGGTGATTACCTGCTCAAGCGTGTGGCCGGCATTCTCAGCAGCAAGGTACGATCCTTTGATACCGTAGCCCGGTTGAGCGGTGATCGCTTTGCCGTGTTACTGAAAAACTGTGACCTCGAAGAAGCGCGTTCCATCATCAAAAAAATCGACATCGAAATCTGTGAAATCGACCTTGAAATGGGTGACGATGTCCACGAGGTGAGTACCAGTATCGGTCTCGCGCCCATCAGTGCTGACATCAAAAATGTATCCAACATTCTCAGCAATGTCGAAACCGCGCTGAAAGCGGCCAAGGAAAAAGGCCGTAACCAGATCCAGGTCTTTGAATTGAATGACAGTGACCTGTTACGCCGTAAGGAAATCGTGAAATGGGTCAGCAAAACCCAGGCTGCTCTGCGTGAAGATCGTTTTGAAATCAATGCACAACAGATTCATCCCCTCTCGGATGTTGATGAGTTACCCCATTATGAAATCCTGCTGCGCATGGTCAGTGAAAAAGGCGAAATCATTTCACCGGGCATGTTTATGCTGGCCGCGGAAAATTTTTATCTGATGCCCAAGATCGATCGCTGGGTCATCCTCAATACCTTCAAAATCCTCGACGAACAAATCAAACGTCATGGCGGGCCGGTCTGCCAGGTCTCCATTAATTTATCGGGTCAATCATTTACTGATGAGGATCTGGCCAACTATATCGAAAACCTGTTGATGGATTACTCAATCCAACCTGAACACCTGTGCTTTGAGGTGACCGAATCGGCGGCCATCGCCAATCTGAAAGAGGCAGAAGTGTTCATCCAACGGATCCGCAAGCTGGGTTGCGAATTCTCTCTCGATGACTTTGGCACCGGTCAGAGCTCATTTTCTTATCTGAAAAGCCTGTCGGTCAACTATCTGAAGATTGATGGCTCATTTGTGCGCAACATATTGGAAGACCCGATTTCTGAGAGCCTGGTTTCGGCATTCAACCAGGTAGGCCATGCCATGCAACTCAAAACCGTGGCTGAGTTTGTCAGCACCCCCGGCATCTATGATCGTCTTAAAGAAATCGGCATTGATTATGCGCAGGGCTTTCTGCTGGATGAACCCGAACCACTGGTGACTAAATTGACCAAGAGCCAGGATCCCGTGAAGAGTGCGGGTAACGTCTAGTGTTGTTAGCGTAATGATCCAACATGCCTGAAACCAACGTCGTCAACATTGAGGATTCACCCACGCCCAAATCAGTGGGCAAAAATCGCATGGGCAACCTCACGCACCTGGTACCCAAAGGTAGCCTGCAAAGTGAGGAACAGCAACAACCGCTCTGTGATGCGCTTGATGAATGTTTAAAACACTGGGAAACCCAGGTTGTTATCGACCTGGCCGGTATTGCGTTACTGAATAGCCGCAACATCGAAACCCTGCTGTTTTACCAGCAAAAGCTCAGCCGCGCCGGTGGCTGGCTCAAACTCACCCACCTCAGCCCATTGATCAGGGATATTTTAAGAATCACCGCGGCTGATGAACATATTCTGACCCTGGATGACCAGGACCAGGCCTCCATCGAACAGTCCCTCGACCTGACCACGCAACAACCCGTACGCATTGGGGATTTACTGGTCGAAAAAGGCCTGTTGACCGAGGCCAAAGTGGAAGAAGCCATCCAGATGCAGAAAAAATCCGGATCCCGCCTGGGTGAAATCGTGGTGAACCAGGGCTGGGTCAGTGAACATGATTTCCTGGAAACCCTGAGCATCCAGCTTTCCATACCCTATATCAC
>JASJBW010000197.1 GCA_030066315.1 Gammaproteobacteria bacterium
AGCAAACGGGCCTGCTCGTTCCCCAGGTAAACATCTTCATGCTGTTTGATTGGCACCAGATAAAAATTATTGCGGATATCGACATGTGCTTCGGGCTGAATGGCGATCACAGGATTGTCGGCGATGGGTTCGTCCTTAACGACAGACTGATATAAACGCGCATAGGCTTCTTGATCATTGTCGTTGACCATTTTTTCTAATGTCGCTTTTTCATCGAACATCATCACGCGTTGAGTATCCTGTGGATCTTTAAAAGAGACCGTCAAGGCCTGGTTCCACACGATGGTCTGATCTTCAGGTATCCAGCCCACAATTTTACCGTAACTGTCATGTCCGATTTTGAGCCATTGGCTTTTACGCTCATAGACATAAAACACACTGAACGGAACCGCTTCAGAGCTTTCGGCTTTACGATTAGGATCGCTATAGATACGTGCTTCGGGAATACTGAGCACACGCTGGAATAAGGTTTTCTTGCCCTCCATGATGAGCGGCTTGGTAATGGCCCACGCAGGCATAGCGCTCAGGGTAAATAATAATATGAACAAACGAATGAAAGAGGTTTTCATGTAAAGAACCGATTAATTGAAATTTAATAAAAGTTGCTGGGCATCCGTATTACCATATCCTGCTTCAGCCTCGGCCCAGTGTTTCAAATTCTCCAGGCGATTGGCTGCTGGCTCGAAGCCTTTTTCGAGTGCATGGCTATACCATTTATAGGCCTGGATGGCATTTGCTCGATCCAACAGATTATTCTCAGCCCGAAACAATGTAGGATCACTCATTTCAGCCATCATCATCATAGCTTCAACATGACCTTCACGGGCCGCAAAGAAAAACATCAAGTGCGCATCAGCAAGACTGCCATCACTGGCATAGGCTGAAGCAAGGGCCATGATTTTATCAAATTCGTAGGGTGGTCCCTGATCCCTGAAATTTTTAATTTTTTCCCTTGCGCGCAATCCCGGTGGCACCAGTGATTCACGATTGATCGCATCCATGCTTTCAGCCTGGGCTTCAGTCTCAGGTGCATCTTGTATAGGTAAAGACTCCCGGCTTACACCGCCGCGATCAGAGACAACAAAGATAAAAATGATCAATCCTAGAACAATGATGGATACCCAGATCAGCGGATTTTTTTTTGGTGGTAGCTCTTCTTTTTCTGCTTGTGCCATAAAATATTTACAGATTCATCAGCATGATTCGGGACGCAGTATCCTGCATGACATCGATGATTTTGGCAAGTCTCAAACGGCGTAAAATGATGTTAAAAATAATTTTTTATTCAGAAAAAAATGATAAGCGCAACAACAAATTTTTTTATCTTTTCAGCCGATAGATGAGGCTTCTGATAAGACTACGTTCAAGCTCGCGGTAACTTTGTTCGATAAGTGATTGATGTGAAAGGACGTTTGCTTTATCAAGCTCCAGTTCCCTGGAATGCGTGATCTTATCTTCGATCAGTACCACTGCTCCGGGAGAGATCACACTAAAATCCGCCTGCATACTTAAGCGAACGATTTCAATATCTGTCAGGCTGGAACTCGCAATTTTTTGCGGCTTCAGAGGTATCAATTTTAGCTTTAATCGATTGGCACCATCTTTGAGCGTACTCAGTTCGGCATTGGACTGTTTGAGTGCATTGGTGAGTGCACTGACTTGCGTCGACTGTAAATCACCTGTCTCCACGAAAAGTGGATAGAACCTTTCAGCAACCGCCCCACTGCCCCGTAAATGAAAGCCACAAGCAGCAGATAGAATAACAGAGGTAATTAGTACGATGACAGAGAGTATTCGCATGAATCGAATCAAACAACGATATTCACTAATTTTTTAGGCACGACGATAATCTTACGTACTGCTTTGCCATCAATAAACTTCTGGACATTATCATTTTCCAAGGCGACCTCTTCACAGGTGGATTTATCGGCGTCAGACGCCACCTGGATCTTGCCACGCACCTTACCATTGACCTGAACGACCAGCTCAATGGTGGACAATTCCAAGGCAGCTGGATCCACCTGAGGCCAGGGCTCATCGATGACTGCGTTCTCGTGCCCGAGGGCCAACCAGAGCTGGTGACAAATATGCGGCACAATCGGTGATAACGTCAGTACGATCGTTTCCAGGGCTTCCTTTAAAACGGCCTCATCCTGGGTTTCATGCACCTGGTATTTTGCTACCTCGTTGAGTAATTCCATGTTGGCCGCGATGGCCGTGTTGAAGGTAAATCGCCTGCCAATATCGTCACTGGCTTTCTTCAAGGACGTGTGGGTTTTATGCCGCAACGTGGATTGCCTTTCATTTAGGTTGCCACGATCCAGATCGAGTGAGTGCTGAGCAGACTCAACAAAGTCATGGACCTGCTTCCATAACCGCTTGAGAAATCGGTGCGAGCCTTCGACTCCAGTATCGGACCATTCCAGGGTTTGTTCGGGTGGAGCCGCGAACATCGTAAATAACCGCGCGGTATCGGCACCATAGGTTTCAATTAGTGATTGAGGATCAATACCATTACGCTTGGACTTGGACATGGTTCCGATACCCTGATAATCAACCTCGCCTCCATCTGCCAGGGCGGTAGCACCGACGATTTGACCGGACTCATCTGTTTTCAAGTTGATTTCATCCGGGGCATAGTAATCGATCCCCCCTTTGTCGTTGCGCCTTGAAAAAATATGGTTCAATACCATGCCCTGGGTTAACAGGTGTGAAAAAGGTTCGTCATACTGTGCCTGGCCCAGGTCTCGCATGACCTTGCTCCAAAAACGGGAATACAGTAAATGTAAAATGGCGTGTTCAATACCACCGATATACTGATCCACGGGCATCCAGTAATTTAGACGTTCATCCACCATGGCATCGTTATTATCTTTACTGCAATAACGCGCGTAATACCAACTCGAGTCTACAAAAGTGTCCATCGTATCGGTCTCACGATGAGCATCTTTGCCACATTTTGGGCATTGGCAGTTGATAAATGAATCCAGTTTTTTAAGCGGGCTACCGTGACCATCGGGTACACAATCTTCGGGCAGTACCACCGGCAAGTCGTCATCCGGAACAGGTACCTCGCCACAGTCATCACAATGAATAATGGGGATTGGGCAGCCCCAATAACGCTGACGCGAGATCCCCCAGTCACGCAGGCGCCACTGTACTTGTTTGTCGCCAAGATCCTGCGCTTTCAAATCCGCGGCAATGGCATCGACGGCCTGTTGGAAATTGAGGCCATCGTATTTATCCGAGTTAATACAGACCCCCTTTTCCTTGTTGGCATACCAATCCTGCCATTGGGTCGTCGAATAGGCCTGTCCCTCAACATCAATGACCTGCTTGATGGCTAAGCCATACTCCAGGGCAAAGTGAAAATCACGTTCATCATGAGCAGGGACCGCCATAACCGCCCCTTCCCCATAACCCATGAGTACATAGTTACCGACCCATAAAGGCACTTCTTCTCCGGTCAATGGATGCCTGACTGTAAGCCCTGTAGGCATCCCCTTCTTTTCCATGGTGGCGATGTCGGCTTCGGAGACGCTGCCGCTTTTGCATTCTTCGATGAAAGCGGCCAATTCAGGATTATCCCGAGCTGCGCGTTCTGCCAGGGGATGTTCAGCAGCCAGTACACAAAAAGTGATTCCCATGATGGTATCGACACGCGTGGTATACACCCACAGTTTTTCCTGTTGACCCTCGAGTTCATAGGGCAAGGCGAAACGCACGCCATAACTCTTACCAATCCAGTTAGCTTGCATGGTGCGCACCTGTTCTGGCCAACCTTCCAGTTGACCGAGGTCATCCAAGAGTTCCTGGGCATAATCGGTAATCGCCAGGTAATACATGGGGATCTCACGTTTTTCAACGAGCGCCCCGGTGCGCCAGCCGCGGCCGTCGATCACCTGTTCATTGGCCAGCACGGTCTGATCCACCGGGTCCCAGTTCACGGAACCGGTTTTCTGGTAGGCAATGCCCTTTTCCAGCATGCGCAGGAACAACCACTGGTTCCACTTGTAGTAATCAGGATCACAGGTCGCAAGCTCACGCGGCCAGTCAATAGCAAAACCCAATGACTTCAATTGGCTACGCATGTAATCGATATTGTCATAGGTCCATTGTGCCGGGGGGACATTGTTCTGCATTGCGGCATTCTCAGCGGGCAAACCAAAAGCATCCCAGCCCATAGGCTGTAAAACGTTCTTGCCCAGCATACGATGATAACGTGACAACACATCACCGATGGTGTAATTACGCACATGCCCCATGTGTAACTTGCCACTGGGGTAAGGAAACATAGACAGGCAATAGTATTTTTCCTTGTCGGCCTGTTCTTGGGCGACAAAGGTTTGGTTTTCATCCCAGTAAGACTGGGCCGCAGTTTCGCAGGATTGATGGTTGTAATTCTGGTCCATGGATAAGGCTAATTCGGCTAAGCTGAAAAATGTCGGAAGCATACTCCAGAAGGCTGTTTAGCTCCAGCTGGCAATAAGAAATAACGCGTGTTCAAGTAAGATTCAGGAGTATCTTGGGTCACGACGGCGCCAGAAAACAGCCAGAAATGCAACACCGATGATCAGTGTGGCCAACCAGGGTTGCCAACGCGCAAAAACCAAAAAGGGGGTTTCACCCTGGCGCCCCTGTAACTCCAGCGACAAGGTTTCAGCCTTGAATTGCTCCGTAGCCTTGATAATTCGTCCCTTGTAATCAATAAAAGCACTCTGGCCCGTATTGGTTGATCTCACCATGGGTCGGCCCGTCTCCAACGAACGCATACGGGCAATTTCCAGGTGCTGATGCGGTGCCAGGGAATCTCCAAACCAGGCGTCGTTGCTGGTATTGACGAGGATATGGGCAGCGGGCAAATCCAGGTTGATATCACGGCTGAAGACATCTTCGAAACAAATTGATACACCAAGCTTGATGCCATCCACACTCATCAAGTCCTGTTTTTTAGGCCCCGCAGTCATATCCGACATCGGAATCTGAATATAATCCCGCAGAAAATCCAGATAATTCCGAAAAGGATAATACTCCCCAAAAAGTACCAGGTGGCGCTTGTGATAAACCCCTTCATGTTCACCCAGCAATATCATGCTATTGAAATATTCGCGTTTCACCCAGTCGGACACAATAATACCGGTTAACAGATCACTTTTTTCTGAACGGGCCTTGACCGCCATGGGTTCCAGAATATGTTGAAGATCTTCGGAACGTCCCGGTATAGCCACCTCTGGCCAGACGATCAGATCACTGTTCCAATGTGGCTGGGTGGCCTGCCAGTATTGTTCAATGATCTTGGGACGATCAGCCCTACGCCATTTCATCTCCTGCGGGATATTACCCTGGACCATGGTAATTCCGAGGGGTTCGCCACTGGGTTCGGTCCACTCCAGCTGAAATAATCCATATCCAACTGTGCCCACGACTAACACGGGTAATAACCAGAGGGGCTTTCTGGCTTGCAGGCCTCTCAACAAAAATTGGGCAATCAACACCGACAGGGC
>JASJBW010000198.1 GCA_030066315.1 Gammaproteobacteria bacterium
AGATATTCGAGAGGTTGGACGGATGAATGATGAACGTAAAGCAGCCTACTTGGATAACGAAGACTATATCAACCGACTCAATGATCTGACTGACGCATTAAAAACCGGTAATGATAAAGAAGCCAAATCTCTAATAGCTGAATTAACCACCTTACGCGAATCAGAACTGTTCCGTGAACTGGGTAAACTCACCCGTGATATACACGAATCCATTAACAGTTTTGGTTCTGATGATCGTGTGGTGGAGCTCGCCCAGGAAGATATACCCGATGCCAAGGAACGTCTGAATTATATTGTGACAAAAACCGATGAAGCTGCGCATCGCACTATGAATGATGCAGAAGAGGCCATGGAAATTGTCGAAGCCTTTGCACAAAAGGGTGAGGATATCCATGCCACCTGGGATAAATTTCGTAACAGTGAATTATCCAAGAACGAATTTCTTTCACTGACGGCAGAACTCGACCATT
Organism: Gammaproteobacteria bacterium; assembly: GCA_030066315.1. GTDB lineage: Bacteria > Pseudomonadota > Gammaproteobacteria > JACNJF01. The sequence goes on from JASJBW010000198.1 coordinate 471, forward strand.
TCTTTTCGTCCATCAATAAAGAAAGTAATAAAGTTAAAGAAATCATGACCGATATCATGATGGCCCAGGACTACCAGGATATAACCGGGCAGATGATCAAACAGGTGATCACTATGGTTCAGGAAATCGAGGAAAAACTCGTATACCTGGTTTCCATTTCCGGAGCTAGCATGTCAGAGAACAAGGCTAAAAAAGAAGATGGTAGCTTAGTACATGGCCCCCAGTTGCCCACGGCTGATAAGTCCGAGGTGGCAACCAGTCAAGATGATGTCGATGATTTGCTTGCGAGCCTGGGCTTTTAAATAACTGATTTATAAGTAAACATCATGGCAATAGATCTCGAAGATGACATTCTGCAGGATTTTTTAATTGAGGCGGGAGAAATCCTGGAATCACTCAATGAGCAACTGGTCGATCTGGAACAGTCACCCGAAGATTCAGATTTATTAAATTCAATATTCCGGGGTTTTCATACCATCAAGGGGGGCGGTAGTTTTCTTTCCCTGACCAACTTGGTTGAAGTTTGTCATAAATCCGAAGATGTTTTTAACCTGCTAAGAAACCGTGAAATTAGTTTAAATGCAGAAATGATGGATGCATTCCTGCGCGTTCTGGATGAAGTGAATGCGATGTTTGAACAGATTCGTTCTGGGGAAGAGCCATCGGCGGCTGACCCCTCCTTGATCCAGGAATTGGTTCAGATGCAAGACCCTGATGCTAAGATGGATGACTCTGTTGGCCAAAAGGAAACGGATACTCAGGATAGCACTGAAGGAGATGAAATGGCCGTCACTGCAGAAAGTAATATCAATGCAGACGAAGCCGCAGAACAGTTTGTCAGTGGTAATGATGAAATTACCGACGAAGAATTTGAAAATCTTCTGGATGCTTTACATGGCCCGGGTAGCCAACCTAAAGCGGTCAAAACTGCAAAAGACTCAGAGACAACGCCGAACACAGCGTCTGATGATATTACCGACGACGAATTTGAAGCCTTGCTCGATGAATTACATGGTAAAGGCTCTGCCCCAACCTCGGTACAAAAGGATGCACAAACCGATCCGCTGGCCGATGCTGAAACAGAAAAGCCGGATATCAAGGATAAATCTGTTGAAGTCGATCCGGATATGATCAGTGACGATGAGTTTGAAGCATTACTAGATGATCTTCACGGTAAAGGTAAAGGCCCTACTGCAACCGCTGCATCCAAAGAGACATCTTCGAAGTCGGACAGCAGTGACCCCCCCCCAGTTAAGGCTGCAAAACCTGCCACACCCGCCAAGGCAAGCCCTAAAAAATCAGCCACCAAAAAAGAAACCAGTGTTTCTCAGGGTGAGACCACTGTGCGGGTGGATACCTCCCGTCTGGATGAAATTATGAACCTGGTGGGAGAGTTAGTACTGACCCGTAACCGTCTAAACACACTACGTCAGACATTTGAAGATGAACGCGTACACAAAGCCATTTCAAGCCTAGATGTTGTGACTGCGGATTTGCAGACTGCCGTGATGAAAACCCGGATGCAACCTGTGAAAAAGGTGTTTGGCCGTTTTCCACGAGTGGTCCGTGATTTGGCCCGTAACCTTAATAAAGAGGTTCGTCTCGAGCTTGAGGGTGAAGAAACGGATCTTGACAAGAACCTGGTTGAGGCGTTAGCCGACCCCCTGGTACATCTGGTACGAAATTCGGTTGACCATGGTGTAGAGCTACCTGAAGTGCGTGAAAAGGCAGGTAAAGACCGCCAGGGCAAAGTCATATTATCGGCGCAACAGGAAGGAGACCATATCCTGTTATCGATTATTGATGACGGTGCTGGTATGGACCCAGAGGTGTTACGTAATAAAGTCATTGAAAAGGAGCTCATGGATGAAGAAACGGCTTCACGTCTGAGTGACAAAGAATGCTTTGACCTGATTTTCATGCCCGGCTTATCCACCAAGGAGCAAATTTCAGATGTTTCAGGGCGAGGTGTCGGTATGGATGTGGTTAAAACCAAAATCACCCAGTTAAATGGCACTATCGATATCGATTCTGAATTAGGCAAGGGTACGCAGCTGCGTATAAAGGTACCATTGACACTGGCAATATTGCCCACCTTAATGGTACAGCTCGGATCACGTAAATTTGCGTTACCTTTGTCCATCGTCAATGAAATATTTGAGTTGAGTTCTAAAAAGATGAGTGTGGTCGATGGCAAGGAAGTTGTGATGAACCGTGGTAAGGCCCCACCGGTATTTTTTCTGCGCAAATGGTTACTCAACGATTGCGAAGGTATGCAGGATTACGAGGGTGATCCGCAAGTCATTATGGTCCAGGTCGGTAATGCAGCTGTTGGTTTTGTGGTGGACCAGGTTATCGGTCAGGAAGAAGTGGTGATAAAACCTCTAGACCGGTTGTTGCAAGGATTGCCGGGTATGGCCGGTTCTACCATCACGGGTGATGGGCATATTGCAATTATTCTGGATGTGCCAGGTATGTTAAAAGCCTATACGTGATTCGCATGCCTTGTGTATTGCGATTAGTACATGAAATCCGAAGTTTGACCATTAGGGTTCTACTGAAAATATGAAAACCTGGGCAAGCATCAATCAAAAAGGTGGCGTCGGTAAAACTACGACGGTGGTCAGTCTTGCAGGTCATCTTGCCCAAAGTGGTGAACGTATCCTGTTGGTAGATCTGGATCCTCATGGGTCATTGACCAGTTATCTGGGTTATAACCCGGATGACATGGAATCTGGAATTTACTCACTATTTTCCCACCCCACCACCAGTCCGGCTGAAATTGCGCGGATGTTATTACCCACAAAAATTAAAAATACTTACCTGTTTGCAGCATCAACTGCCCTGGCCACTCTGGATCGTCAAATAGGTTCACAAAAAGGAGCCGGTAAGGGGCTGGTTGTACAAAAAGCCATTGCTAGCGTTGCCGATAAATTTGCCTATGGTTTAATCGATTGTCCACCCATGCTCGGAATTTTAATGATCAATGCATTGGCTGCCTGTGACCAGTTATTGATTCCGGCTCAGACTGACTATCTATCTTTGAATGGGCTTGAACGCATGATGCATACCCTGGAAATGGTTCAAACCTCTTTAAAAAAGAAGACGCCCTATATGGTTGTACCAACCATGTATGACCAAAGAACTCGTGCTTCTCAAGACTCACTAAAAAAAATGAAGGAGATTTATCGCTTTAATGTATGGGGTTCAGTTATCCCCATTGATACTAAATTCAGAGATGCCAGTAAAGCGGGAACACCACTACCCACTCTGTTACCTTATTCGAGGGGGTCGCTTGCATATAAAAAACTTTTAAACTTCTTGCTCGGTATAGATAGCCTGAAGCCACATGAAAAAACCATACACCAACAACCTGCTTGATGCCGATCATGCAGTAGAGGATTACCTCAGTACCCTGTTGCATGATGATAAAAAAAATACACCCATGGAATCAGCTATCGCAGAAAATTTACCCCCCGTGATATTGCCTGATATCGGATTAGAGTCTGTTACTGAATCCATAACTGCTGAAGAAGAGCGCTTTATCGATGACACGGATACCCTTGTTGCGGACAGCAATCCGTTAAATACAGAAAAAAACGAACTTAGCCATTCAATCCCTCATAACGAAAGCGCTATCGACAAATCGTCAGATTATGATTTTCCTATGCAATGTTTGATGTTTAAGGTGAATGATGTCCAGTTGGCGCTTCCGTTGATGGAGCTGGAAAGTGTGCAACCCTGGATAGACAAGTTAACAAGACTACCCCGGTCTCCAAATTGGTGTGTCGGTGTTTTCAATTACCGCAACCAAAATATTTCAGTTGCGGACACCGCTAAATTATTGAACATCAACACCCAGTCGACACAGGATTCGGGTAAACATATCCTGGTACTGGCTAATCTTGGCTGGGGCATCAGTTGTGACCAGTTGGGGAGTGTCATCAATATACATCAAGAGGATGTCAAATGGGCCCAGACTGATAAACAGTCGCTGGCTTTGGGAATTCTCAAGAGCTCGCTAGCACAATTACTGGACCCGTCTGAAATAGGGCAATATTTGAATTGCGACGGTGCAGAGACAAAAAAATAAATGAAGAAGCCTAAATTTATCTTAGTTTTGGTCGATAACTCAATTACAAGTTGATTTATGGAGATTAGTAATGGCTGAAGCCCAGCGTATAGCAGACTCTTTACAGTGTGTAACCTTCACTCTCGAAGAAGAAATTTATGGTATTAATGTCATGCAGGTACAGGAAGTATTGCGCGAGATTGAAGTGGCTCCCGTGCCAGGTGCACCGGATTACGTATTGGGCATCATAAACCTGAGAGGTAATGTGGTCAGTGTTATTGATGCTCGTACCCGATTTGGGTTGCCCTCTAAAGAAAGTGATGATATGACACGGATCATTGTCATCGAGGCGCAAAATCAGATTATTGGTATTTTGGTCGATAGTGTCGCTGAAGTCGTCGATATTGAAACTGATGAAATTGATATAGCCCCCAATGTCGGCAATGCTGAAACGGCCAAATATATCGATGGTGTTGTCAGTCGTGGTGAGAATTTATTGATCCTGGTAGACTTGAACAAGTTACTCAGCGAAGAAGAATGGGGAGAAATCTCCGGTTTTTAATCATGAGAGGACATCATGCCAGATCAAACGATTAAACCAGTGTTACCTGTTAATCGAACGCGTGATGTCATTAAGAAAAAACAGCGTATTAACCCGGATTTACCGGACCGGCGCGAACCTCGAAAAAAACAACCCGATTCCCCCAAGAAAGGTATCATCGATACCTATGCCTGAAATAGGCATTCACCTATCGTTTGTAAACGGACTTTTTCAAAAATATTTTTAATTTATTATAAAAACCCACTGGCAGCCCTAAATATATTTGGGTTACAGTTCACATACTATGTGAGGAAGTTAAAAGGGGGCCTCGGGTGGGTAATCATGGTTAAGCCTGAATTCAATAATAAATCATCAGGACTCTATGCA
>JASJBW010000063.1 GCA_030066315.1 Gammaproteobacteria bacterium
TCTTTTACCGAGATCAACACTATATTTTGGCCTTATAATATAAATTGTTATTGTCAGGCAATGTGACAGGCTTCACCGAATCATCCTGTCTGATCATAATGAGCAGATAATAATGCTTCAAAATACCGGTTTACGAGCCCTAATTGGTCGATTGCATTTTCAGCACGCATAATTTCGGACTTGTAGGTCATGAAATTATATTCGTCACCCAATTGCCAGTTTATGTGTTTACGCGCAATTCTTGTTCCTTGATGTTCTCCATAAAAATGGTAGAGGTTGTGCAGATGATCAATTAACCAGTTTTTTCTTGTTATCAGGCCAGGTTCTTTAAGCTCACGACCAGAAGTTAAATATGAATTTATCTGTTGAAATATCCACGGTTTTCGCTGTGCAGCGCGCCCTATCATAATAGCATCCGCAGACGTGAAGTCCATGACCATTTTTGCTTTTTTTGCCGTATCAATATCGCCATTCGCAATTAAAGGAATGCTAAGTTGCTGTTTTATCTGTTGAATCGTATCGTATTCCGCTGATCCGAAATATTTCTGTTCGCGGGTACGTCCATGAATCGTTAAAGCCTGGATGCCACAATCTTGTGCAATTGATGCAATTTGGTGCGCGTTTTTATGTTGTTGTGACCATCCGGTCCGTATTTTTAAGGTCACCGGTACGTTCACCGCTTTCACGACGGCATTAAGAATCAGTTTGACCTTCTCTTCATCTTTCATCAAAGCAGAACCTGCATCGACCTTGCATACCTTTTTTGCCGGGCAGCCCATATTAATATCAATGATCTGTGCACCCTGATCGACATTAAACTTTGCTGCGTCAGCCATCATAAGAGGCTCGGCGCCAGCAATTTGAACGATGATGGGCTCTGGTTCCCCCTGGTGATTTCGTCTTAATAGGGAGGTACGCGTATTTCTTAATTCGGGTTTACAACTGACCATTTCGGATACGGTCATGCCCGCACCCAGAGAACGACAAAGCTGACGAAAAGGCCGATCTGTTACACCTGCCATCGGAGCCAGTGCTACACGATTCGAAAAGGTATAAGGGCCGATGTTCCAGTTCATTGGTGTTTAATCAGGAAACGAATTCAAATTCGTAGGTTAACGCCTGGGTGCCGGGGTCAAAAATTTCTAGGCGAAATGGTATCGCTTTTCCAGCAGGAACGTGGTGCACGTTTTGCTGGGCTAAATATTCTTCCGCGGTAAATTGACGATTGGCAATCAGGTTCCCTTGAATATCCGACAGGCTGACTTGTAATTTGGGCAAAGGCTGGGCAAATGGGGCCCGGTTGATGAAGGAACCGGTAATCATTAAAGCATTGTCTCGTGTGGGGTGTGAGAACACATGGCGTTCAATGAGATTGATTTGCGCCAAGCTGATGAAACGATCCTCATCGCAAGGTAAAAGCTGACAGATATTTAAAATCTGTTGTTGATATTGTGGTGAAGAAAGTAAGGGGTACCGTTGGTAATAAATAATCTGCACAAGTATAAAAATAAGCATCAATATAATACCAATCACCCAATAGACCGGTTTGTAATGGTGTTCTGATGCGGTGTTATTTCCGTACATGGCTTCATTCAGTGAGACGGGTTGGTCAACCAGGCTTTTTATGACTTGCTCTGTTTGCTGGCTATCCAGTTCAAAGCGATGATCCGGTTCTGATAAGTGTGACACCGGTGCGGGAGATTGGGGATCATGCTCAGTATAGTTTTCCAGGCTGAACAAGGCGTTAAAAACCTGGTTGCACTGACTGCATCGGGCTTGTCCGCGTGCCATTTCTAATTGATCTGGTGTAATACGAAAAACGCTTCCACAATGAAGGCAGGTTGTTTGAAGGTTATCACCCAGTTGCATGATTTAAAGATCCTGAATTTTTCGAGTTGCGGTGATACAGCACCATTCCTCTTTAATTTTAACAGCATCCATTTCAAAATGCTTTTGATAGGCCTGCTGTATGGATTCAACCTGCTCAATTAGTATGCCTGAAAGAAGCAGTGTTCCTCCTGGGAGTGTCAGCGACGCAAATAAGGGTTCGAGATTAATTAAAGGGCCTGACAGGATGTTGGCGATCAAGACCTCGGCGGGATGGATAGTTTGTTGCTCCGGGAGACTGATATGCAGATCCTTTGGGTCGATACCGTTTCGTTCGGCATTTGATGTTGTCGCAGTCAAAGCCTGGGGATCAATATCTATACTGGTAACATGGGAGGCCCCCAGCTTGTAGGCAGCGATAGCTAGAATGCCTGAACCGCAACCATAATCGATGACGGTTTTTCCTGTGGGTGGGTTTTGGTCCAGGTGTTCCAGGCACAATGCTGTCGTCGGATGTGCACCCGTGCCAAAAGCAATTCCGGGATCGAGGATTATATTACATGCCTGGTTATCCACGGGTTGATGCCAACTGGGGCAAATCCAGAGATTTTTTCCAAACAAGGTGGGTTTGAACTGATCAAGGTAGGCACGCTCCCAAACCTGATCTTCAAGTTCCTGTTCTTGAATGCTGCTGACTTGATGCTCTGGCAATTTTTTTACCAGATCATCATAGAGTGATTCCAGCGTTTGTTTCTGATCGAACAGCCCGGTCACTATGGATTTTGACCACATCGGGGTATGGCCCGGAAGCGGTTCGTAGATGGGTTGATCCTCAGCATCACTTATAGTCAGGCACAAGGCGCCTAGTTCTAAAAGAATGTCTTCGGTCTTTTCCAGTTCCTGCTCGTCACAGCGAACGCTGAGTTGCCACCATGCCACGGCTGATTTATCCGATAATGAGAATTAACTCAAACCGAGTTTCTTTTCCAGGTAATGAATGTCCGCTCCGCCCGCTTCAAAATTACCATCGTTGATAATATCTTGGTGCAGTTCAATATTGGTTTTTATACCATCGATGACGATTTCCGATAATGCAACTTTCATTCGCGCAATAGCGGACTCCCGGGTATTGCCGTAAGTGATCAATTTACCAATCATGGAGTCATAATAAGGAGGAACGGTATAGCCGCTATAAATATGTGTATCCAGTCTAACGCCTGGGCCCCCGGGGGGGTGATACATCGTTATGGTGCCTGGAGATGGCATAAAGGTATGCGAGTCCTCGGCATTAATACGACATTCAATGGCATGGCCGCGAACCTTGATATCTTCCTGACTGAATCTTAAGGGATTTCCAGATGCTATGGATATTTGTTCCCGAATGATATCGACGCCGGTAATTAATTCAGTAACTGGATGTTCGACCTGAACTCTCGTATTCATTTCAATGAAATAAAATTCGCCATTCTCGTAAAGAAATTCAAAAGTCCCAGCACCTTCATAGCCGGTTGCTTTGCAGGCCTCTGCACAGCGGTTACCAATCTCTGCACGTTGTTCAGGGGTGATCCCAGGAGCAGGAGCTTCTTCAACCACTTTTTGATGACGTCTTTGCATGGAGCAGTCGCGTTCGGCAAGATGGATCGCATTGCCCTGGGAATCGGAAAGTACCTGAATTTCGACATGGCGTGGCTTTTCCAGGAATTTCTCCATGTAAACCGTATCGTTACCAAAAGCTGCTCCGGCCTCGCTCCGGGTCAACTGAATAGAATTCAGTAAACTGCCTTCGGCATTTACGACTCTCATACCTCGACCACCACCACCGCCAGCGGCCTTAATGATGACGGGATAGCCGATATCTCGTGCCAGTTGTAGATTGCGGTCCTTATCATCGTTAAGCGGTCCATCGGAGCCAGGCACAGTGGGAACGCCGGCCGCTTTCATCGCTTTGATAGCAGCAACTTTATCCCCCATGGTTCTGATGGACTTCGCACTAGGGCCAATAAACTTAAAACCGCTTGATTCAACCTGTTCGGCAAATTCAGCATTCTCAGACAGGAATCCATAACCTGGGTGAATGGCAGAAGCATTGGTGACTTCTGCTGCACAAATAATAGCCGGAATGTTTAAATAACTATCCAGAGAAGAGGGTGGCCCGATACAAACCGACTCATCGGCGAGGCGCACATGCTTGAGTTCCCGGTCTGCCGTAGAATGAACCGCTACGGTTTTTATGCCCATTTCGCGACAGGCCCTGAGTATGCGTAGAGCAATTTCACCGCGATTAGCGATGAGGATTTTTTCTAACATGTTGGTCGCTCTCTACTCGATGACAAATAATACTTGGTCAAATTCAACCGGCTCACCGTTTTCCACCATGATCTGTTTCACCGTTCCCGCTTTATCGGCCTCGATCTGATTCATCATCTTCATGGCTTCAATAATACACAGGGTGTCTCCTACATTGACCTTTTGACCTACCGTTACAAAAGGACCTGCGGTGGGTGAAGGGGCTGAATAATAAGTCCCTACCATGGGCGATTTGATTTGGTGACCACTCGATGTGTTATCTTGAGACGGACTGGATGATGTCGCTGGTTCAACTGACGGCGCTGGGCTGGTTGGCGAAACCGATGGAGGTGCCGAATAGTTGATAGGCGGTGCCATCGCGATAGCCGTCTGATTCGATGATTCACGACTAATCCTCACCGATTCTTCGCCTTCTTTTATCTCAAGTTCCGCAATGCCGGAGTCTTCTAAAAGCTCAATCAGTTTTTTGATTTTTCGTATATCCATTGATGTACTCTATTTTTGGGTTGTGTTATTGGGGCATCTAGAGATGGCAGCATGCAAGGCCAGTAAATAACTGTCCTTGCCCAGTCCACTGATGACGCCCACTGCAATATCAGATAAGTAGGATTGCTGCCTGAATTCTTCTCGAGCATGCACATTAGACAGGTGTACTTCTATAAAAGGTTTGCTACAGGCGAGGAAGGCATCCCGAATAGCAACACTGGTATGCGTGAAGGCGGCCGGATTAATGATGATGAAATCAGTTCCATCAGTGAGTGTCTGGTGCAGGCGGTCAACCACCTGGCCTTCATGATTGGATTGAAAAATAGACAGATTGACCTGGTTATCCTGAGCAAGATCAGATAATTCGCGGTTAATGTTTTCCAGCGTATCTACGCCATAATGGCCGGGTTCGCGTTGTCCAAGCAGGTTCAGATTTGGACCATGAATGACCAGTATTGTGGGCATATGGAGAAGATTCTAGATGATTTATTATGATTCGGAGAATTCTCACATAGCAGCAAGATCGTGTCCAGTTTTATACTAAATTAACGATGATCGAGGCAAAATTTTTAATTACGAAGAGAGTAATGTCTTGATTTCGTGTTCCAGTTCAGCACCACTAACCTCGCCGGTATGACGATATACTATCTCGCGTTGTTGATTGAGAATGACCGTAAATGGGAGCCCGGATTGAGAATTGCCGAAAAAACCATTGATTTGTGCCGCTTCGATACCCACGAGCAGTAACGGATAATTAATCGGTAATTCGCTCTGAAAATTCCGAACATTTTTCTGGCTATCAAATGACAAGCCTATGATTTGAACATCACCCCGATATTGGCTTTGCAATTCGATTAAGGCAGGAATTTCACGCCGACAAGGTGCACACCAGGGGGCCCAGAAGTTGAGTATTTGAATAGGATTATCCCAGTCCGTTAGATACTTGTGTTGCCCATCAAGGTTTTTAAGGACGACATCCGAGTAGGTAATGGATGACTCCGCATGTTCATGCTGTGAAGTCACCAGCGGTTTTGCGCTGACAAATTCTGGTTCAAACAGGGTATAACGATAAATCAATACACCCGCCAGAATTGAGCACAGACTGACCGCGACAATGATGACTGAATCGCGCTTCACTGATTGATGCGACTTAAAGTCTTCTTCAGGTGAGCCGCAAACTCTTCTCCGGACATTTCACCGACGACGCGGGTGCCCGGAATCTCCTGGCCTTGTCCGTCATAAAAAAGAATCGCCGGTGGGCCGTAGATACCCAGTGATTTCATGAACAGCTGGTCGGTTTTGTCATTGGCCGTTACATCGGTTTGCAGGGCATTTACTCCCTCCATGGCGGCCAATACCTCGGGGTGCGTAAAGGCATATTTTTCCATTTCTTTACAGGAGATACACCAGTCGGCATAAAAGTCCAACATAGAAGGGCGGCCGTTATTTTGTGTCAACGCCTGTTGCAGCCCATCCTCGCCCTTGATCTGGCGAAACGCGATATGACCTTCAGCCTGGCCCGTGATAGAACTCACTACGGATCCGGTAATCCCCTTTAAGGGTTGGACTAAATCCTTACTACCGGCTGCGACCCCATAAAGATAGAAAATACCATATATTAATAAGACGAGTCCGACCCCTTTCCACAGCTTGCGCCAACCCGAGCCCCCCTCAGGCAGGCTGTCTATGGCGCCCATATAGATGGCTGTTATGATAATAAGAGCCGCCATCAACAGCATGGTGATTTCAGTCGGTAGGATTCGCTCCAGAAGCCAGATGGCGACTGCCAGCAGGCCAATACCGAACACCGCTTTGACTGCGTCCATCCAGGTACCGGCACGGGGCAGTAATTTACCCGCTGAGGTGCCAATCAATAGGAGTGGCGCTCCCATGCCCATACCCAAAGCAAACAGGGCGAGGCCGCCAATTATCATGTCCTGGGTTTGCGAGATAAAGATCAGCGCACCTACCAGTGGGGCGGTGATACAGGGACCCACGATCAAGGCAGATAATAGGCCCATGATGGCAACACCTACCAGGGTGCCGCCTTCCTGTTTGTTACTGTATTCAGTCAGACGACTTTGGATGAAATTCGGCATCTGGAGATCGTAAAAGCCGAACATGGACAGTGACAGCAGTACAAAGATTCCGGCAAAGATACTGAGGATGATGGGATCCTGGAACCAGGCCTGGATATTAAACTCTGCACCAAACCGTCCCACAATAGCACCAGCCACCGCGTAGGTTGAAGCCATCGCCAAAACGTAAACCAGGGACAGGGTGAATGCTTTGCGCGTCGTGATATTTTCACCCTGGCCGGCGATGATACCGGACAGAATTGGAATCATCGGAAATACACAAGGGGTAAAGGTTAGTCCCACTCCTGCAAGGAAAAACAGACCAATGATAATAAGGAGGTTTTTCTCAGCAAGAATGCCAGCAAAACGGTCCTGTTCAGTGGCCGCAGTTTCTGTCTGGGTTATCGTTGCGGGTGCCTGAGATGCAGTGGTGGCCGAACCACTCTGATTAGACGCGCTCAGCACCGGTAAATCATCGGAAATAACCAGACTCCGTTGATTTAAATCGACCTTGAAATATTTGGTGATCGGTGGATAACAGATCTTGTCTTCGACACAACCCTGGTAGCCGAAGGAGAGTACATATTCTGGGGTTGCATCTGCAGTGGAAATAACCGGTATCGAAATCCTGACAAAGTCATGATAAACCTGCATTAATCCAAAAAATTCATCGTTCTTTTCATCACCAGCGGGTAGGGCAATGGCGCCAATTGTATGACCGCTACCATCCAGTAATTGGACTTTCATTTTATCGCGGTACAAATACGTGTTTTTGTAGATGGCGATGTCAGCCTGGATAATATTGTTATTATCCAGTGCGGCAGTTAATTGAAAGGCTTTATCAGGCTCTGGGATGTCATCTTCATCTTCCAATCCGATATCTTCACCCAGAGATTGAAGCAGCGCGAGTGGATCCAGGGTCTTGTTGTTTTCAGCAGTAACCTCAGGCGCTTCCTGCGTAGCAGGTGGAGGTTCAGTGACCTGGGTGAGTAGCTCTTGTAACTCGTTGACACCGCTTTCCACAATGTTGCGGGCAGTCTTGATCGGTTTGAATTCATAAGGTTGAGGATCCACCCGGGCCGTCGAAGCCAGGTTCATCTTCAAAGACTGGTAAAGGGGGGGGTAACAAACACCGATGTCTGCACAGCCCTGGCCGGCTGTTTTAATTTCGATTAATTTGGGGCTGAGGTTGTTTTCGAATTCCAGGGGTAGGGTAATTGCGACTTGATCGCGATATATTTCTACTTCACCAAAGAATTCGTCTTGCTTAATTTTACCATCCGGCACACTGGGCTCACCAAAAATCACACCTTCCGTTTCGTTCGTGAACTGAAAGGCGTCACGATACATGTAGTATCCAGGTGCAATGGTGTATTCAGCGATAACTTGACTGTTTTCAACCCAGGCCTGGAGTTTGAATGCCTGTTCCGGAGGTAATAACTCATCCTGTTGTGCAATCGCCAAACTGCTCAAGAGCAGGAGTAAGGGCATTATCATTAGTTTTTTCATTCGGTATTACCTTTTATCCAGTTCAGATAGGTTTCATATCCATCATTAATCGGTACTTGGAGCACCTCTGGGCAATCATATGGATGCAGTTCTAAGATGCTGTTTTCCAATTCTTTGACACGATGCTGCATGGTTTTCAATAACATCTGATGTTCGGTCCCGCGGTTCAGTTCCCCATCCCAGATATATAAGGATTGCATTCGCGGTAAAATATTGACGCAGGCCACCAGTTTTTTATTCAACCATTTTTCAGCAGCCTTTTTTGCCCCTTCTTCATCGGGCCAGGTGGTTAAGAGCAGAACATATTCAGACATGAATCTTAGTAGGTTTATTGTTATTGAGATATTGATTGTACAGTTAGTGACCTTATATAGTTCATTAAATCACAAAACCTGCGCATTCTATTCCCGACATAATTATGTTTCCAGTACTTGCAGTCATCTTTTTAATCGTTCCCCTGATTGAGATTTACGTATTAATTCAGGTTGGCCAGGTCATCGGTGCGGGGTGGACGATATTTTTTGTGGTACTGACCGCGGTCATCGGTGTGCAATTGCTCAAAAGTCAGGGTTTATCGACCCTTGCGCGTGCTCAAAACAAGATGAACCAGGGTGAGATGCCGGCCATGGAACTGATGGAAGGTCTTGCGCTCGTCATCGCGGGTGCTTTTTTATTGACCCCGGGTTTTTTTACCGATGCCTTAGGATTTCTATTGCTGTTTCCTCCAACCCGAAGTGGCTTGATTCGAATAATTTCAAACAGGTTGGTATCCTCCGGGCAATTCGTTATGCACCGGGAATTTCGTCAGGAATCGCAACGACAATCCGGCGATATTATTGATGGTGTTCATTACCGCAAGGATGATGATTAAGGCATTTTGACGATAAATCCGGCATCACCTACAAAACCCTCTTGAATCATTTGAAAGCATCCCAATATTGCTTGACTATCCAGCTTTGCTGACTATGATTAGCACTCGCTTAGCTAGAGTGCTAATTAATTTTTGTTCTGCTACGTGCCTTTCGGGCTGTAGATAACTTACAAACTAATCATTAGGAGAATCCAATCAATGAATATTCGTCCTTTGCATGACCGTGTGGTCGTCAGACGTATGGAAGAGGAACGTACTACCGCTGGTGGTATCGTTATTCCCGATTCAGCCACAGAGAAACCCAGCACAGGAGAAGTGGTCGCTGTCGGTAATGGCAAGGTTAATGAAGCCGGTGACGTTCGCGCGATGGATGTCAAGGTGGGTGACAAGATCATGTTCGGTAAATATTCCGGTACTGAAGTGAAGGTTGAAGGCGAAGAGCTTTTGATTATGCGCGAAGACGACATTATGGCTGTCATCGAATAACGAATTTACATAAGAGGTTAATACTGCAATGAGTGCAAAAGAAGTTAAATTTGGTGATGATGCGCG
>JASJBW010000199.1 GCA_030066315.1 Gammaproteobacteria bacterium
CCAGCAACGCGGCCATCGAGCGATCATCGGTTTTCAGCACTTCGGTACCAAATTCCAATTTACCGCGCCCTTTGCCATCGAGCTTGATGATCTGGACCCTCTGACCCGCGCGGCGTACATGCCACTCTTCCGCTTGCACCGAGGGCAGAAATTCGCGCAACTGATTGACGCGCTGATCGCCGCGTTGCTGGGCGCCTCCCCCGGGGCCTCAATCAGCGTGTCGACGATGCTGGATGTGATCCAGAACTGCCTGCCCGACCTGGTGCAGGGATCGGCCCTGGCGCGGCTGCAAGAGTTGATCCCATCCTATGGCCATTCGTTGCTGGACGATGCGGACCTGGTGCGCGATGTGCGTAGCTGCACTCTACAGACACTGGGCCTGGATGACGCCAGGTCAAAGAAATTGAGTGATTGCACGCTGTTCCTGCAAACCGGTAGTTGACTCGGACCCCACACCAGACAACGAGCTTCGACCCAACGTCGTCAGATTCGATTTATTTTTGTTTAACTGGCAGGCCAGTCCTGCCCTGAGTCCGTGAGTGTTGTCTGCGATAGTTTGGATCGCTCACACTCCATACCACGGACATCCCCTGTCCGGGATCGGTATGACGCTGCAACCTTATTCTTAACCCGCAATCAGCGGTTTGAATCTGACAATCATTAATGGCAGTAAGGTCAGGTTGGCAATCAGCGCGATTACCATGGCGAACCCGGTCAGCAGACCGAAGTTGATGGTCGGAATGAAGTTGGACAGCACCAGGATCGAGAATCCCAGGGTGATGGTCACCGAGGTGTAGTAGATCGCGCGCCCGACGCTGCCATGACTGCGATGTACGGCTGCCCAGTAATTACCGTCAACTTTCACTTCCTCCCTGAAACGGTGCACGTAGTGAATGGTATCGTCGACGCCGATACCGATTGTAATGGCCGCAATGGTGATGGTCATGATATCCAGCGGAATACCCAGCCAGCCCATCAAGCCCAGAATCAAGCCGGCCGCTACCACCGTGGGGACCACCCCGATCAGTGCGATTTTGATCGAGCGGAAGAGGATCAGGAACATGACCATGATCGCGACAAACACCGCGCTCAGGGTCAGGATTTGTGACTGGAACAGGCTCTGCAGTACATTGTTATAGAGTACCAGCATACCGGATAGCTTTACTTGCTCCGGTTGCAGCTTCAGCTTTTCGCTCAGGTCCGATTGAATTTTTTTCAGCAATGCGTCGCGCTTGAGATTGATATCCGAGTCGATGACGCGAATACCAAAACGCACCTGGTTGCCATCGGCAGACATGTAAGGGTTGAACAACGTCTCCTTAATATCGGTGGGTAAACGTTTGTGCATGACCGACAGGGCGAAGTTATCCAATGGCTCATCACCGTTGATCTGGGTCAGCAAGTCCATGGTGGTTGCCAGCGACAGCACCTTGCCGGTCTCGGGTAAGGACTCAAGGTAATCATGCACCAACTGTACGGTTTCGAGTTCAAAGATGTTGAACCAAAAACTGTCCGCACTGATACCGCCCTCGCCGGGCAGGGACTCAAAATCATCTGCTTCGCCGCTAGCGTTGGCCAGACGGCGCTCCTCGGCCAGATACTCGAAAAAATCCTGGTCGGGGTCCAATATGACATCCAGTGGGGTAGTCCCCCCCAGTTGCTGGTCAATCAGCACCATGCCCTGGGAAATCTCGGTGGATTCCTTAAAGTAGTCGATAAAGCGGTTTTCAACGCTGAGGCGGCTAATGCCGATGACGCTCAGAATTACGATCAGGAGGTACAGTAAAAGGACTGCGCGTCCATGGCGCTCGATGACCTGAGCGAGAATGCGGGTAAAAGCCGATGTGGGATCATGTCCAAACGATACTGCTTTGCCCGCCTTGAGCATTGCCAGTGCGCTGGGGAAGAGTAAAAACGACAGCACAAAAGCGATGCCAACACCGAACACCATCATCCAGCCAAAGTCGATGACCGGGCGGATGTCGCTGACGACCAGGGAACCGAATGCAACCATTGTCGTCAGCGCGGTGTAGAAACTGGGTACCACCTTGGTGCGTAGCGTTTCCTGTAGCAGCCAGGGTTGTGCCGCGCTGGGGTTTTCGCTCGATAGTTCCAGGTGTCGCACGACGAGGTGAATCGTCAGCGATAGCGTGATGATCAACAGTAACGAGATGAAGTTCGAGGAGACTACGGTAACCCGCCATTCGGCCAGGCCAAGCAAGCCCACCATGACGACCACCGCAGAAGTACAGATCAGCATTGGCACCAGCACCCAACGCAGCCGCCTGAACGCGATGCCAAGCAAAGCGATGAGAAAAAGGGCTACGCCAACGCCGAATGTGCGGATATCGTCGCGGACGAAATCGATCATGTCCGAGGTGATCATGGGGACACCGCCCAGATGGATGCGTGCCATGGCACGATGTCGGTCGAGGATGGCGCGGACCTCGGCAATATCCGACTGTTGCTGGGCCTGGGTCTTGACGGTATAGCGTTTGAAGTCCAGTGTCGCTTGTGCCAACTGGTATTGTTCTTCGTCCGACAATGAATCGTGGAGTTGTTTTTCGCGTAAGTCTTCCCGCTTTTTCAAGAGCTTCTCATACTGCTCGTCACGCTTGAAATTGACCAGCAGTGCCGTCGTCCTGGCATCGGGGCTCATCAAAAGATTGCGGTACAGTGGGCTGCTCTCAAACTCCTTGCGCGCCAGTTCCCGGTCGGTGCTGTCATCTTCAAGTGTCCGGGTAAAACGACGCAGTTCTGCGAGTGTTACCCTTGGGCTGTCAATCAATGGTACGTCGAGGATCGTAGTGACCGAAGCGACGCGTTGCAGATCCGCCAACCTGTCCCGCAGCAGCTTGATATCGGCCAGCGCGGCATCGCTGAACAGATCACCGTTTGGCGAGTAAGTGACGATGAGGAAGTCATCCGAACCATATCTGGCCCTGAGCGCGCGGTAGTATTTCAGGTCCTTGTCGTTTTCCAGTACCAGCGAGTCGGCTGAGGCATCGAGCTGGAAATCCTTGAAAAAGAATGCGGACGCGCCCAGTAACAGAGCGACGACAAACCAGCTCACGAATGGCATCGAAATGGTCAGGCGGTAGTACCACTCACTGAAAAAGCGCTTCATGTTTCCTTTTGTTCCTGTACAACCTTATGTGTAGAAGGTGCACATGATCACGGATACTGAAGGCGCATGCAAACAGAAAGCGAGGCTACTACTTATTTATCTTTGTGTTCAGCCCGTATTAAGTACATCGATTTTAAAGTCAGCATCGAACTACACAAACTGAAATGACTGGAGCATTCGATGAAAAGCTATAAAACCATTCTACTGTTACCCTTGATGGCGGTGTTATCCAATCCTGTTATGGCGCATTATGGTCATGACGGTTATACAAAATTCGACCAAAGAATTGAGCGTCAGCATCATCGCATCAAAAAAGGGGTTCGTGATGATTCACTGACCCAAAAGGAAGCCAAAAAATTACGCAAACAACACCGGTACATTAAAAAGCTTAACCGACATTTCCAACAAGACGGACACCTCAGCCGTTATGAGCGAAAAACACTGCAGCGGGAGCTTGATCTGGCCAGCAAACGTATCTATCGCCTAAAGCATAATGATCGTTATCGGGAATATGGCTCACATGGCCATAGGCATGGCAAGAAGCACCTTTATGGTCATTCCTACAGATTTAGAGATCACGACCACAATCATTCAGTCATGCTCGGTTACAGAGATGATGATTGAGTTGTTGAGCGCTGAATCCCAGCCGGTGTGTCCGGCTGGAGCAGCTAATCCCATAAGCAGCCGTTTGCATAATATGAAGCAGGTGGCCAGTTAGTGCTATAAACGGACATTTGTGAACCTGATTGAATTCGTAGAAAATGTCATACTTAAGATCAATTTAGCAGGAAATCTTTAGACTATGGACGCGGACTCACCACAATTGAGCCTACTTGCAAAATACGCGAAATGGCGCCTACATCGGAACACACCGGTCTACAACAAAATGATAGTGGTGTTTTTCCTTATCCTTTCAATTGTTTGGTTCTTCAACGGTGACTGGAAACTTGGAGTTTTAATGCTGGCGGTATCCTTCATGTTCTTCGTTGAATTAGGTTATGCGGAATTATTCAAAGCAGCCTATAAAACAGAAACTTGAATTTGCAAGTGTTAGCCCGCACAGGCGAGTGACTGAAACGGATTGATAGCGGGCCTCAGGCGCCACCAGGCTCAACGACTGCTTCTGAGATAGCCGACGTGGCCTAAATGCTAGTCAACGGCTCCAACAGGTGATTTCAGTCATTTACCTCCCCTTTATACATCAGATTTTTGACTTAAACGTTTAATTGATAAGCTAACAGTCGATTCACAAAACCAGGGGAAGACTATGAACTATATTGACGGATTTGTCGCAGCTGTTCCTAACGAAAACAAAGAAAAGTACATTCACCACGCGAAAGAAGCAGCAATAGTATTTAAAGAACATGGTGCTTTGAAATTGGTTGAGTGCTGGGAAGATGATGTTCCTGAAGGAGAAATAACATCCTTCCCGAAGGCCGTAAAATGCAAAGATAATGAGATTGTTGTTTTCTCATGGATCGTTTGGCCTTCCAAAGAAGCCCGCAACTTAGGGATGGAAAAAGTGATGGATGATCCCCGAATGAGCGAAGAAGTAAATCCGATGCCCTTTGATGGTGGAAGGTTAATTTACGGTGGCTTTCAGGTTTTGATTGATGATTGAATTCATTTGTGTAAAACGACTCGATGAAACACCAAAAGGCATTCCATGATAGCGCGCTTCGCAAGACCAACCGATAAGAGCGAACTGGTAAGGATGCGCTTAAACCTCTGGCCGGATGCTCAGGACGAGCATGAGGTCGAAATACAATCATATTTTGATGGGAAGCCGTCATTCATTGATCAAATTATCGTCTGTGAAGACAACAACAGAGCGCTGTTTGGATTTGCGGAATTAAGGATTCGTAACTATGCAGAAGGCAGCGAAAAAATGGCTGTGCCATACCTAGAGGGTTGGTATGTCGATGAATCTGGTCGCGGCCAAGGAGCAGGCCGATTGCTTATCAGTGAAGCAGAGAAATGGGCACGTTCGCTAGGGTATCACGAGCTAGCTAGCGACACCGATATTGAAAATCAAGGTAGTATCCGCGCTCATCTCGCGATTGGATTCCAAGAGGTCGAGAGAGCGGTTTGTTTTTTAAAGAAATTCTAACGGTGTCAGGAGTTGAGAAATTAGATGAATGACCGTTTCGGTTTATGGAATGGTGAATGACGGAAGATATTGCATACAGAGAAATGAAGCCAGGTGAGGAACTGGAAGTTTGTAACCTCGCCAACAATGTATTTAATCAGTATGTAGCACCTGATTATGATCAGGAGGGTATTGATGAATTTGTTCGTTTTGCTAATCCCAATGCAATGAAAGAACGAACTCAAGCAAATGGATTCGTTTTTGTAGCATATCAAGGTTACAAACTCGTTGGCATGATCGAGTTTTTTCCACCCAATGTTGTCGCGATGTTAT
>JASJBW010000200.1 GCA_030066315.1 Gammaproteobacteria bacterium
CCAGTCGGGATGCTTTTCGTAAAGCCGGGTTAGAGCGACCGTCTGATTTATCCAAGTTACGTTTCAAGGTAGAGAAATCAGAAGATGGTCAGTCAGCCACAATACTCATTACCACAAAAACCCCGATTAAAGAACCCTTCCTGAATTTCCTTGTTGAAGCAGATTGGGCAAAAGGGCGCCTGCTCAGAGAATTCACAGTTTTATTGGATCCCCCTTATTTTGCCCAGCAAGCTGAGCCTGCGGCTGCTCCACCGACCGCAACCGCGGCCGCACCATCCGAACCTGTAGATCAGGCTCCCATGGCGGAGCCTGATCCAGTAATGACCAGCGAAGCAGAGCCGGTTAGTGAACCTATTGCACTCGCTGATGAGCCGGCCCCAGTAGAAGAAACCATCCCCTATGTCGAAGATTCTGCTTTCCTCCAGGGTGAAGCGGTATCAGATGAAATTGTGGTAGGTAAAGGTGATACGTTGTGGGCGATCGCCAGTCAATTCAAAGATGAAGAGCACAGCATGGCCCAGGTCATGCTGGCAATGCAGGCTTTAAACCCTGAAGCTTTTGGTCAAGATAATATCAATAACCTGAAAGTCGGTGCAGTATTGAGGGCACCCGATCGAGATGCGCTTGATCGGTTTAGCAAACAGGAAGCGTATGCCCAGGTACTGGAACAAAATGGTTTATGGGATGAATATGTTGCCAGGGTTACGGGTGAGACCACCACGGGCAGTCCAGTAGCGGATGCTACTGGTGAAATGGCAGTCGGGGATCAGGCCGTCGAAGAGGGACAGCTCAGCTTACTGACTCCCGATGAAGGTGATTCTACCAGCGCCAGTTTACAAACAGATGCCAATACCCAGGATGCCGGTCAAATCCGTAAGCAATTGGCCTTGGCTGAAGAGGAGCTCGAAGCGGCCAAACTGGAAAACCAGGATCTGAAATCTCGTATTTCCGATCTTGAAGAACAGATCAGTAAATTCGAAGAATTACAAAAGCTGGTTCAGATTGAAGACGATAGTCTGGCCCAGTTACAACAGGATCAAGCTACTGAAGAGAGTATCCCTGAAACTGTGGCTGAAGAGGATACGATGACAGGTATGGTAGAAGAACAGCCTACCGATGTCATGATCGAAGCTGCAGAGACTCTCTTGTCTGAAGAAGCTGATGGTCAGGAAGCCGAAATGGCTCCTGCAGAGGAAACGGAAGCAGCTTCCGACGATGAAATGATGGCAGAGTCCGAAGCACAACCGGTTGCTGATGATTCCATGGTTGAAGAATCAACCGAGGCAATGGCCGAGGGCATGGATGAAACTGCTGCCACAGAAGCGCCTGAAGAGCAACAGGAAGAAGCGACCGTTCCAGCACCGGTCATAGTGACGGAAGCACCTGAAAGTGTCATGGATGGTGGTGTGATGGATATGTTGCCTTCCATGGATCAATTATTATCTGACCCCATTATGTTGGGCGGTATCGGTGCCATATTGGCATTGTTAATTGGATTCCTTTTCCTCAAGCGCAAGAAATCAGGTGACGAAGAAGAAGGGATATCAGTTGAAGAACCTGGTGAAGCGCTGGTGGACGAAGATGCGACACCCATACATATGCCGAGCGAAGAGGATGTCGCACCTGTAACTGAAGCAATAGAAGAGGCTGTTGAAGAGCCTTTAGCTGACACTGAGCAACATATGGCCGATACGCTGGCCGTTGAGGCTGAAGAAGAAGTTGCCGAAGTTGATGAAGAGGAAATGAATAAAACGGCTGTTCTTTCGGCTGATGAACTGCCCAGTATGGAAGAAACTCCGTCTGAGCAGGATGACGTGCTCAATGAGGTCGATGTTTACCTGGCCTACGGTCTTTATGACAATGCGGAAGAATTACTCAAAGATTCTCTAGAAAATACTCCAGAGCGAGCCGATTATCGTGCCAAGTTACTGGATACCTATTTTGCTACTAAGAATGTGGATGGGTTTGTAGAAGAAGCGGAAGCTCTGAAGTCCCTGGGTAGTGCCGCAGATCGATTCTGGAGTCGTGTGCAAATCATGGGCTACGAGTTGGCACCGTCGAATGAATTATTTGCAGAAGCTAAGGATAGTGATATCTCGGTTGAAGATCTTGAATATGCCAAACCCGATACCGCCGACTTTGATATTGGTGCCGAAGAAGATATTACTGATTTTTCCAATACTGATTTTGACCTGAGTGAAGACGCGGATAACTTTGATCTTACGGATACTCAGGTTGTGCCTCCAGGTATCGATGATGAAAAAGAAGAGAAAATAGATCATTTTTCCGAGACACAATCACTGGATGATGCTGATTTACCTGATCTGGATGAAGTCGAAGATTTACCCGATGAAATTGGTGATTTTGACCTCGATTTGGGTGGTGATGCTGAAGTTGAAAGTGAAGCTGAGTCTGAAGAGGTATTGGAAGATGAAGATGCACTGAGTTTCGATTTACCGGAAGACCTTGATCTTTCAACCGGTGATGAAGACGAAAGTTTAATTCCATTGGATCCGACCGTGGAAGCCCCTGATCTTGATGAAGTACCTCCCATGGATGAGACAGATGCTGTCGTGCTTGATTTTGATACCTCCGAAAGCGGTGAGGAAGATGATGAAAGCGAGATAGACCTGGAATTTGGTGCTGAGGATGTAGAGAGCGATTCAGTGGATGAAGAAGAACCTCAAGCAGAAGTTGACGAGAGCACGGTAGCGATGAGCTCTGTGGAAAAAGCAGAAGCCCAGGTTGAACCAGAGGGCACGCGTCATATCGAAGCTGCTTTGGATATGGATATGTCCGACTTGGAGAGTGCTGATCTTTCAACGGGTAATTTTAATGTCGATGATGATTCGGATATTACCGAATTTAAACCGGCTGATATGACCGAGGAATTCACTACATTCGATCCAGAAGCCGATGCGGATGCTGCCGAAGAAGTCGATGTTAGTGCAGGCGTAGATAAGACAGGTACTTTTGCTCCGGGTGACTTTGATGATGCAACCAAGGATTCCTTCGCCGCGGTGGATGAATCAGGTGAAATTGAAGACTTAATGCTTCCCGATGATGTTGACGAGGTGAGTACTAAGTTGGATCTGGCCAAGGCTTTTATCGATATGGGTGATGCTGAAGGCGCAAAAAGTAGTTTAGAAGAAGTTTTATCAGAAGGAACACAAGAACAAAAAGCGGAAGCAACGGGCTTATTAAATAAAATAAACTGATAAATAGCCACATCTTGAATAAAGCCTGTTTTACAGGCTTTTTTTTTGCCAGTTATCAGTGCTACTGGCTGTAATGTAGAAAGGTAAGAAGTTAAAGCGTAGTGAGGATGATGTTAAGGGAATTTCGTGACCTAAAATCACCAGGGTCTACAGTTAGTGTTTTATCCATCAAGTTTTAGTACCTATGCCTGATACCTTAGGTTAGAATCGCCGGCTTCAAAAAAGACCTGTTGGGATCGTTTCCTCCATGCATAAATTGGCTCTCCGTGTCGAATACGATGGTTCTGCGTATTGCGGTTGGCAAAGGCAGGCACATAGTCCCTCGGTCCAAGAGAAACTCGAGCAGGCTCTAAGTTTCGTAGCCGATAAGCCCATAGAGCTGGTATGTGCAGGACGCACTGATACGGGAGTGCATGCTTGTGACCAGGTCGCCCATTTTGAGACCGAAGTAAAACGCAGTAATCGGTCATGGATGTTGGGTGCTAATTGCCGTTTACCTCATGATATACGGATCAATTGGGTTGATGAGATCGATACATCATTTCATGCACGATTCAGTGCCATTGCCCGCAGTTATCGTTACATAATTTTAAATAGGCCAACCCCTAGTGCCTTATTTCATAATAAGGTCTGCTGGGAACACCATTCTCTCGATGATGTTATCATGCAAAAGGCCGGTGAGTTACTTTTAGGTGAACACGATTTCAGTGCTTTTCGAGCTGCCGGATGTCAGGCAAAATCGCCTGTCAGAAACATTGAATATCTGGATATCAGTCGTCAGGGTGAGTTGATCTATATCGATATTAAAGCCAATGCCTTTTTGCATCACATGGTCAGGAACATAGCAGGAAGCTTGATGGTTATAGGTAAAGGTGAACAATCCGATGGCTGGTTAAAGGCTGTGCTAGATTCAAGAGATCGGAGACAGGCGGCAATGACAGCTCCGGCTGCCGGCTTGTATTTTGTTCAAGCCTTTTATCCGGAAGCATTTAACCTGCAGCAGTCGGTACGAAAACCCGTGTTGTATTAATCATTACCCTATCAACTATGACTCAACGTACTCGAATTAAGATCTGTGGAATAATCAACGAACAGGATGCACAACTGGTTGCCCAGTGTGGCGCTGATGCCATTGGCCTGGTTTTCCATGAACCCAGCCCAAGATTTATTGATTTGCAAAAGGCTCGAATCATTCGACATTCGTTGCCTGCATTTATTACGGTCACGGCTTTATTTTTGAATGAGGAACCAGACTGGATCAAAGAAGTGATTGATCGCGTCGATCCCGATTGTTTGCAATTTCATGGTACGGAAACGCCTGATGCTTGTGAACAGTGGCAAAAGCCCTATATAAAAGCAATACCCATGGGTAGCGTTGATGATGCATCAGGTTATGCCAATTTATACGCCTCAGCTCAGGGTTTTTTAATGGACAGTAATGTCGCTGGACGCCAGGGCGGCTCAGGTGATACATTTGACTGGTCGAAGATTCCTTCAACATTTCACCATCCGCTAATTCTTGCGGGCGGATTAACTCCTCAGAATGTTGCCGAAGCCGTGACACAAGTCCAGCCCTGGGCCGTGGATGTGAGTAGTGGTGTTGAACAGCAAAAGGGCATCAAGGATGCCGGATTAATTAAAGCTTTTTGTAGAGAGGTTGCACGTGTCGACTGTCAAAAATGAAATCGTAGAGGACTTTACCGCTTATCCTGATGAGCGTGGTCATTTTGGCCAGTTTGGTGGCTTGTTTGTCGCTGAGACCTTGATGGGCCCGCTAGACGAATTACGTGAAGCCTATGAGAAATATGTTAAGGATGAAGATTTTATTAGGGAATTTGAAAAGGACTTGCATGATTACGTAGGACGTCCCACCCCGGTTTATTTTGCCGAGCGGTTATCCGCAAAAATAGGTGGCGCCCAGATCTGGCTCAAACGTGAGGACCTGAGCCACACGGGTGCTCACAAGATTAATAATACGATTGGGCAAGCGTTGTTGGCCAAACGTATGGGGAAAAAACGCATTATTGCCGAGACTGGAGCGGGTCAGCATGGTGTAGCTTCAGCTACCGTCGCAGCCAGATTAGGCCTTGAATGTGTCGTGTTTATGGGTGCCGAGGATATCGAACGCCAGGCACCGAATGTCTATCGTATGAAGCTTTTGGGTGCCGAAGTGGTTCCTGTGAAATCAGGATCGGCAACCCTGAAAGATGCGCTGAATGAAGCCATGCGTGATTGGGTTACCAATGTAGACGATACTTTTTATATTATCGGAACGGTTGCGGGACCCCATCCTTATCCCGCCATGGTTCGTGATTTCCAGTCAATCATAGGACGTGAAGCCAGAGCTCAAATGCTGGAATCAGCCGGTCGTCTGCCCGATGCCCTGGTCGCGTGTGTGG
>JASJBW010000201.1 GCA_030066315.1 Gammaproteobacteria bacterium
GCTCAGCCCGCAATTCGCGGCCACCTTTTGCGGCCAGGCGCTGGGAAATTTCGCTTTGCGGATCATTCAAATCGCCGAAGGTAATGGCGTCGTGGGGGCAGGCCTCGGCGCAGGCCGTCGTGCCGTCACCACGGTCGACCTTGTGCATGCACAGAGTGCAGCTTTCAACGGTGCCTTTGCCGCGCGGTGCCACCGGCAACTGGTCGGTTAGGGGCTCGTGGATGAAACTACGCGCCTTGTACGGGCAGGCCATCATGCAATAGCGGCAACCGATGCAGATATGCTTGTCGACCAGCACGATGCCGTCTTCGCGGCGAAACGATGCACCGGTCGGACATACATCCTGACACGGCGGCTTCTCGCAATGTTGGCACATCATCGGCATGTTGATGGTGTGACCCGTGGTCTTGTTTTTAAGAGTCACTTTTCGAATCCACTGGGCATCCGTAGCCGGTCCATGGATTTCACGCAGGCCATGTTCAGAATTACATGCGGTTACACAATCGTTGCAACCATCGGCGCATTTTTGAGTATCAATCAATAACCCCCAGCGATTTTGGCTGGTAACGGCTTGATCTACGGGTTTGGCCTGGACCGTTTGCAGAAGCACACCGGGCGCCACGCTTAAGCCAGCGATTGCAGTGGCTGTTCCGCCGAGAAATTTCCGACGGTACTGATCTATTTTATTGGTTTCGTTCATAGCGTTCTGGTCCATGGTTACTGAACCTTCCTGTTCATGAGGACATAAGGCATATGCGCTGATTCCATTGACAGGTTTAACTGCTCATTGAGTTGTGACTCAACTGAGGATTCGCTGAACGCTTCTACAGGACGATCAGCATGACATTCAAAACAATCCAGTTTAACGCTGGCCGCGACATGGCAACTGGAACAAAAATGCTGATTACTGTCATCATGGATACGGGTAATCTGGCCATCTTCACCGGGTGTGGCGTGGCAATTGATACATTCCACCAGACTGTGCTGTTTGGTACGAATGCCATCGTACATGGTTAAATCGCGCTTATGCAGCAGGTATTTCATATGATTAGCGCGCATGTCGGGCGTAGGCTCAACGCATTGCTCACCTTTAGGTGTCGGTATGATGTTACCGTTAGCATCACGATTGGGGCCAGAGTACTGGCTGGCAGCCAGCCCGCTGACAGACCACAGCAAGAGTACCATGGTCATTAGCAGATGAGTAAATGAACGTGTCTTCACAGATAATTCCATCCGATCTATTAATGATCACCCATGGCCATGTCGATGTAGCCGGTTGGGCAAACATCGGAACAGATGTGACAACCGATACATTTTGAGTAATCGGTATCCACATAACGCCCCGTGGTGTGCTTGTCTTTCTTGACGCGGAAGACTGCATCCTGAGGACAATAAATAACGCAGTTATCACACTCGAAACACATACCACAACTCATGCAGCGACCCGCTTCAGCCACGGCCTGTTCTTCAGTCAAGGGTACCAGGCGATCTTCGAAGTGGCCCAATACTTCTTCAGAAGAAGGCACAACCTGATCACGAACATTGCGTGGTGTGTACTCAAAATGCCCCAGAAACAGGTTGTCGGAAGAAATGATTTCCTGAGAAGAGCGGTCTTCATAGTTATGTACCGCATAGTCCGCATCGTTGGTACCACGATCATCATTGACATGCTCATATTCCTTAGGCTCGAGACCCGCTTCGTTCAACTTGTTCAGCAGATCGAAGTGATGAACGTCAACCTTGGGACGCTTTTTCATCTCGGCTTCAGTCAGGTAGGCATTCACGGTTTCAGCACAGACAGAGGCCTGACCGATAGCGGTGGTCAACAGGTGAGGACGAATGATGTCGCCGGCAACGAAATGACCTTCTTTACCCGGTACACGGTAGTAACTGTCAGAATCGATCAAGCCACGGCCATTGTCGAACTGCTCCAGTCCGGTTAAGTCACCTGACTGCCCGATCGCAGAAACGATCAAGTCACATTCGATTTCATATTCAGAGCCTTCCACGGGGGTGGGACGTCCATCTACCATTTCACACTTGGCCATTTTTAAGGCGGTTGCACGACCGGCATCGTTAACGATAACTTCGACAGGCATAACACCGTCATGAATACTCACACCTTCGCGCATGGCATCGTCGATTTCATGCTCGGCTGCGGTCATTTCTTCACGCTCGAACAAGGAAGTCAGAACGACCTCAGCGCCGTCACGAGCAGCGGCATAAGCAGAATCATGAGCGACGTAACCGCCGATAACATGTTCAGGTAATTCTTCTTCAGGCAACGTATCAATTTTACCCAGGCGTCGTGCGACCGAGACCACGTCGATTGATGTATCACCACCACCGACACAGACGACCTTGCTCGCGGTGACCTGCATGGTGCCCTTGTTGAACGCTTCGAGGAAGGCTACACCCGATACGCAGTTGGGTGCATCCGCATTAGGTACGGGCAGTGCACGGCCGGTTTTACAGCCGATGGCCCAGATGATGGCATCGTAATCCTTTTCCAGTTGCTCTACGGAAACGTCCTGACCTACGCGGGTAGACAGGGTAACGTCGATACCGCCCATATCCAGGATACGCTGGATTTCATGGTTCAGGAATTCACGCGGGGTACGATAGCCAGGAATACCGTATTTAAACAGACCGCCCAATTCATCATGGTCGTCAAAAACCATTGAGCTATGGCCCATGCGACGTAATTGGTAAGCAGCCGCAAGACCCGCGGGTCCACCACCGATAATGGCTACTTTTTTGCCAGACAATGAAGCGCTGTTATCGAACTTGTAACCTTCATTCTTCGCCGTATCGCCGATGTACTGCTCCACCGCGTTGATACCTACGAAATCTTCGACGTTGTTACGGTTACAGCCATCCTGGCAAGGAGCAGGGCAAACGCGACCCATCATGGAGGGAAACGGGTTGGCGTCCGTGGAACGACGGAAAGCATATTCCTGCATGGAAATACCTTCAGGGGGTGTTTCAATTCCGCGAACAATGTCCAACCATCCGCGGATATCCTCGCCAGAAGGGCAACTACCCTGGCAAGGCGGCGTACGATGTACGTAGGTGGGACACTTGTGCGAATGATCTTCATTGAAGATGTCATCACCAATATTTTTGTATTTGTTAACACCGTCCTCGAACTTACGAAAAGTCAGTTTGGTGTTCATTTCTTTTGTAGTTGTTGCCATTTTTTAGCTCCTGTGACCAACAGTTTTCACTGGAAAATTAAATTCAAAATCTCAAAAAGTTATTCAGCGGCTGCTTCAGCCTCGTCTTCATCCGTTTCTTGTCCGGTTAAAATCAGTGCATTGGAAACTAACTGATGCACACTGACTATCATATCCATGCCCAGGTCGTAATACGGTAAGACCTTGCTAAACTGGGATTTACAGATGGCACAGATTGCGGCCATATGGGTGACCCCTTCATCCTTAACCACATTAGTTAAGGCAGTCATACGTGGCATGGCCCCTTTAACGCGTACGGCTATCAGGTCATCCGTCAGTAGCCCGCCACCACCACCGCAGCAGTAGGTGCCTTCGCCAATGGTTTCAGGTGCCATATCTACATAGTTGTTACAGACAGTTTTGATGATTTCTCGAGGGATCTTGAATTGACCACCCGGTTCATCACCCATACGTGACGCTCGTGCCACGTTACAGGAATCATGGAAGGTTAACGTCATCCAGTCATTTTCCGAAGGATCAAACTTGAGCTTATCCTTCTGGATTAAATCGTAGGTGAATTCACAGATGTGTTGGGGAATGGGATAGTTTTGATCAAGAAAATCAAAAGGTCCGGCTAGCGTGTTAAGGAAACTGTAAGCCACACGCCAGGCATGACCACACTCTCCGAATACAATACGTTTAACACCCAGATCGATCGCGGCTTCACGAATTCGCAGGGAGATTTTACGCATGTTTTCATAGTTACCGATAAACAGGCCAAAGTTGGCTGCTTCAGAGGCCTTGGAACTCAAGGTCCAGGAAACGCCGGCTTCATGAAAAACCTTGGCATAACCCATCAAACCATCTACATGCGGTTCTGCAAAAAAGTCCGCTGAAGGTGTAACCAACAGGATATCAACGCCTTTACGGTCCAGAGGGAGTTCAACCTTGACCCCGGTTTCATCCTCGATATCTTCTTCCAGGCCCTCAAGCGTATCGGCCAGGGCCGGTTCAGGCAGACCGAGGTTATTACCGATCTTGTAGACCTTGCCGATGATCTCGTTGCTGTATTTCATGCCTTGACCCACCTGGGCCATAACATCACGTGCCGCCATGGTGATTTCGGCGGTATCGATACCATAAGGACAGTAGACAGAACAGCGACGACATTCAGAACATTGATGATAATAATTCCACCAGTCATCCAAGACTTCTTTGGTCATGGACTTGGCGCCAATCAGGCCTTCAAGGCCTAATTTGCTTAAAAACTTGCCAGCAGGCGTATGATATTTTCGATAAACCGAACGGAATAAATCCTGTCGTGCCACGGGCATATTTTTAGGATCGGTGGAACCCAGGTAGTAATGACACTTATCAGTACAAGCTCCACATTTAACACAGGAGTCCAGGAATACGGCAAGGCCACGATATTTCTTGACGGCATCGCCCATCGCATCAACGGCTTTTTCTTCCCAGTTGTCCACCAGTTCATGGGGGAAACCGAGGCTTTCTTGATGATCCGGTTTGGCTATAAACGGCCCAACAGATTCCATCACGCCCGGTTGTAACTTGGGAATGTGGATGTTTTTGAATAATTCGGGTGTTTCGAAATCGGCCACGTGTTATCTCCTAGCCCTTGTTTTCAGTTTCAAGTTTGGCAGCCCAGTCGGCGATATGACGCTGTTCGCGTGGATTATCCACCTGGTTACGGGTAGGGCTAAAAAAGACCCCCGGGGCATGCAATAACTTGCTGAATGGAAATACGATCATCAACAGTGCTACCAGTGAAAGGTGAACCATGAGAGGCACACTAAACGGTAATTCAGAGATGGAGAAACCCATCCAGTTCAAGAAGAATTCTCTAACCGCAATGATGTCCGTGTGGATAAAGAAAGACATCACGATGCCGCTGAAACCAATCACGAGCAACATGATCAGCATCAGAAAGTCAGAAGGTGAAGAGATGTAACGCACACGGTCAACCACGATACGGCGAACCAGTAAACCCAGCAGTCCAATGACCATACCAAAGGCGGCATACTTACCAAAAGGCTGGATCACATTGACCAGAAACCAGGGTTGTTCCTGGAAATAACGCAGGTGTCGGGCGAGCACCAGAAACAGTGACATGTGAAAAATCCAGCCAAAAATCCAGATCCACTTATTGGATTTGAACAGGCTTTCAAATACGATCACTTCTTTTGCCATTCTATAAACAACACCAGACTTGGTTGTCGGTGCGGGTGTTGTCGGAATCTTCAGAGGGGCCGGTGTTACCCAGTATTGCCTGATTTTAAAACCCAGGCCAATGATGATGACCGCCGTGGCAAACCAGAATAACAATGCAAAAAAAGTACTCATAGAATATCAATCTCTTCGAGGCATATTGGTTCAGGAAGTT
>JASJBW010000202.1 GCA_030066315.1 Gammaproteobacteria bacterium
ATGGCACCCAATTGGCCGCAATCACACCGGAAAGGATCAATACTAAAATTTATTCTGATAAACGCCTGCGCTGGACACTCGAGCGTATTGGCAATCCCTGGCTCCCTCTTCCCGCTGGAAATTTCAATCTTAATATCAGATAACCCTCACTTGCTGTTGTTGAAAAACGAGGTTCATCCAATCCTTGAGTTCGATTTCATATCGTTATTATTTTCATATCCTTGATGTGCCATGACAGTCTTTGATCAACTCACAGCTTACATTCAAGCACTGCATCACTCAATGTTTAGCTGATGATTTCATTAATATATACCTGCCCTTTTCTGTTGAAAAGCACTATGCCACCTTTACGATCTATTACCGATAAGGGGCAATGGTATCAGCGTACTTATTTGGTTTTATCCAAAGCCCTGCTCGCTTAACCGATGCCGGCTCCCGGAGATACTGGGTGACCATACCAGGATTAATCCTGGTAGCGGGCTCAATGCGGGCAAAGGGTAATTAGACACATAGAGTTAAGTTAAAGAGCCGCGACGGATATCAAACTCAATGATTACTTTGAATATAAAAAGGCTTAGTTATTCATCAGAAGCCAGCTATTATAGATTAGAATCGATAATGGCTGGTGTTAATCCCTCCCTGGTTCACCCCCTGTATCTTTATCGTCATAGTCTGGGCGTAAATGAGAAAAAATAATCAAGTTTGTTTCTATAAACCAAGTAATGCTTTATGAAAACCAGTGACCTTATCTGGCAGGATGAACAACACCAGGAGCTGCTCGCAATTATTGATCAACTTAAGCAGGATCCCTCTGTTGGACATGAATTGATGGAACGATTAACCGATTATGTGAACCATCATTTTTCACTGGAAGAAAAGTATATGGAATTGACGGGCTATCCTAACATGCAAGCGCATGTCCTGGCTCACAAGCACTTCACGGAAAAAATAGAAAAACTGAAAATCAGCCCCAGCATCATTGACGAGGGCTTCAAGGATCCAGAATTCCGCGCCCATATTACAACGTACTTGTCAGACTGGTTAATTTCTCATGTGCTCGGAATAGATAAAGAACTCGAGACACACATCATGCAATCCCGGTTTAAATAAACCGTCAAACCTAGGCTTTAACCACAACGGCTGAGTAATGGTTGATTGCTTTCAATGGCCTGTTGTGGCTGCTTGTATTGACTGAATTTCCGAATATTGCTGACGTGTTTCCTTATTTGAACACGCTGCTGCCAATCCTGTCTTTGCCTTGATAATTCTTCGAGCGAAATATGACCCAGTTGCAGACGTTCTACTTCAGACCGGGACAAACCAATATCCAATAGCTGATCATCATTCAACTTGGACAGTGCTTGAATCGCGTTACGTTGAATCCTGGCGGCTTGCATGAATCCCACTAAACGTCGGATCAAACGGGCCAACCTGCTGACTTGTTTTTTAATGGCACGCACACGTAACACGGCTGACTTTTGCTGATGAAGCTGCAGGGTTTGTGGATCAAAAGCATCACGATAGCCCATCACGGTCAGTACTCTTGAAGTATTTTTCATATTAGTTCTCCTATCATCAAATATTTACAAATTGGTGTTGGGATAACAATATATTTGCAATTCAAGGCTTTAACAAACTATCATTACTAATCATTAGTTTAGTTTTTCTAATATGAAAAGCCTGCCACCGTTAAATGCGCTACGTGCTTTTGAAGCGGCCGCGCGTCATCTGAGTTTCAGCATGGCCGCACGGGAACTGCATGTAACACCAGGCGCCATCAGCCAACAAATCAAGGGGCTGGAGCAGTATCTTGATATGCCTTTATTCAAAAGAATGAATCGCATGATTACGTTGACCGAAGCAGGATTAACCCTGCAACCGGAACTCAATCGAGCATTCAGATTGATGCAACAGGGTGTAGAAGCCATTAAAATCCAGCAGGAACAAACGCCCCTGATGATCACAGCCCCACCCTCTTTTGTTGCCAAATGGTTGATTCCCCGCCTCACCGATTTTAACCAACAGCATCCTGATATCGATGTTAGAATTGATTCATCTACAAGGCTGGTGGATTTTGAACAGGAAAACATCGATGTGGGCATTCGTTTCAGCCTGACTGATGATCCGCAACTGGATTCGACCCATTTAATGTCCCTGGATGTTATTCCCGTGTGCAGCCCGCAATTATTGTCAACACAACCCGGATTAGTTACGCCTCAAGATCTCAAACACCAGACCCTGTTACATTATGATATCGGTATGCGTGGCCAGTCTTGGCCAGATTGGGAAATGTGGTTGAAAACCATGGATATTGAGGGCGTGGATACTGCGCATGGTATCTATTTTAATCAACCCGATATGCTCATTCAGGCGGCCATCGAAGGCCAGGGCGTTGCGTTGGTGGCCACCGTGTTTGCCGACACGGATATTCGTAATGGTCGTCTGGTACAACCCTTTGACTTGAAGATGCCGATTCACTTTTCTTATTACCTGGTTTCCTCAAGAATAAATGCGCATAAAAAGAAAGTTCAGGCTTTCAAGCAATGGATTGTTGCACAGTGTGCTCAAATTAAACCGGAGCAAGAAACAGAATAATCAGTTGAGGTATTTTTCAAACTGATCAGCCGTTAACGGTTGATCAAACAGAAAGCCCTGAAACAGTTCACAATGTTTGGCAATGAGAATATCAAATTGCATCTGGTTCTCCACACCTTCAGCGACCACGTTCAGATCCAGGGTATGGGATAAATTGATGATACCATTCACCAGGTGTTCATCCTTGCTGTCGGTCATCATGTCACGCACAAACGAACGATCAATTTTAACCTCATCCAGAGGCAATTGTTTTAAATAAGCTAACGAAGAAAATCCGGTGCCAAAGTCATCCACTGAAAACCGGACTCCAAACTGTTTGAGTTTTTGGATTTTTTCTCGCGTATCCTGAAATTTTTTTAATAATACATTCTCGGTAATTTCCAGGGTTAAATAATGGGGTGATATATCGAATTTTTCCAGGTTATCGATTACCAGGTCACAAAAGTTGTCCTGGTGAAATTGCTTGGAACTCATATTAACCGAGATAGGCACCAGTTGCCTGACCGACTTGGATGCACGCCAATGTTGTAATTGTTCACACACCGAGGAAATCACCCACTCGCCGAGTTCGATAATGATATCGTTATTTTCTGCCACATCGATGAAGTCATGGGGCTGAATGATCCCTTTATGGGGGTGTATCCAGCGCACCAGGGCTTCCGCACTCATCAGCTTGCCCTTGGCATCGACCTGTGGCTGATAGAAAAGCTTGAGCTGTTCCTGTTGAATACCATTGCGCAGATTTTTTAAGACCCCGACGCGACGACTCAGTTTTTGCTGCATGTTGGCATCAAATAGACGACTGCAATTACCACCATCTTCCTTGGCCTTGTACATCGCGGTATCGGCATGTTTCAGTAATTCCTCAACGTCTTCACCCTGGTCGGGATAAAACACGACACCAATACTGGCGCTAATCTTGACTTCTTCATCGTTCAACAGGAAGGGCTCGGTAAAACTATCCAGAATACCGCTTAGAATGGTCTGTACCTGGCTTAATGCTTTTTCCTCATCATTAGATACCTCGGATATCAGAATAATAAACTCATCCCCCCCCAGCCTGGCCAACATATCCTCTTCGCGAATCACTCGGTTAAGGCGATCGGCTACTTGAATCAGTAACTCATCGCCCGCATGATGACCCATACTGTCATTCACCGCTTTGAATTGGTCGAGGTCCATCATCATCATGACACCCCGGCGTAAATGTCGCTTACTGGTAACGACATTTTGACGAATACGTTCCTGAAAACTGTAACGATTAGGCAGCCCCGTCAACATGTCATGTGTTGCCTGGTACTCGATATTTTCATTGGCACTAATAATTTCCTGGCGTTGTTGCTCCAGGCTGAGCGCCATTTTGTTAAAATCCTCACTGAGCATGCCCAACTCATCCCTGGAAGTGATAGGCACTCTGACATCAAACTCGCCGCGGGTAATCTTTTTAACATTCGCCAGCAACTGGTGAGCCGGTTCTGCCACGCGCAACTTTACATACAGAATGAAGCCCAACAATATCAGCGCGTTGATCACTATTAGGCCCAAAATAATTGAAATGAGATAATTTCTCCTGAGCTGATTGAAACTTTCCAGTTTAAGATCAATCTTTAAAGTGCCTATTGATTGGCCTGCTAACTGTATCGGCGAAAAGACTCTGAGCAAGGGCATATCATTTTCAATCAGAAACCGCTTGACCACCTGGTTTTCATTAAAAGCCTGTAAATTATTACCACTGGCCGGTATTCCGGTGGGACCTTGAAGATTGGATATCGTGGAAACGAGCACACCAAATTGTTTGGTAAAAACCGTAATGGACTGTACGTCAGGATCCAGTTTTAAATGCTTTTCAATCTGCCCCAACATGGCAGGTTGACTGAGGTCCGAGCGTGATTCGATGGTGGTGCCCAGAGATCGAGCGACGATATGGGCTTTATCCAGGTAAACCTTGTGCATATTTTTTTCAATAAAGAAATAACTCAGCAAGGTGATACCCACGATATAGGCCAGGGAGGAGACCAATCCCGCAATAAAGATCTTGGCGGTCAGGCTTTGCATTATGGGCATGGAAGACCCACTGCTCGCGTATCGAAAATGATATTCATGAAACCGCTGCAAAATTATCCGGCAAAAACAATCTCGCGCGCTTATTCAAGCGCCTTAAGTCATCATGAATGCTTGATGTAATTGCCGCTAAAATGTATGGAAAAGTAGAAGCCATCAATGCAGGATTAGTGTTCATAAAAAGCCCTTACACTAATAAAACCACTCAAAGCCTTTATTTGAGTCTCGGAAAAAAAAGCTAATAATTCAGTTTAACCCGCTGTGAAACTGGGTTCTAGCCTTTTATAGTTTAGATGGACTAAACGGTAGACTGCAGCCTGAAAAAAGGCTGCGGCTTAAAGTATTAGACCGGACCACTCATATTCTGTCCACAACACAGCGGGGTTTGACCATACCCTGGCCATCAGGGCATTTGGAAACATGAACAGTCTCACCTTCATCCGTCGTAATGGTGTCATGAACCCATTCCTGATCACAGGTAGCACAACTCATGGACCCAACGCTTATTCCGTCTATTTCTAATACATAGGCTGGCATTTTATGATTCTCCTACTATTTATAGGTTTTTCCGGTCATAAGACCCGGATGAACAACCAATCAAAGCAAAACGCGCTCTATTAAGACCATGAAAATTATCGCGTTTTGGTGAAGATTCACGCGCTAAAACCGTGAGCTGTCGTCGAATATGCGCAATAAAACACATTATCAAGG
This sequence comes from Gammaproteobacteria bacterium, assembly GCA_030066315.1. Classification (GTDB taxonomy): domain Bacteria; phylum Pseudomonadota; class Gammaproteobacteria; genus JACNJF01. The sequence goes on from JASJBW010000202.1 coordinate 5,368, forward strand.
CTTTACTGAATTTAAAATGCACAAAAATAGAGAATTTAGGGCAATGAGTAATCACGATAAAGAAAATGATGATGTCATCATCCTTTCTACTGAGGATGACGATGATAAAACGGTCTTTCAGTCAGAAGAAGATCGAAAAAAATTAGAACAGGAAATTCTGGGCTTGAACGACGAGTCGTCCCTGTTTGACCTCGACGCTGATACCACG